>PLSK01000316.1 GCA_003165155.1 Mycobacterium sp. | reverse complement strand
GTGGCGCGCGGTCGACCAGCACGGCGACGTGCTCGACATCCTCGTACAGTCGCGCCGTAACGCAGTGGCGGCCAAGCGGTTTTTCCGCAAACTGCTCAAGGGGCTGCGGTACGTGCCGCGCGTGCTGGTCACCGACAAGCTGGCCAGCTATCAGCTCGCTCACCGCGAGCTTTTGCCGTCGGTGACCCACCGCCGCTGCAAGTACCTCAACAACCGCGCCGAGAACTCCCATCAGCCGACCAGGGTCCGGGAACGGGTGATGAAACGCTTCGCCTCACCTGGACAGGCCCAACGGTTCCTGTTTGCGTTCGGCAGCATCCGAGAGCACTTTGGTTCCCGTCGTCATCTGATCAGCGCGCCCCAATGGCGAACCGAGATGACCAGCCGCTTCGCGGTCTGGCATGAGATCATTGCCACCGCAGCGGCATGAAAGACCGAGTAAGCCAATATATTTGGCCACCGAAGCAACTAACATCAACTGCGCCACAATCATTTTCAAACAACTTGACGATGCCATCGCCACAGCGACCAATCCTGGCAGCACCACACCTGGCCAACAACTTGACGATGCCGTCGCGATGCCATGTGCGGGTAAGGCTTACAATCAGGTGATGGCGCAACTGTCGTCGCTTGACCGGCTCGGCCGACAAGTCTTACGCCGCAGTCGCCGCCAGTAGCTACAGCCAATAGGTAAACGGCGGGCAGCCATTCGGAAGACAGACGCCCGCGGGCTAACACGAGCCACTCGCCCGCCTCAACTACGGCGCCTACTCGTTCGACGTCGAAACCGAGCTGCGCGGCCAAGGACACCGCCCGCACCGATCACCGGCCGCCTGACTCCTCTCCGGTGGCCAAAGGGACCAGATTCGCTCCGCTGATAAGGGGACGCCCACTCGCGGATCGGCCATCCGCTGGCTTCCAGCTGCCGCTTAACCCGGTCGATATCAGTTTCTGAGGGCAACTCGTGGGTGATCTTAGTGATCGCAACCCGAATATCGGTCCCCTCGATCGGCATCATCCCGCGGGCCGCCAGCTCGGAGGCAACCGCCACAACTTCGTCCTCGCACAATCGCCGAGGCAACAACGCCAACAGCGGAAAGTAGTCAGTGCGCGGGACGCCCTCGGGGTATCCGCTGCGCAGGAAGGCCACGATCTTGGCGAGAACCTGCGAAACGGCCATGCTGCCCATCGCTCATGCCTTCCAATCACGTAGCTATGCTGCTGGTTATTTTTTGCGGAAGTGTTGGGGGGTTACCGCTAGTGCCGGTTGAGATCCTCGGCGAAGATCACATCGACCAATACCCGCGGCACACCGGTGACCGCTGCGACCGCCGCCGGGTCCATGCCGTCGCGCAGCATCGCTCGCACGGTCAGCACGCGCAGGCACACACACGGACCCGGCCGTGAGCACGATCGCCCACACTCGTTGTGGGACACCGGTATCGGAACTAGCCGCCCCGCCGGTGGACGCGACCGCCCCCAGAGCCGGCGTCGGTGCCCAGTGGTGGTGGACATGGTCAGGCCGCACCTAGGGTCACGCCGGCGGCGCCCCGAGACGAGGTGGGCGACGGTTCGGGCTCTGCGGGGCAGGCCGGAGACAGCATGTGCTTGGCGACTTGCACTGCGGCAACCACCAAGAGCAGCTCGGGAATCCCCGCTCCGGCCGCCTCGGCAGCGAACATGAGAACCGGCTCAGCCATGCCCAGCGCCCGCTTGACCGTGGCCGGGGTCGACAGGCTGACACCGGCAAGGGTCGGCAGCGACTCCGCCAGGGCGGTGATGCCGGGCAGGCTCAGGCTCCAGGTGCGCGCGGACGAACCGGTCCCCCAAATCACACTGAGTGTCATCGCTGCCCCCTTTCGCGTGACTGCACGCGGTTGCGGCGGTAGTAGTCGCGCAGGTTCTTGCGCTCCTCGTCGGTGAGGCGGTGTCGGGCAACGAACCGACGCACACGTCCCCCACCTGAGGTTGGGGACTCAGTCGACCTGCCAGCGGGATCGAAACGGTAAATAAATGCGGAAATGGTCATGGCGTCCTCCCGGGAAAGGCCGCGGACCAAAACAAATGTCCGTCCACACCGGAATTGGGCATGCACTATCCGTCGACCGGAAAAGGCGGCCCAGTCGAGGGTTTAAGAGCAGCGTGAATTCAGAATGTGACGGTGAATGCTGGGCCGCGACCCGAGTAGGGGCAAATTCGGACTCGGATACGGACTATCACCCAAAGTCATTGTCGATCCCCACCTCCTCACAGCCGGGACGCGCGCGGGCGCCTGGTCACAGCACACAAGGACGGACTGTCGCAGCCGAAACCGGCTGGGCAGACACCCCTCTCGTCAGAGCTTCGGCACTGCACGACGTATCCCACACGTGGGGGCGGGAAGCCACTTGGGCTCATCCCTTAGTCCGAGAAGAGCTGTCCTGACCGGGGGCGTCTCTCGACGTTCGGGGTCAGTGGCCTGTGTCCGTACAGACGCCTCACCTAACGAGGTACTTGCAAGAAAATGCTGCACCCCCGCTCGAGGCAAGTCAACCAGCACGTTCGACAACTGCCAATCCTTGACGAATCCTTTATGCCATTGCCCACGCCGCTACTGCGTGCAGACTGGAGTAGTTCTATGCGCCCATGCTGCCACGTCGCGTCTGAACGAGCAGATTGTTGATGTCGCCCCAAGGCCAGCAGTTGTTCCGGTCCAGGGATGCCGATTGCGCGGGGACGTTCGGCCTCTCAGCACATCAACCTGACCGACCGCGCTCAGAAACGCATGCCAGAAATGTCGGTGGCTCCTGGTAGGACGAGGGGCATGGGACTGCTGGACCGGCCGCACCTGTTTGCCGGCGGGGCGCGAGCCACTCCCCTGCCACTGGCGATAGCACGAATACGACGGATTTGAATATGCATGATTACCGGTACGCTGTATTCCTTATGCCGTTGTGGCACAGCCTTATTCGTACCTGATGCGACGACCGAAAATTGGGCTTCACCGGCCCAATGTCAGCCCACGAGCTGATGTGGCTTCGACGCTCACGTCCGACGAAGCGGCCGATCAACCAGCACCCGCTGTCCGCCTCGCCACTGAACGACGCGAATCTGATGGCCGGTTTGCACGCCGGTGACCGGGTCGACATTGTGCCCACCCACCCGAGCGATGCGCGACTCGCAGCTGTGCAGCATCTCGGAGACCAAGCCGCCAAACGTTGGTTACCGATCACCGCGCAGACACCCTGTGAGGTTCACCCCGGCTACCCCGGCATGCAGCCGCTGACACTCACCGTCAACACCGTGCTCCCGCCAGCGGCGGCAACCAATCGGGACTCGACGATCGCACCCCACTGCATCGCTGCTGCTTGTCGTCGGTCTACCCATCGTCAAACTCGCGTTATGGGCCGGCCGGATCCGAAGACGTTCACAGAACCCCACGTCTGGCATTTCGATTTCGTTCTGCGGCCCGATTGGGCGCTGCTCGATTACGCCTTGAGGAGCGTCCCGTCGAGCTCACGTCGGGCGTCGTGCCCGACTGAGATAGGTACAACCCGTGATTCAGGGACATCGGGAGGCGGGCTACGATAGGCGGCGCTAGTATGGCGCCCAACGGGCCGCGAGGAGTTGCGCAATGTCTGACGATCGCTATGCCGACCTCAAAACCCTCGATCTCAACCATTCCGTCTGGGACCGCTGCTTCACGGTCGCCCCGCTCGTGCTCATCGGCACGATCGACCCCAACGGCACGCCCAACCTTGCGCCCAAGCACATGGCGTTTCCACTCGGTTGGGACAACTACTTCGGTTTCGTTTGCACGCCGAGCCATGCCACGTTTCGCAACGTCGAGCGCACGCGAAGCTTCACCGTCACCTATCCGCGCCACACCGACGTCGTCGCGACGAGCCTAACGGCGGCGCCGCGCTGCGAGGACACGAAGCCCATCGTCGGTATGCTCGATACCTTCGCCGCGACCGAAGTGGACGGCGTGTTCGTCCGCAACGGCTATCTGTTTCTCGAATGCGCGCTCGAGCGAATCGTCGAGGGTTTCGGCCGGAACGCGCTGGTCGCCGGTCGCATCGTTGCCGCGCACGTCGATCCTGCCGCGCTGCGGTCGAGCGATCGTGACGACGCCGAAATTCTGCTCGAAGTGCCGCAGCTCGCGTACCTGTACCCCGGGCGTTTTGCGGTCATCGACGTGACGCACGGGTTTCCGTTCCCGGCCGACATGCGCCACTGAGCGTCCCGATGCCGGCAAGCAGCGCCGCGGTACTCGACTATCTGCGCGCGCAGCGCGAACCGCTGGTCGCGTTTCTCGGCGATCTCGTGCGTGCCGAATCGCCGTCGTCGGACCCGGGGAGCCAGTCCGGTGTGCGATCGCTGCTTGCGGCGGAGCTCGAGGCGCGAGGCTTCGCGACTCGGTTCGTCGCCGGGCGGCGGACCGGCGGCCATCTGATTGCGCGCCCGCGCGGCCGGAAGCGGCAGGCGCGCCAGCAGCTCGTGATCGGACATTACGACACCGTGTGGCCGGTCGGAACCTTGCGGACGATGCCCTTTGAGTACGACGGGCGGCACGTGCGCGGCCCGGGCGTGTTTGACATGAAGGGCGGCCTCGCCGAGCTGGCGTTCGCGCTGCGCGCGATCGAAGCCCTGGGCCTTTCTATGTCGGTGGTACCGATCGTGTTCCTCAATTCCGATGAGGAAATCGGCAGCCGGGAGTCGGCGCCGTACATCGTGCGGCTCGCGCGCGCTGCGGACCGGGCCCTGATTCTCGAGCCGTCGCTCGGGCATGCAGGGGCGCTGAAGACGGCGCGTAAAGGCGTCGGAAGGTACACGATCACCGTCAAAGGCCGGGCGGCACACGCGGGTCTCGACCCAGAGAGGGGCGTGAGCGCGATACTGGAGCTCTCCCACGTCATCCAGAAGCTCTTCGCGCTCAACGATCCGGCCCGCGGCATCACCGTCAATGTCGGCATGGTCGACGGCGGGCTGCGCCCGAACGTCATTGCACCGGAGAGCCGCGCGGTCGTGGATGTCCGGATTGCCCGCCAGGCCGATGCCGAGCGCGTCGATGCCGAGATACGGACGCTCAAGCCGACCTCGCCCGGCACCACGCTTATCGTTGAAGGCAGGATCGGTCGGCCCGCGCTCGAGCCGACGCCGCGCAATCGCGCCCTGTGGCAGCTCGCGCAGCGCCTCGGCGCCGAGCTCGGCCTCGAGCTCACCCAGGGTGCCGCGGGCGGGGCGTCCGACGGCAACACGACGAGCCTGTATACCGCGACGCTCGACGGCTTGGGTCCCGTCGGCGACGGCGCCCACGCACATCACGAGCATCTGGACATCGATCACACCATCGAGCGCACGGCGCTGCTCACGTTGCTCCTGCTCGCACCCTCGCTCACGAAGGATTGACAAGCTGACTCGGTACGTCTTCACTTCCCTCACGCGCATTGCGGATCTGCAACAAACGGGGTTCGACGTCGCAGAGCTGCCGCGCGATCAATGGGCGGACGGCGACTATATCGTCGCGACTGTGACGGGCAGGCCCTCATCGCTTTACAGGTTCGAGCTCACGAACGGCAGGATCGTCGAGGCAATGGAAGGCACGCCTGCGGTCGGTGCGTTCGGCAAGCGCGCCGCCACGCTCGAGACGAACGGGGATTGGGCGGCCATCGGCGACGACGGCTCGATGGAGGCGCTCACCGCAGCTGGGCTGTTCGGCAAGGCCCTGTCGGTCGCACCCACGCTGCCCCGGCTCATGAGCCTGAGCTACTCGGGACACGTGCTGCGCGACGGCCGCAAGCTCACGATGGACGACTTCGTCGGGCCCACGCCGCAGACGCACTTCTCGATGCCCGTCGTGCTGCTCATCGGGACGTCGATGTCGGCCGGCAAGACGACGACGGGACGCATCATCGTCCACGAGCTCAAACGTGCGGGATTCAACGTCGCGGGCGCCAAGTTTACCGGCGCAGGACGCTACCGAGACGTGCTCGCATTTGGCGATGCCGGCGCGGACACCATCATCGATTTCGTGGATGCGGGCTTGCCCTCGACTGTCGTGCCCCCAACACGTTTCGCGCGCGCGATGGAGCACATGCTGGCGACGATCGCTGCGCGCGAGGCCGATATCCTCGTGGCCGAGGCCGGGGCGTCACCGCTCGAACCGTACAACGGAGATACCGCCGTGCGCATGCTCGGCGCCAACGTCTGCTGTACCGTGCTCTGCGCCTCGGACCCCTACGCAGTGGTCGGAGTTCGCGAAGCCTTCAAGATCGAGCCCGATATCGTCACGGGGCCTACCGCGAACACGCAGGCCGGCATCGATCTCGTTCGTAAGCTCACGGGGCTCGAGGCCCTGAATCTGCTCGATCTCGATTCGATCCCGCGCCTGCTCGAGATCCTCAAGCGGCGGCTACCCTTTGCATGAGAGCGACGAGGCACGAATACCCGTCGATGACGAGAGGGGTGCTTCTGCCGCTGGCAGCGGCGGCTACCCTCCCCGCTGACCCGCCTGTGGTTCGACCCGGACGGCCGCACCGCCATCACGCCCGACCCGGCGAAGGAAGCCCTGCTGGTCCTGGATCCGGTCGCCGATTGCGCGACAGAGCTGACCGACTGGGTGCGCGGATCACCGCGGCCAGCAGTGGGTCGATTCGGTCATGTTGACCGCCGCCGCGAGACCGTCGGCGATCGTGCCGAACAGATGCCTGCCGTATCCGTAGTCGCCAGCCCACTGGTATCGGTGTACGAAACTTGACCCACCGCGCAGGCTCAGCGCAGCGGGGGCCGGCCGGTCAGGTAGGACCGCAGCACCTCGGTCGCGGCGGTGATCTGTGCGACCGGCACTTTCTCGTCTGCACGGTGCGCGAGGTTTGGATCGCCGGGGCCGTAGTTGAGCGCCGGAATGCCCAGCGCGGCGAACCGGGCCACGTCGGTCCAGCCGTATTTGGCGCGCACGTTTCCGCCGGCCGCGGCTACCAGCGCCGCCGCGGCGGGCTTAGTGAGCCCGGGCAGCGCACCTGCTGCCGCGTCGGTCTGTTCGATCGCCACGTCAAGCCCGTCGAGCACCTCGCGCACATGGTCCAACGCCTGCGCCACGGTGCGGTCAGGCGCGAAGCGGAAGTCCAGCGTCACCGATGCGGTGTCGGGGATGACGTTGCCCGCCACGCCGCCGTCGATGAACACCGCCGAGAGGCCCTCGCGGTACGTGCAGCCGTCGATGTCGACGCTGCGGGCCCGGTAGCCGGCGAGCCGGTCGAGGACCGCGCCGAGTTTGTGGATTGCGTTGTCGCCCAAGAACGCCCGCGCCGAATGGGCGCGGGCGCCGGTGGTGCTGACGACGACGCGTAGGAAACCCTGACAGCCGGCCTCGATATAGCCGCCAGTCGGTTCCCCGAGAATCGCGACGTCGGCGTGCAGCCAGTCGGGCAGTTCACGTTCGATGCGGCCCAAACCGTTGGCGGCGTGCGCTATTTCCTCGCAGTCATAGAGCACCAGCGTGATGTCGTGGGCGGGTTCGTCGACGGTGGCGGCCAGGTGCAGGAGCACGGCGTCGCCGGATTTCATGTCAGAGGTTCCGCAGCCGTGCAACTCGTCACCGTCGCGCCGGCTGGGCAAGTTACCGGCCACGGGCACCGTATCGATGTGGCCGGCCAACAGCACCCGCGACGGTTTGTCGCGGTGAGTGCGGGCCAACACCGCGTTGCCGTTACGCACGATCTCGAATCCGGTGGTCTGCTCGCGCAGCGCGGCCTCGATCTCGTCGGCAATGAGGGCCTCGTGGCGCGATTCGCTGGGAATGTCGACCAGTGCCGCGGTCAACGCGACCGGGTCGCCACGCAGATCCAGGCCCACGAGCCTCACAGTAGCCTGTTGGACCGTGACTTCTGCTGCGGGCATCGGGCTGGCGACCATCGCCGCCGATGGGACGGTGATCGACACCTGGTTTCCCGCACCTGAACTGGGGCCGAGGCCCGTCGGGTACTTCGCGGCTGTCGGCCGCCAAGGTTTCTACGAATCTAGCGGGCCTGGCTGGGCGCGATGAGGACCGTGACACCGACTCGGTGCTGGTGCGTGCCGTCATCGCGGCGCTGGATTATCAGTAATGAAAATCCTCACGTGCGACACGAGGTCGCGCATAGCAAGTGAACTCGCAGATTGGAGGCCGGTCATGCCGGGTGCGTAGTTCTCGATCAGTGTTCAAGGTCGATCCCCGCCCTGGCATGCGTCGACGGGTCTTGTCCGTTGGGGCGCGAAGCTCAGGGTAGAAGCCTAAGGGCCCCTGTTCCGTCTGGGGGAGCAACCGGGCGAGGGGAAGGCCGGACGGGTGAACGAAAGTGAACCCCTGATGATGCCTCGTTATTTCTAACCCTGGAAGACGGGACGAATACCTGGGTAGCCTCGTCGGCTGGGCGGTTAGCATTCGCACGTCTCACCGCGCCAGGATTGGATGCCTTCCCAGATTGCGGCGGTGGCGATGCCCAGGCCGATGACTGGATCGAGCCACCAGCCGCCGGGCCAGTTGGCAGTGATTGCCAGGGGCATCGTCAAGTTGTTGGCCAGGTGTGGTGCTGCCAGGATTGGTCGCTGTGGCGATTGCGGCAAGATACAAGGGCTATCGGTTCCCGATCGAAATCATCGGGCATGCGGTGTGGCTGTATCACCGTTTCGCGCTGAGCCTGCGCGACGTCGAGGAGTTGATGTGGGCGCGCGGTGTGGTGGTCACCTACGAGACGATCCGGTCCTGGTGTGCCAAGTTCGGGCCGGACTATGCCAACCAGCGGCGTCGGCGCCGCCCCCGCCCCGGCGACAAATGGCACCTCGACGAGGTTTTCGTCAAGATCAACGGCATCACCCATTACCTGTGGCGCGCGGTCGACCAGCACGGCAACGTGCTCGACATCCTGGTGCAGTCGCGGCGAAACGCCAAAGCAGCCCAGCGGTTCTTCCGTAAACTGCTCAAGGGCCTGCGGTACGTGCCGCGCGTGCTGGTGACCGACAAGCTGGCCAGCTACGGGGTCGCTCACCGCGAGCTTTTGCCGTCGGTGACCCATCGCCGCTGCAAGTACCTCAATAACCGGGCTGAGAACTCTCATCAGCCGACCAGGATCCGGGAACGGGTGATGAAACGCTTCGCCTCACCTGGGCAGGCTCAACGGTTCCTGTTTGCTTTCAGCCACATCCGGCAGCACTTTCGTCCCCGTCGTCATCTGATCAGTGCACCCCAATGGCGAACCGAGATGACCGTCAGCTTCGCGGTCTGGGACGAAGTTATTGCCACCGCAGCGGCATGAAAGACCGAGNNCAACTAACATCAACTGCGCCACAATCATTTTCAAACAACTTGACGATGCCGCCTGCCGGCCGACAAGACAGGCCCAACGCCCCTCACATAGATTGAATATCAGTCAAGATCTGCCCGCGAACGGCAGTAATGAAGACCTCCCCCTAGTGCGAGCCCCTCGAGGCTCAATCGGATTCGCGGGCGATCATCAGCGGGCGATCATCAACGGGCATTGCGCGCTCTGCAACAGCGCGCGGCTAGTCGATCCGATGAGCATGCTTGTGTAACCCCCACGTCCGTGACTACCCACCACCAGCAGCTGCGCATCTTCGGCCTGCGCGAGGAGGTTCCGTACCGGACGATCTGGCACGGTCACTGTCTGCACTGTCACATGGGGGTAGTCCTGGCACCAGCCGGCGAGGGTCTGCGACAGGGTTGCCTGCGCGGCGCGTTCGTGGGGCGCCCAGTCGAATTCGTTGTCGTCGGGGAAGAAGATTGAGAGTTTGTAGTCGGACCACGCGTGCACGGCGACCAGGGTGGCGCCTCGCAGGGAGGCCTCTTCGAATGCCGCGCGGATGGCGGGTTCGCTGTTGTTGGTCCCGTCGACACCGACCACTACCGGGCCGTCCAGAGCAGGCTCCTCTGGTCCTGGCAGTCCACGGATCACCGCGACGGGGCACAGTCCGTGGGTGGTGAGAGCGGCCGCGACGGACCCGACGAGCATCCCGGTGAATTCGTCGATGCCACGCCAGCCGAGCACTACCATTTCTGCGGTCTGGACGTGGTCGAGGAGCACTCCGATGACGGGACCGCGGCGCAGGTCGGTCTCGATCGCCAGGGTGCGCCCCCGGGCGGCCCGGGCGGCGACGTCGGCGGCGTGTTCGAGGATCTTCTTGCTTTCGATTTCCTGGTTGTCGAAGTAGCCCGACGGGATGGCGGTGGGAACGCCGTAGTGTCCCGGCGTCAGCAGTGCGGAGACCAATACCAGGGGCGACTCGCGACGCACGGCAGCCTCGGCTGCCCAGCGGACCGCTTCCAACGACGATGCGGAATCGTCGACTCCGACCACGATCGGTCGATTGATGTTCACCCTGATCTCCTCCTGGCCCACCAGATGTCGAAGCTCGTTGAACCAGGCCCGTGGGGCGCTCTTCGAAAACTAGGCCACCGTTGTTGAGTATGCGCCGGGATTGAGGAGATCGCGCATTGCGGATACGACGGCTACCTGGCGCGTCCGACGGAGATGATCGGCTTCATCGCCCACTCCACCAGCCCGTAATGACCGGGATTGCTCAGAGGCGTTCGATGATGGTTGCGGTCGCGAGCGCCCCACCGTTGCACATGGTGATCAACGCGGTAGAGCCGTCGCGGCGTTCGAGCTCGTGCAGCGCCGTGGTGATCAACCGGGCGCCGGTGCTCCCCACCGGGTGCCCCAGCGCGATCGCACCTCCGTTGACGTTCACCCGGTCGGTATCCGGACGATGCACGCACGCCCACGACAGCGCGACCGAGGCGAACGCTTCGTTGACCTCGAACAGATCCAGATCACCGATCGCCATGCCGCTGCGTTCGAGTACCCGGGTCGTGGCCTGCACCGGGCCGTCGAGGTGGAAGTGCGGTTCGGATCCGACCAGGCACTGCGCGACGATCCGTGCGCGCGGGGTGAGCCCGAGCGCATGGGCGGGTGCCTGGTCCATCAGCAGCACCGCCGCGGCGCCGTCGGAGATCTGCGAGGATGTGCCGGCGGTGTGGATTCCCCCCTCGATCACCGGTGCCAGCGCCGCCAACGATGCATGGGTCGTCTCACGCAGCCCCTGATCGCGGCGCACTTCGTGCGTATCGCCAGTGTGGTGTTCTTCGTCGTCTTGCGGCGCGACGCTGACCGCGATCACCTCCCGATCGAATCGGCCCTGCTCCCACGCCTGCGCGGCCAGGTTTTGCGAGCGCACGCCGAGGTCTTCGAGGTCGGCGCGGCTCAGTCCGCGCCGCCGCGCGATCCGCTCGGCGGCCTCGAATTGGTCGGGGAGGTCGATATCCCACGACAGCGGCCGCCGCGGCCCCGCGTGCTCGCCGACGCTGGCGCCCAGCGGGACCCGGCTCATCGCCTCCACTCCGCAGGCAACGCCCACCCCGATCACATCGGCGGCGATCAGGGCCGCGACCAGATGGGTGGCCTGCTGTGCGGAGCCGCACTGACAGTCCACCGTCATACACCCGGCCTGCCACGGCAATCCCGCATGCAGCCAGGCCGTGCGGGTCACATTATTTGACTGGCGCTGTCACGTTATTTGAAAACT
>PLSK01000130.1:25889-30755 GCA_003165155.1 Mycobacterium sp. | reverse complement strand
GTCCGAGGGGGGACTTGAACCCCCACGCCCATTAGTAGGGCACTAGCACCTCAAGCTAGCGCGTCTGCCATTCCGCCACTCGGACAAGACCAAACCGCATGGGTCGGCAGCTAAGGCTAGCGGATCAGCCCGCGAGCGCCCAACCCAACTGGCGCCGAGCCCCGCCGGTCTGGCAGTGGTAGGACTGGTGACTGTGACAACTGAGACCGGAGTCCCCGGCAACCCCAGCGACGACGTGGTCCAGGTTGTCAGCAGATTGATTCGATTTGATACCACCAACACCGGTGAACCCGAGACCACGCAAGGCGAGGCCGAGTGCGCCAAGTGGGTTGCCGAACAGCTTGCGGAGGTGGGCTACCGGCCTGAATATGTTGAATCCGGTGCGCCCGGCCGGGGCAATGTATTCGCCCGATTGGAGGGCGCCGACAGATCCCGTGGCGCCCTGCTCGTCCATGGGCATCTCGACGTGGTGCCGGCCGAGCCGGCCGAATGGAGCGTGCACCCCTTTTCGGGCGCGATCGAGGACGGCTACGTCTGGGGCCGTGGCGCGGTCGACATGAAGGACATGGTGGGCATGACGATCGTGGTCGCCCGGCAGCTGAAGCAGGCCGGCATCGTGCCGCCACGCGACCTGGTGTTTGCCTTCGTCGCCGACGAAGAGCACGGCGGCAGCTACGGCTCGCACTGGTTGGTCGACAATCGGCCCGATCTGTTCGNNCAGTGGATGCGGTTGAGCGCCCGCGGCCAGGCGGGGCACGGGTCGATGGTGCACGACCACAACGCGGTCACCGCCGTCGCTGAGGCCGTCGCCCGGGTGGGTCGGCACCAGTTTCCGCTGGTGCGCACCCCAACCGTCGTGGAGTTCTTGGCTGCCATCAGCGAGGAGACCGGCCTGACGTTCGACGCCGAAGCCTCGGATTTGGCGGGCGCCATCGAAAAACTTGGCCCGATGGCTCGCATGCTGAAGGCGATACTGCACGACACCGCAAACCCCACGATGCTCAAGGCCGGGTACAAGGCCAACGTCATCCCGGCGACCGCGGAAGCGGTGGTGGACTGCCGCGTGCTGCCCGGTCGGCAGGCGGCGTTCGAGGCCGAGATCGACGAGTTGATCGGCCCCGACGTGACGCGGGAGTGGATCAAGGACTTGCCGTCGTATGAAACGACATTCGACGGCGATCTCGTCGACGCCATGAACGCCGCGCTGCTGGCCCTGGACCCCGACGCCCGCACGGTGCCCTATATGCTTTCCGGTGGTACCGATGCGAAAGCGTTCGCGCGCTTGGGTATTCGGTGCTTCGGCTTCGCCCCCCTGCGGTTGCCACCGGAATTGGATTTCGCCTCTCTGTTCCACGGCGTCGATGAGCGGGTGCCCATCGATGCGCTGAGGTTCGGCACCGATGTGCTGGCACACTTCTTGACACACTGCTAACGAGAGGACCTTCAATGAGCTTGCCGGTCGACCCGTACGACGCACTGCCGAAGCTGCCGACGTTCAGCCTGACCTCGAACTCGCTTACCGACGGTCAACCGCTCGGTACCCCGCAGATCAGCGGGATTATGGGCGCCGGGGGAGAGGATGTCAGCCCGCAGCTGAGCTGGTCGGGATTCCCCGACAAGACCCGCAGCTTCGCGGTCACCGTCTATGACCCCGACGCCCCGACGCTGTCCGGGTTCTGGCACTGGGCGGTGGCGAACCTGCCGGCCGACGTCACCGAGTTGCCCGCCGACGCGGGTGACGGAAATGAGCTACCAGGCGGTGCCCTGCAGCTGGTCAACGACGCCGGCATGCGCCGCTACGTTGGCGCCGCGCCGCCCGCCGGCCACGGCGTGCACCGCTACTACGTCGCCGTGCACGCCGTGGATGTCGACAAGCTCGATCTCAGGGAGGACGCCAGCCCGGCGTTTCTGGGATTCAACCTGTTCCAGCACGCCATTGCGCGCGCTGTGATCTACGGGACTTACGAGCAGACATAATCAATGTCGGTGTGTCCCTTGTCGACAGTCCCTTGTCGGCGGGTCGTGGCACACTCGAACACATGTTCGATCCTGATGAGTTCGCCGCGATGATGGACGATCGGCTGGAGCGCCATTGTCCGTCGGCGACCGAGGAGTCGGCGGCGATGGTGGAGCGGATTTGTGCGGCCTCGCGTGTCGAGAATCGGGCTGCGGCGGCGCAGTTGGTCGCGGTCGGGGAGTTGTTCTCTTATCGGTTGTCGCGGTGTTCGGAGACTGAGGACTGGGCGATTGACACCGTGGAGGCGGTTTCTGCTGAGGTGGGTGCGGCGTTGCGGATCAGCCAAGGGCTGGCCGCGAGTCGGTTGCGGTATGCCCGGGCGATGCGCGAACGCCTGCCGAAGGTGGGTGACGTTTTTCAGGCCGGGGATATCGATTTCCGGATGTTTCAGACCATGGTGTTTCGCACCGATCTGATCGAGGACCCCGCGCTGATGGCCACCGTGGATTCACAGTTGGCCGCGAATGTGGCGCGCTGGCCCTCGATGAGCCGCGGCCGGCTCGCCGGTGCTATCGACAAGATCGTGGTCAAAGCCGACCGCGACGCGGTCCGCCAGCGCATCAAGTACCAGGCCGACCGTCAGGTCTATATCGGCGTGCGCACCGACGGGCTGTGCGAGCTGTCGGGCACCCTGCTGCAGCCCGACGGGATGGCCTTGGACGAACGATTGAATGCGTTGGCGGCCACGGTCTGCGGGCACGACCCCCGGACCCGCGATCAGCGCCGCGCCGACGCCCTGGGCGCTCTGGCTGCCGGCGCTGACCGGTTGGGCTGCCGGTGTGGCCGATCCGACTGTGCGGCCGGGGCGCGCCGGGCGTCGTCGCCGGTGGTGTTTCATGTGATCGCCGAGCAGGCCACCCTGGATGGCAGCGGGGCCCAGCCGGGGTCCGAGATGGCCGCTGACGGCCTCATCTCGGCGGAGTTGATCGCCGAGTTGGCCGGCACCGCGAAACTGGTGCCGCTGACCCATCCCGGCGACAGTCCACCCGAACCCCGCTACACCCCCTCCAAGGCGCTGGCCGATTTCGTGCGCTGCCGCGACCTGACGTGCCGCTGGCCCGGCTGTGACCACCCGGCCCACGACTGCGATGTGGACCACACCGTCCCGTACTCGCAGGGCGGGCCCACGCATGCGGCGAATCTCAAATGTTATTGCCGTACACATCATTTGGTGAAAACTTTCTACGGCTGGCAAGAAAAGCAACTCCCCGACGGCACCCTGATCTTGACTTCACCGGCCGGGCACACGTATGTCACCACCCCGGGCAGCGCACTGCTGTTCCCCACCCTGTGCACCCCGGTCGCCGGGATGCCCGCCGTCCACACCCATCACCGCATCGCCTACAGCCCCGAACGCGCCGCGATGATGCCCAAACGCCGCCACACCCGCACCCAAGACCGCGCCCACCGGGTAGCCACCGAACGCAACCACAACCGCCGACGCCGCCAAGCCGCCTACCAAGCCGCACAACACACACCCTCACCCGACGACGAACCACCGCCCTTCTAACGGGGTGAGATCGCCGCGACGATCTGTTCGGGAATGTAGTTCACCAGCTCAGGAAACAGGCCGCCGTATTGGGTTCCGCCGAAGCCGAGTTCGACGATTGGGACGGTGACAGGACCGGTGGTGCTGTCTATCGTTGCCTGAATCGGTTGCGGCGCGGTAAGAATCCCGTCGAAGGGCAGGTGAACCACGACCGGGGTGCTGGGGCCGATGGGGGGGAGACCGGGAAGATCCACCGTCTCGGTCACCGGAATCGTCAGATCGACGATGGTTTCGCCATTGAGGAACCCGTTGAGGGCGTAGGCCGGCATATCGACGAGCGCGCCGAGCGCCGCTACACCGTTGCCGGTCTGCACCGCCGCGCCAAATGCCGTTGCGCCGGTTGCGAGTCCGTCCAGTCCGGCGATCGGTGGACCGATAAGCGCAAAACCCAACGGCAGCGCCGACGTGTTTATCCCATTGACGAAGTTCTGCGCTATCTGTTCGGGGATAGAGCCCGGCGGCAACAAGTTGACGAAGCTCTGCTCCACCTCTGAGGGTAGCGAGCTTAGGGGGATCAGATCTCCGATCGGGCCTTCCACCTTCACTGAGGACAGGTTGCTGATGTCGACCCCGGTCAGGAAGAGGCGAAGCGCGGCGCGCGGAATGTCCTGCACCGCACCGTGGAAGTCACCGGTCATCAGCGCTTGGCCTGCCATCCCGAGGTCGGACTCGAAGGCGGGGAATGTCTTCTGTAAATCCGCGCCGAAGGCCGGCAGCACCGCGCCGACCGCGTCGCCGTAGCCGATCTGCTCGTTGATGAATGTCTGCATCGCAGGCACAAAGGTCGATGTGCCCTGGATGCTGAGTTCGATATTCGCCGGTACGTTCGCCAGCGTGGTGGGGAAGTTCTGCAGCGTGGTTGTGATCCCGGTGACGACCGTATTCGCGTAACCCGCCTGGTTGCTGATGATTTGGTGCAGGACCGGGAACGGGTGAGCGGCCCAGGTGTTGTAGATGGTTTGCAGGTTGGCACCGGTATTGGCAAACAGCATCTGCCACGGCTCGCCGGCGGCGGACGCGGTTGCGCCGGCCGCGAACAGCCCCGGCAGCAGCGACACCTCGTAGCCGCTGATCTGAGCGGACAGGGCGGCACCGATTTCTTGTCCGACGCCACTGAGAATCGGGCCCAAGTTCCCGCCGCCGGGGAGCGAGCCCAAGCCGCCGAGAATTGGATTGATGGCCGCGGAGGTCTGCCGGGCGTTGGCGACCTCGGTGTCGAGATATGCCGCCGCACCACCATTCATCAAGCTGACAAGTTCGTCATGGAATGCCGCGGCTTCGGCGCTCAAAGCATGGAATT
>PLSK01000130.1:23482-25884 GCA_003165155.1 Mycobacterium sp. | reverse complement strand
TCCGGCACAGCGGTCACAAATGACATGACGGTGCCCCCTCGACCCATCGCCGACCCAAATCCCTCTCGATACTCCCAAATACCCCGCCATTTCGCGGTCGAAACTCAATAATTTGAGGGAACGGGTCAAATCCTCGCCCAGGCGACTCGTCCTATCCGGGTGACTCGCCGGGTTTGGGGGCCGCCGACCCTACGGCGTCGCTGAGTGAGGCGAACCCGCCCTCATGCAGGCGACGGGCGATGCCGTCGTGAATGTGCTTCGCCCACATGCCCCCGCCGTAGATGAAGCCCGTGTAGCCCTGCAACAGTGACGCCCCGGCGGTGATGCGATCCCACGCGTCATCGGCGGTCTCGATGCCGCCAACGCTGATCAGCACGAGGCGACCGCCCACCCGGCCGTAGAGGCGGCGCAGCACCTCGGCGGCCCGCCGCGCCACCGGTGGACCAGAGATGCCGCCGGCACCCAGTTCGTCGGCCCCCGGTGTAAGCAAGCCGTCGCGGGACACCGTGGTGTTGGTCGCCACAATGCCGGCCAGGCCCAATTCGACAGCCAGATCAGCGATTTCGTCAGTATCGGCATCGGAAAGGTCGGGCGCGATCTTCACCAGCACCGGCGTGTCTGCGGCTTCAGCGAGGACGGCCGACAAGATGGGCCGCAGCGACTCGACCGCCTGCAGATCGCGCAGGCCCGGCGTATTCGGCGAGCTGACATTGACCACCAGATACGACGCCAGCGGACCGACCAGGCGGGCGCTGGCGCGGTAGTCGTCGACGGCGTCGGCGACCGGAGCTGTCTTAGTCTTGCCGATGTTCACCCCGATGGGCACGTCGGGCCGGTGCCGCGCGAGCTGGACTGCCAGCGCGCCGGCGCCGTGGTTGTTGAACCCCATCCGGTTCAGCAGGGCGCGGTCCGCGGGCAGCCGGAACATCCGCGGCGCGGGGTTGCCGGGCTGCGGATGTGCGGTGACGGTTCCGACCTCTGCGTACCCGAAACCCAACGCACCCCAGGTGAGCAGTCCCACGCCGTCCTTGTCGAATCCGGCGGCCAGCCCGAGCGGGCCGGGAAAACGAATGCCGAACACCGTGCTGGCCAGCGCCGGATCGGCCGGGGCGAGGAGCCGGTGCAGCAGACGGCGCGCAGGGGCGAAGGCTGTGAAACCGCGCAGCAGGGCGAAAACCAGCGTGTGGATGCGCTCGGGCGGCACCAAAAACAGCAACCGGCGCTGCCAGCCGTAAAACC
Source organism: Mycobacterium sp. (assembly GCA_003165155.1). Classification (GTDB taxonomy): domain Bacteria; phylum Actinomycetota; class Actinomycetes; order Mycobacteriales; family Mycobacteriaceae; genus Mycobacterium. Next base: position 24,645 of record PLSK01000130.1, on the reverse strand, counting down.
TCACAATTCCGGCTGGTCGGGCCGCTGGCTGTGTACGCGAGATTTTTTACGACGCAACAAGACTCGCCTGCTTCCGTCGGTATACAGCCGCACCCGGGTCAGCTCCCAGCCGCGGTACTCGGCCTCAATCGACAGCCGCGTGGACGCGCTGAGCCTGGTCACCTCCGGTGGCAGGCGCAAGGGCGCCCACTCGTATTCGTCGGACATCTCGGTCTCCCACCCCACCGGCAGCCTCACCGGGGGCCCGCTGCGTGCTCGATGACCTGGACTCCGGCACCCGACCCGGAAACCACGTACAAGGTGTCCGACGCTTCGTCGAAGGCCAGCGAGTTGGGTTGCCGCACGGTTGGGTATCGCACCTTTTCGAGGGGAATTCCGGTCGTCAGATCGTAACCAATAACGGTGTTCGATGCGGTTTGGGACACCCAGGACAATCCGCGCGACCCGGCCAGACCGAATGGCGCCTCACGCACCGGGTAGGCCTGGCGCAAGATCAGCGGGGTCCGCGGCGAACAACAGCCGTACACCAGCAGTTCGCCGCCGCGAGTGTCGGCCACCAGGATCCGGCCCAGCGGGTCGGCGGCCATGGTGGTTGCGCCTTCGCCGGCCCGCAGTGCCTGCTCGGCACGACCGTCGGCACCGATCGTGGTCAGGGAAGTCTGCCCGCGATCCAGAACTGCTGTCGTATTGCCCTGTGTCACAAGCGAATCAACGCGAGTAAAGATCTTGATTCGGCTGCCGATGGTCGCTGAGCCGGGTTCGGGGCCGGCGTCGGGAGCCGAGGCCAGGGTGTAGACGCTGCCGTCGGCGCTGCCCAGCACCAGCTTGCCGTCGGCGCGGCGCGCGATCGCGGTGAATTGGACCTGCTGGGCGTCGGCGATATTGACCTGTGTCGCGTGGGCAGCGGCCAGATCGACCACGAAGTAGCCGCCGCGCGCGGCGAGGTAGACCCTGCCGCGGTCGTCGGCGGCCAACGCGGTTGCGGGCCCCGGCAGCGCTACTAAACGGGGTGCGGCACCAAAAAGGGCGACGCTGGCCGGTGCCGCGGGGTCGCTGCCCGGGCTCAGAACCGCCAATTGGTGAGTGGCGCTGTCGAAGACCGCTGCCTGCGGGTGTCCGCCCAGCGGCAGCACCGCACCGGCTGGGTCCTGCGACGCCGGCGG
>PLSK01000130.1:20122-23474 GCA_003165155.1 Mycobacterium sp. | reverse complement strand
TCGCGGGCAATATCACCGTGTCGCCTGCATCCAGTCGCACTGGGGAGGTATCGTCGCGATATGACCGTCATCGTTGACAGGTATACCGCAGACCACGAGTTTGCTGTCGAAGACATCTCGACTGGCATTTTGGCAAGCGGATACGGTCAAGTCGGTGATGGACGCAGCTTTTCCTTCCATATCGAGCACCGATCACTGGTAGTCGAGGTTTACCGGCCGCGCCTGGCCAGCCCGGTTCCGCAGGCTGAGGATGTGGTCGCGAGGTCGGTCCGCAGCCTGGTCGACATCGACCTCACCGACGAGCGCAGCCTGACCGCGGCGGTGCGTGACTCGGTCGCGAACGCGGCGCCGGTCGCGCGTTAGTCGCATCCTCAGGCAGCTACCCGCACCAGGTACGGTGGCGGCGACATGACTGTGATCTTGCTAAGACACGGCCGATCCACCTCGAACACCGCGGGCATTCTGGCTGGCCGCGCCGAGGGCGTCGACCTCGACGACAAGGGCCGCGAGCAGGCTCTGGGCCTGATCGATCGGATTGGTGAGCTGCCGATCCGGGCGCTGATCTGCTCGCCAATGCAGCGCTGCCGCCGCACGCTGGAACCGCTCGCCGAGGCGCTGTCCCTGCAACCCGTGATCGAGGACCGGCTGGCCGAAGTGGACTACGGCGAATGGACGGGCCGCAAACTCGGCGACTTGGCGAGCGAGCCGTTGTGGCGGGTGGTTCAGGCTCACCCAAGCGCTGCAGTGTTCCCCGGCGGAGAGGGCCTGGCGCAGGTGCAGGCGCGTGCGGTGTCCGCTGTGCGCGAACACGACCGCAGGCTGGGCTTGGAGTACGGGGGCGAGCAAGGCGGCGACGCGCTATGGGTGGCCTGTACTCACGGCGACGTCATCAAGTCGGTAATCGCCGACGCATACGGCATGCACCTGGACAGCTTTCAGCGCGTCAACGCCGATCCGGCGTCGGTGAGTGTGATCCGTTACACCCAGCTGCGGCCGTTCGTGCTGCATGTCAACCACACCGGCGCGCGGCTGTCCGCCGCGTTGCGCGCCGCGCCCCCGCCGCCCAAGGCTGAGCCCCAGGCTGAGTCGGAGGCGGCGTCCGGCGACGCGGTGGTCGGCGGCTCTACCGACTAGCCGGTATTTTGGAATTGCCATGGCCCGCGCTATTCATGTCTTCCGCACACCCGACCGTTTCGTGGCCGGGACTGTCGGGCAACCCGGAAACCGCACCTTCTACATCCAAGCGGTGCACGACACCCGGGTGGTGTCGGTGATATTGGAAAAGCAACAGGTTGCGGTGCTGGCCGAGCGCATCGGCGCGTTGCTACTCGAGGTGAATCGCAGGTTCGGCACACCGGTCCCCCCGGAGCCCGCCGAGATCGACGACCTCAGCCCGTTGGTCACGCCCGTCGACGCGGAGTTTCGGGTTGGGACGATGGGTCTGGGCTGGGACTCGGAGGCCCAGACCGTGGTCGTCGAATTGCTGGCCGTCACCGACGCCGAATTCGACGCATCGGTGGTGCTCGACGACACCGAGGAGGGGCCAGATGCAGTGCGGGTGTTCCTGACGCCCGAATCGGCACGGCAGTTCGCCACCCGGTCCACCCGCGTCATCTCGGCGGGACGTCCGCCGTGCCCGCTGTGTGAAGAACCGCTGGACCCCGCGGGCCACATCTGCCCGCGCACCAATGGTTACAAGCGCAGCGAGTTGCTCGGGCCCAGCGATGACCCCCAGGAGTGACGAGCATGACCAGCGTGAGGTGTTGCGCACCGGCGAACTGACGGTCATCGGACGCATCCGCTCAGCCAGCAACGCCACCTTTTTATGCGAATCGACACTGGAAGAACGCAGCGTGCACTGCGTCTACAAACCGGTCTCGGGTGAGCAGCCGCTGTGGGACTTCCCCGATGGGACCCTGGCCGGACGCGAACTAGGCGCGTACCTGGTGTCGACCGAGTTGGGTTGGAACATAGTTCCGTACACGATGATTCGCGACGGGCCCGCGGGCCCCGGCATGCTGCAGTTGTGGGTGGAGCAGCCCACTGACGACCACGACGCCGCGGACTCGGATGCCCAGCCAGGCCCTGACTTGGTTGATCTCATTCCCGTCGGCAAGCTGCGCCCGGGTTATCTGCCGGTGCTGCGCGCCTACGACTACGCCGGCGACGAGGTCATCCTGATGCACGCCGACGACACCCGGTTACGGCGGATGGCCGTGTTCGACGTCCTGATCAACAACGCCGATCGCAAGGGCGGCCACATTTTGTACGGGCTCGACGGCCGCGTGTACGGGGTGGACCACGGTGTCTGCCTGCACGTCGAGAACAAACTGCGCACAGTGCTGTGGGGGTGGGCCGGCAAGCCGGTCGATGACGAGACGCTGGCGGGCGTGGCCGTCCTGGCCGATGCGCTTAACGGCCAATTCGCCGACGCACTGGCCGAGCAGATCACCCGCGCGGAAGTCGAGGCGCTGCGCCGGCGCGCGCGCACGCTGCTGGCCGATCCGGTGATGCCCGGACCGAACCGGCATCGTCCCATTCCGTGGCCGGCGTTTTAGGTCGGGCTGCATCGTCGGCGATACTGAGTCCGTGAGCCGGGCCGCGTACGACGTAACAGACGCGGCATTGGCTGCCGATCTCGCCGCAGATGCGGGGGAGTTGCTACTGAAAGTGCGCGAAGAGATCGGATTCGGCCATCCATGGGCGCTCGGCGACGCGGGCGACAGCCTGGCCAACGAACTACTGCTGCGGCGGCTGCGGGCCGAGCGTCCGGGTGACGCGGTGCTCAGCGAAGAGGCATACGACGATCTGGTTCGGTTGAAGTCCGATCGGGTGTGGATCATCGACCCGGTGGACGGCACCCGTGAGTTCTCCACGCCAGGGCGCGACGACTGGGCGGTGCATATCGCGCTGTGGCAGCGTTCAACCGGCGGTTCTACTGACGGCCCTGCCGGCGATAGCGGCGAAATCACCGACGCGGCAGTGTCATTGCCGGCCCGCGGGAACATGGTGTACCGCAGCGACACCGTCACCGCCGACGCCGCGCGCGTCGGCATTCCCGACACCATCCGGATAGCCGTCAGCGCCAACCGGCCACCCACGGTGCTGCACCGCATGCGTCAGACACTGTCCATCCAGCCGGTGGGGATCGGCTCGGCGGGCGCTAAGGCCATGGCCGTCATCGACGGCCACGTCGATGCCTATGTGCACGCCGGCGGCCAATGGGAATGGGATTCGGCGGCGCCGGCCGGGGTGCTGATGGCCGCCGGAATGCACGCGTCCCGACTGGACGGTTCGCCGCTGCGTTACAACCAGCCCGACCCGTATCTGCCCGACTTCGTGATGTGTCGCG
>PLSK01000130.1:0-20085 GCA_003165155.1 Mycobacterium sp. | reverse complement strand
ATGTACGTCTGCGGGATCACGCCGTATGACGCCACCCATCTGGGTCACGCCGCGACGTATCTGGCGTTCGACCTGATACATCGACTGTGGCTGGACCTCGGTCACGACGTGCACTACGTGCAGAACGTCACCGACGTGGACGATCCCTTGTTCGAGCGCGCGGCCCGGGACGGAATCGACTGGCGCGACCTGGCCGAACGCGAGGTCGCCCTGTTCCGCCAGGATATGACGGCGCTGCGGGTGCTGCCGCCGCGTGAGTATGTCGGGGCCACCGAAGCGATCGCCGAAATCGTCGAAATCGTCGAAAAATTGCTGGCTTCCGGGGCGGCGTACGTCGTCGATGACGAATACCCGGACGTGTATTACCGGGCGGACGCCACGCCGCAGTTCGGCTACGAGTCCGGCTATGACCGAGAGACCATGCTGCGGCTGTTCGAGCAACGCGGCGGGGACCCGCATCGGCCCGGCAAGACCGACGAGCTCGATGCCCTACTGTGGCGGGCCGAACGGCCCGGGGAGCCCAGCTGGCCGTCGCCGTTCGGCCCAGGGCGGCCGGGCTGGCACGTGGAATGCGCGGCGATCGCGCTCAGCCGCATCGGTAGCGGGATCGATATCCAGGGCGGGGGCAGCGACCTGATCTTTCCGCACCACGAATTCACCGCCGCGCACGCCGAATGCGTCAGGGGCGAAAGGCGATTCGCCCGCCATTACGTGCACGCCGGGATGATCGGCTGGGAAGGGCACAAGATGTCCAAGAGCCTGGGCAACCTGGTGCTGGTCTCGGGGCTACGCGCCGAAGGCGTTGAGCCGGCGGCCGTTCGGCTGGGACTGCTGGCCGGGCACTACCGTGCGGACCGGTTTTGGAGCCAACAGGTGCTCGACGAAGCGACGGCCCGGCTGGCCCGCTGGCGCGCCGCGACCGCCCTGCCGGCCGGACCGGACGCTTCCGACGCCATCGCCCGGGTGCGCCAGTACTTGGCCGATGACCTCGATACTCCTAAAGCGATTGCAGCACTTGATGGTTGGACCACGGACGCGCTTGAGTACGGCGGTCACGACACGGGCGCGCCGGGTTTGATGGCAACCGCCATCGATGCCTTACTAGGGGTAAGCGTGTAATAAGTCATGACATCGCTACAGGACAAAGTCATTTTCATCACAGGTGGCGCCCAGGGAATCGGGGCTGAGGTCGCCCGCCGGCTGCGCGATAAGGGCGCCAAACTCGTTCTCACCGATCTCGACGAAGCCGCGCTGACCGCGCTGGCCGCTCAACTCGGCGGCGAGGACCGGGTAGTGACCGTGGTTGCGGACGTGCGTGACTTGCCCGCCATGCAGGCCGCCGCCGCCAAGGCCGTCGAACGTTTCGGCGGCATCGACGTTGTCGTAGCCAACGCCGGCATTGCCAGCTACGGGTCGGTCTTACAGGTGGACCCGGAGGCCTTCAAGCGGGTATTGGACGTCGACGTGCTGGGTGTTTTCCACACCGTGCGCGCCACGTTGCCCGCGGTGATCGACCGCCGCGGCTATGTGCTGATCGTCTCGTCGCTGGCCGCGTTCGCGGCGGCTCCAGGGCTCGCGTCATATACCACGGCGAAGGCCGGCGTCGAGAACTTCGCCAACGCGCTGCGATTGGAGATCGCCCACCGCGGCGTCAGCGTCGGCTCGGCACACATGTCGTGGATCGACACCGCCCTGGTCCGCGACAGCAAGACCGACCTGCCCTCGTTCGGCGAACTGCTGGCGAAGTTGCCTTGGCCATTGAACAAGACCACCACCTTGGATAAGTGCGCGGCGGCGTTCGTCGAGGGCATCGAGGGCCGCAAACACCGCGTGTATTGCCCGGATTGGGTGGGCCTGTTCCGCTGGCTCAAGCCGGTGCTGTCCACCGCGGTCGGCGAACTTCCCATCCGCAAAAACACTGCTGAGCTGTTGCCCCGAATGGACGCCGAAGTCGCCGCGCTGGGTCGTTCTACCAGCGCCTACAACGAGGGACTGGAGAAGCCTTAGCGCCCGAAGCCCGGACGGCGCCGGCGCAGGTAGCGTTCGAACTCGGCGGCCAGGGCGTCGCCGTCGATCTTGCCCAGCGCCTCGTTCACATCGACCTCGGCGTCGCCACGCTCCTCGAGTGACACCACGTATTCGGCCAAGTCCTCGTCCTCGGCGGCCATCTCGCTGATCGATTCTTCCCACTCCTCGGCCTGCGCGGGCAGGTCAGCCAGCGGAACCTCGATGTCGAGCACGTCTTCGACGCGGCGCAGCAGCGCAACCGTCGCCTTCGGGTTCGGCGGGTGTGACACATAGTGCGGGACGGCCGCCCAGAACGTCACCGCTGGGATCCCGGCGGCCACGCAGGCGTCCTGGAACACCCCGGCAATACCGGTCGGGCCCTCGTAGCGGGTCTCTTCCAGGCCGAACAGCTTTGCCGACTCGGGGGAGTAGGCGGCGCCCGAGACCGGCACCGGTCGGGTGTGCGGCGTGTCGGCCAGCAATGCCCCGAGAATCACCACGGTGTCGACGTTGAGCTTGTCGGCGATGGCCACCAACTCGGCGCAGAATGTGCGCCAGCGCATATTCGGCTCCACCCCGTGCATCAACACCACGTCGCGGTCGCTGCCCGGGGGGCGGCAATGTGAGATCCGCATCGCCGGCCACACCAGCTCACGGGTGACGCCGTCAACTTGGCGGATGACCGGCCGATTTACCTGGTAGTCGTAATATGCCTCGTCGTCGATCTCGATGATCGGATCCGCTTCCCAGATGGCGTCCAGGTGCTCTACCGCGTCGCTCGCCGCGTCGCCGGCGTCGTTCCAGCCCTCAAACGCCGCCACGATGACGGTGTTGTGCAGTTCGGGCAGCGCGCTGCGATCGGGCCCACCATCCTGCAAAGTCACAGACTTAGGGTACGGCGTCCGAAGCGGTGTGCATCGACACGCACCAGACTAGTTGCATAGGACTACTATGCTTATGGGGTGACGGCCGCTAAGGAACAGCACTACGACACCGATCTGCTCGAAGTCATGGCCACGCGCGTGGTGGCGGGTGACGGTCGAGTCGAAATACGTTCGGCTGCAATCCGGGTTACCTCGGGTGACGACGTAGACTTTTCTGGCCGAGAGGCGTTGCAACGGTTCCGGGTCCCTGCCGGTATCCGCCACGCTCGGCGGAGTCAAGGACGCCTTCCGTTACGGAAGGAACGTGCGTGAGCGCTTACGCGAACGCCCTGCATCCGAACATCCGCCCCGACTGCACCGACGAACTGACGGCTGCTCTCGGCCGGCGGATCATGGTGATCGACGGCGCGATGGGCACGGCGATCCAGCGGGACCGGCCGGACGAGGCCGGTTACCGCGGCGACCGGTTCACGGAGTGGCCGACCGCTCTTCAGGGCAACAACGACCTGCTCACCCTGACGCAGCCGCAGATCATCGAGGGGATCCACCGCGAGTACCTCGAGGCGGGCGCCGACATCCTGGAGACCAACACGTTCAACGCGAACGCGATCTCGCTCTCCGACTACGACATGGGGCACCTCAGCTACGAGCTGAACTACGCCGGCGCTGCCCTGGCGCGGGCGGCCTGCGACGAGTTCAGCACCCCGGAGAAGCCCCGCTACGTCGCCGGCGCCATCGGGCCGACGACCCGGACCGCGTCGATCTCGCCGGACGTCAACGACCCCGGAGCCCGCAACGTCTCCTACGACCAGCTGGTCGCCGCCTATCTCGAAGCCGCCAACGGCCTGGTCGACGGTGGGGCTGACCTCCTCATCATCGAGACGATCTTCGACTCGCTGAACGCCAAGGCGGCGGTGTTCGCCGTCGAGACGCTGTTCGAGGACCGCGGCCGCCGCTGGCCGGTGATCATCTCGGGCACCATCACCGATGCTTCCGGGCGGACATTGTCCGGTCAGGTCACCGAAGCATTCTGGAACGCGATCAGGCACGCGAAGCCGATCGCGGTCGGCCTCAACTGCGCCCTGGGCGCGCCGGAGATGAGGCCCTACATCGCCGAGATGGCGCGGATCGCCGACACCTTCGTCTCCTGCTACCCGAACGCCGGCCTGCCCAACGCCTTCGGCGAGTACGACGAGTCCCCGGAGCATCAGGCCGGCTACATCGCCGAGTTCGCCGAGGCCGGCCTGGTCAACCTGGTCGGTGGTTGCTGCGGAACGACGCCGGCGCACATCGCTGAGATCGCCAAGGTCGTCGAGGGCAAGGCGCAGCGCGAGTTGCCGGAGATCGCGGCGGCCACCCGGCTCTCGGGCCTGGAGCCGCTCAACATCACCGACGGCTCCCTGTTCGTGAACATCGGTGAGCGCACCAACATCACCGGCTCCGCCCGGTTCCGCAACCTGATCAAGGCCGAGGACTACGACACCGCGCTGTCGGTCGCCCTGCAGCAGGTCGAGGTCGGTGCGCAGGTCATCGACATCAACATGGACGAGGGCATGATCGACGGCATCGCCGCGATGGACCGGTTCACCAAGCTGATCGCGGCCGAGCCGGACATCAGCCGCGTCCCGGTGATGATCGACTCCTCCAAGTGGGAGGTCATCGAAGCGGGCCTGAAGAANNCGCAAGGAGATCTGCGGGCGCGCCTACCGGATCCTGACCGAAGAGGTCGGCTTCCCGGCCGAGGACATCATCTTCGACCCGAACTGCTTTGCGCTGGCGACCGGTATCGAGGAGCACGCGACGTACGGGATCGACTTCATCGAGGCCTGCGCCTGGATCAAGGAGAACCTTCCCGGGGTGCACATCTCCGGCGGTATCTCGAACGTGTCGTTCTCGTTCCGGGGCAACAACCCTGTCCGCGAGGCGATTCATGCGGTGTTCCTGTTCCACGCCATCAAGGCCGGCCTGGACATGGGCATCGTCAACGCGGGTGCGCTGGTGCCCTACGACTCGATCGACGCCGAGCTGCGGGACCGGATCGAGGACGTCGTCCTGAACCGTCGAGAGGACGCGGCCGAAAGGCTCCTGGAAATCGCTGAACGGTTCAACAGCGATGAGCAGGCCTCGGGGATGGGTGCCCAGGTGGCAGCCGAGTGGCGCAGCCTTCCGGTCCGCGAGCGGATCACGCATGCCCTGGTCAAGGGCATCGACGCCGACGTCGAGTCGGACACCGAGGAATTGCGGGCCGAGATCGCCGCCGCAGGTGGTCGCCCGATCGAGGTGATCGAGGGCCCGCTGATGGACGGCATGAACGTCGTCGGTGACCTCTTCGGCGCGGGCAAGATGTTCCTGCCCCAGGTCGTGAAGTCGGCCCGGGTGATGAAGAAGGCTGTTGCGTACCTGCTGCCGTACATCGAGGCCGAGAAAGAGAAGGCCGGCGACGCTAACGACTCTGTAGCGGGGGACACCAACGGCACGATCATCATGGCGACCGTGAAGGGCGACGTCCACGACATCGGCAAGAACATCGTGGGGGTCGTCCTGCAGTGCAACAACTACACCGTGATCGACCTCGGTGTGATGGTGCCTGCCCAGAAGATCCTGGACGCGGCGAAGGAGCACAACGCTGACATCATCGGGCTGTCCGGCCTGATCACCCCGTCCCTGGACGAGATGGTCAACTTCGCCGTCGAGATGGAGCGTCAGGGGCTGGAGATCCCGCTGCTGATCGGTGGCGCGACCACCTCGCGCGCCCACACGGCCGTGAAGGTGTCGCCGCGTCGTAGCGGTCCGGTGGTCTGGGTCAAGGACGCTTCCCGCTCGGTGCCGGTCGCTGCTGCGCTCCTCGACGACAAGCAGCGGCCAGCGCTGCTGGCGGCCACCGAAACTGACTATGCAGCCCTGCGCGAACGGCACGCCCAGAAGAGCGAGCGGCCGATGCTGACGCTGGAGAAGGCCCGCGCGAACCGGACGCCGATCGAGTGGGACGGCTACACACCGCCGGTGCCCGCGCAGGGCATCGGCGTGCGGGAGTTCGAGGAATACGACCTCGCCGAGCTGCGCGAGTACATCGACTGGCAGCCGTTCTTCAACGCCTGGGAGATGAAGGGAAGATTCCCCGACATCCTCAACAACCCGGTCTCGGGCGAGACTGCCCGCAAGCTGTACGACGACGCCCAGGAGATGCTCGACACCCTGATCAAGGAGAAGTGGCTGACGGCCAACGGGGTGATCGGGTTCTTCCCGGCAAACGCGGTCGGCTCGGGTATTGAAGACATCGAGGTCTACACCGACGAGACCCGTACCGAGGTGATGACCACATTGCACAACCTGCGCCAGCAGGGCGAGCACCGGGCCGGCCTACCGAACCGGTCGCTGGGCGACTACATCGCGCCCAAGGACACCGGTCTGGCTGACTACGTCGGCGCTTTCGCCGTCACCACGGGGCTCGGCAGCCATCACAAGATCGATGAGTTCAAGGCAGCAAACGACGACTACAGCGCGATCCTGCTGGAGTCGATCGCCGACCGGCTGGCAGAGGCGTTCGCCGAACGGATGCACCAACGGGTCCGCAAGGAGTTCTGGGGATTCCAGCCTGACGAGAAGCTGGACAACGAGGCACTCATCGGTGAGAAGTACGTGGGAATCCGCCCTGCCCCCGGCTACCCGGCCTGCCCGGAGCACACCGAGAAGGCGACGCTCTGGAAGTTGATGGACGTCCGGGAGCGGACCGGCATCGAGCTGACCGAGTCGATGGCGATGTGGCCCGGTGCTGCCGTCAGCGGCTGGTATTTCTCGCACCCGCAGTCGCAGTACTTCGTGGTCGGCCGGATGGCCCAGGACCAGGTCGCCGACTACGCGAAGCGCAAGGGCTGGACCATGCAGGAAGCCGAGCGCTGGCTCGGCCCCAACCTCGGCTACAACCCGGAGGACTGAGCCTCCTTGAAGACGGTCGTGGATTTCAATCTGTTGGGGCGGTGGAATGCAGAACGTCGTGGATCATCGTCTTGAGTGCTGCGACGCCGGGGTCGTTGTCGACGCGGACGTGCCAGTGCAACCGGACGTCGTAATTCGGTAGCGACAGCGGGAGTTCGAACATGGTCAGCGCCAACCTGCGGGTGTGATAGCGCGCTAGTCGGCGCGGAACGGTCGCCACGCAGTTGCCGCTCTCGACTACGGCGAATACCGAACTGTAGTGCGGCACCGTCAGCTGTATCTTTCGCGTGAGACCTCGACGAGCTAGCGCGTCGTCGACTTCTTGCCCGCGTCCGGGGGTGATGCGCACGTGGGCGTGGGGTAGGGCGATGAATCGTTCGAGTGTCATGGGCTGGTCAGCGGCGGGGTGGCCTTTGGCGATGATCCCGACGATGTCGTCGGTGAATGCGGGCTCTGACCGCCATGCTGCTGGGGTAGTGGTGGGAACGCCCAGGTACAAGTCGAGTTCACCTGTTGCCAGCGCGTCCGTGGCACTTATCCGATCCAAGGTCATCACCCGCAGTGACGAATGTGGGGCTTCGCGCTGCAGCCGACGTTGCAGCTCGGGCAACAGCAGGGGACTGTACAGCTCAGCGAAGGCAATGACCCATTCGCGGGTCGTCGATGACATGTCGAAGTCGTCGAGGTCGTGCACGATGCCCTCCAGCAGGTGCAGGGCAGCTTCGAGCCGTGGCTGCACGGCGAGCGCGGCTGGAGTGGGGCTCAGACCACGGCCGGCACGAACCACCAAGGGGTCACCGAGTAGCAGGCGCAGACGTGCCAGTGAGTTCGACACCGCGGACTGAGTGAGGTGCAGCCGCGCGGCCGCCTTGGTTGCGCTGCGCTCCTCGAGTACGGCGTGCAACACCACGAACAGATTCAGATCCACCGACGCAATATTCACAGCGTGAATATCTCACATCACCAACTATTGCTGGTGTCTATGACGTCGCATTCCTAGTGTTGAAGCTGACCACGATCGAAAGCGAGGCATCATGCGGGTGTTGATCACCGGGGCGGCCGGGGGAGTCGGTGGCAACGTCATCGAGCAGCTGCGCGACACGGGCATCGCCGTCAGGGCGACGTGCCGCCATCCACGCAACGACGCACACTGGTCGTGGACTGAGATAGTCGCTAGCGACCTCACGCGACCCGACACGATGCGCCCCGCACTCAAAGGTGTGGACGCGGTGTTCCTCTACAGCTTTCCCGGACCACAGGCCCTAGACGGGCTGGTCTCGGAGATGAAGTCGGCAGGCGTCACCAAGGTCGTGGTGCTCTCGACCATCGACACCACCCGCACCGAGGCCTTCGTCGAGTACAACAAGCGCCGTCACCTCGCCGTGGAGAACGCCGTACAAGGCGGCGGGTTCACCTTCGCCTGTCTGCGTCCCGGCGCTTTCGCTCGCAATGCGCTGCGCTTTTGGGCCGACCAGATACGAATCGATCGGCGTGTGCGCCTGCCCTTCCCCGAGTCCAAGCAAGCCCCGATCGCCGACGAAGACATCGCCGCCGTTGCGGTGCACGCTCTCACCTCGGACCACCTAGATGGTCGAAAGGTCGTGCTTACCGGCCCGCAATCGTTGACGATGCGTCAACAGGTCGGCCTCATCAGCCAGGCCATCGGCCAACCGATCGACGTCACCGTCGTCTCCGAGGACGAAGCGCGGGCACTGTACGGACGAGTGTTGCCCCGCGAATATCTCGATCTGCTCATGGGCCAGTGGGCGTTCGAGGTCAGCGAAGACGCCGTGGTCACCTCCGGCGTCGAAGACATCACAGGCCGCGCCCCCATCGACTACCTCAGCTGGGCCAACACCCGCCGCGACCAGTTCACCTGAACAGATCCACCTACACGGGACCGGGCCAATTCGATAGACGGTTCTGAGTCCGACTTCACCTCCGGGAGGTGAAACACGGTGCCGGGGTGGTCGCGCTATTTAACCGATAGCGGTGAGCGTCGGGGCGAGGTGTTCGAGGTGATCCACGCCAGCGGAAAAATCTCCGCCGGGCAGCATGACCATGACGTGGTCCGCGCCGGCGGTCAGGTGCGCGCGCGCTGTGGCCGCGATTGTGCCCGGGCCGCCGTGGCCGATGATTGCGTCGACCAGCCGATCATTCACCTCGGCGATCTCGTCGTCGGGGTAGCCCAGCCGGGCGACGGTTGCGGCGTAGGACGGCTTACTCAGCGAGGTTTTCACCGTTTCTCGCGCGATCGTCTTGGCCCGGTCGGGGTCCGGGTCGGCAACCACGGACAGCCCGATCACCAGCAGCTTGTCCGGGCCGAGCACGCGGCGGGCGTACGCGGTGAACTCCGGGGGCAGCCCGGCGGGCAATGCGCCGTCGGCGATCTCACCGGCCAGTGCCAGCATCTTCGGACCGTTCGCGGCGATGATCCGCGGGTAGGTCACATCCGGAGCGGGGGGCCAGGTCTGGTTATCCATTCGGGCGCGGTAGTCGCGCATGGTGGCCAGCGGGCGACCGAAGTCGCGACCGGTGCTGGCCGCCTGCTCGGGGTAGCCGCCGCCCAGGCCGAGCACGACCCGGTCAGGATAGGCTTGGGCCAGCTGGGCGGCCGCAGCGTGCAGGGTTTCGGGTTCTCGGGCCCAGATGTTGGCGACGCCGGCGCCGAATGTCATCCGTTCGGTGGCGCCCAGCAGCAACGCCAACTGTACTAAGGCGTCCTTACCGATGACCTCGTTGGTCCAGGTGGTGCGGTAGCCAGCGCGTTCGAGCCGGCCGACCGCGTCGCGTTGCTGGTCGACTGCTGGGGTATCGGTGAATGTGACCGGCAGGAATGCGCCGACTGGCCCCAATGCCCGGCGGGCGGCGTCGACAACGGTGGTGGTGGTGGTGTCCATGGTGATCCTCCTCGGATGACGGTTTATAGGGTGATGACGATTTTCTTGGCGGAGACGCCCTTCTTTTGGGCGTCGAGCCCGGCTTGGATGTGCTCGAGGCCAGTGCCGATGACGAGTGGTTCGGGGGCGGCGCGGTAGCGGCCGTCGGCGAGGGCCTGGGGGAGGAAGTCTTCGTAGATGACTGTGCTGACTTCGTCATCCATCAGAGAAGCGCCCCAGATCATCTTGCTGCGAATACGTCTCATCCGGAACTTGAACTGCGTGGACACCGTTGAGGCCGCCAGCCGCGCTATGAGCCGGACAAGCTGCAGGCTGATGCCGCTACCCGGAGTCACGCTGGCGAACGAGACCGGCGGGCTGGCGATGGAGACGAATTTGGTGCCGGTGGCGGCATGGAGGATCTCCGCACAGACGCCGGCTGAGTCGGTTGCGACGGCGAGAGCTCCGGCGATCGTCCTGCCGTGCAACGCCGCGATGATGTCGGCGACGACGGTGGGGCTGTTGTAGTCGAAGACCTGGCCGGCTCCCAGCCGTGTGACGTAGTCGAAGTTCCGTGGCGACGCAGTGGCGATGACGTCGTAGCCGGCCGCGACGGCGAGCTGAATAGCGTTGCTGCCGACACTGGTCGAGCCGCCCCAGACGAGAAGAGTCTTCCCCGTGGGTTTCGCTGTCGCAGAGGGATATTCGAGCGCCAATTGATCCTTTTGGAAGAGCCCGCACGCTGCGGTGGACAGGGCCAGCGGCAGCACGGCAGCATTCTCATACGCCATGGTGGCCGGGATAGGGGCTGCCATGTGGTCCAGGACGACGGTGTATTCCTGGAAGGCGCCCTCGGCGGCGTTGTTCCGTGCTTTCTCCGTTCCCACGGCATGCCCGAGGACACGGTCACCCACCGAGAACCGGGTGACACCGGGTCCGACCTCGACCACCTCACCCGCGAGATCGGAGCCGAGGATGAACGGGTAGCTGATCCATCGAGTGACAAGGCCTCCGACAACTTGGGTGATCCAGTCGTAGGGGTTGATCGCCACGGCGTGGTTGCGGACGACGATCTCGTGCTCGCCGGGGTGCGGGTAGGGGGCAGGCTTGACTTCGAGGGTGGCGCCCTTGGATCCGATCCAGGCGGCGGTGTTGGTTGACATGCGAACTCATCCTTTCGTGTCGGGGCGAATGCCCCGGTCGGTCTTCGTGGGGGTGGGGCCGGCGGCGGGGCTGATCGCCTGGCTATTGACGAAGGTGCCGCCGGCAGCCTCGGCGAGTTCGGAGCCGAACAGTGCTCCGGGTGTGAACGCACCCGGGTGGCCGTCGCCGTTGAGCAGACGTTGGGTGACTTCGGCGGCGACCGCCGCGGTGAATTCGTGTCCCTCGCCGGTGCGCAGCCAACCGTCGCGCACCGTTCCCGAGGGCCACCACACCCGGGCGTGGCCCCAGGAAGACGCGCGCGGCCGGTCGCCGGCGCGCAGCGGCACCTTGGCGATGGCGCTGGTGGCGAGGTTGCGTGCGCCGGGGATCCGCAGGATCGCCGAGATCGCCGGTAGAACCCGCGCCAGGGCGCCCGTGGGCGTCAAGAACGAGGCCGACACCACGGAGTCCGCGTCACTGGCCCGCCAGGCCGCGATCAGCTCGCCGCTGGGCCCGCTACCGGTGGGCAGGACATCACCGTCGGGTGTGCTCAGCGTGGCGGGATGCGCGCCGACCGCGGCCTGCACGAGGCGCCCGTCGCGGACCTCCCGTCCTCCCGAGGCGAGGATCTCCACCACGGTTCCGGCCAGCGCTGGGCCGAGAGCGCCGCCGTCGGTGGCGACCGAGGCCAGCGCATCGACGCGCACCTGGCTTGGGCGGGGTTGGCCCTCGCACAGCCGCAGCACCACGCTCTCGGTTGCCAGGACACCGAAGCCCGCCCCGGTGACGAGCACCTGATCCGCGGCGACGGCGCGGCGGTCGAGGTCCAGGATCGACTCGACGGCGGCGAGTTCGTTGGCGATGTCGACGTAGTGGGTGCCCGCCGGGCAGGCCCGCGCCACCTGAGCGGCCGTGGTTGTGAACGGGCCGATGGTATTGACTACGACGGCTGGGGCATCCTGGGCAAGCTGGGACAGAGCCGTATCGAGTGTGCCGACCACCAGCCGCGGCATACTCCCTACCTCGGCGGCGGCGCGCTCGAGGCGGTCGCGGTCCCGCCCGACGAGCACGAGCGGGACGCCCGCCGCATGCAGCCGTGCCGCGATCGTCCGCCCCGCGCGGCCGGTCGCCCCCAAGATCCACACTTCATTCGTCGTCATCACGCCACTCCCGTCGTCATCCTGCCGCCACCTTGATGGCATTACATGTCATCACCGTAACTCATGACACGACGTGTCGTCAATGACGACATTTCGTGCCGTCAGACAGCTACAGTGGCCACTATGAGTCGATGGCCTTCTGGCGCACAAAGCAGGTTGGAGCGCGCTGCCCTGGAGCTCTTCGTCGAGCAGGGCTTCGCGGAGACGACCGTTCCGCAGATCACCGCGCGCGCCGGATTGACGACGCGCACGTTCTTCCGGCACTTCGCCGATAAGCGCGAGGTCCTCTTCGCCTACCAAGCCGAACTACCGACGGTGGTCGCCCGCGTCCTGGCCGACACCCCGGCCTCCTTGAGCCCCATGGACGCGATCATGCAAGGACTTCAGACCGTTGCCGCCGAGATCGAGAGTCAGCGGACGTACCTACGAACCCGGCACGGCATCATCGAGACCGACGACGGCCTGCGCGAGCGCGAGCTACGCAAGCAGTCCGTCTTGTCCGACGCCATCAGGCGGGAGCTTCTCAAACGCGGCGTTGACGAGCTCACTGCAACCCTCGCCGCCGAGATCGCGGTCAGTGTCTTCGGCGTGGCGGTCACCCGCTGGCTCGACCACGACGAGCAACGATCACTGTCGCAAGTCGTCAACGAAACATTCACCGCCCTCTTGAGTTTGGCCGCATACCCCACCGTCGCAGCACAAGACCGGTCATCGACCGATCGGCTCTAAGGGCTGCACTTCTACGATCCAGTCGTGGGCTTTGCTGGCTTCATCCATCGGGAATACACGCCACGCCCCAGGAATCAACAGGCCGAAGAATTTCGTCGCCCAGATCATCCATTGCACATCAGTGACAATCACGCCGCGTTGCCAGTGGAACCAGGTACTGAAGCTGACCTTCCAATCCTCCCAGACCGCGTCGGGATCGGCGCCAACGTAATCAGGCCAGACCTCGCAGTACATCCGCAGCTTTTCGTGCCGAGTGAGTTTGTCTTCGATGCCGCGCAGCACCGTTTCATAGTCGGCCTTCGTCAGGCGCTCATGGCACGCATACGCTGTGACGTTGTCGGGAAAGTCCTTGAGCAACTCGATCACGATGTCCTCCTGAACGACGTAGGATCCCCCGCCCGTCAGGGTCTCTTAACCCGGCATCCCGGCGTAGAGGCCAAAGTCACGACCGCCGCGGGCCTACCCACGGCGACCGCCTCACCGCAGCAGGGCTTGAAACTGTTCGCGCACCCGGGGATATCGCCACACTGCGAAGACGCGGCAGTCCACAGGAAGCGCCAACCACATCGGAGCTTCGAGCGCTTCAGTATCAACCTTCATAGTTAGCTGGTGCCCCTCGTCGAGGCCTGCAGCAAGTTAGGCTGGTGGCCTAAGGTGTAGTCGGTTTTGGCCCAATTGCCTCCGGTCCACTTAGCGGATCAGATCGACGCGGGGTAAACCGCCGTGACTTTGCTCTCCCGCACGTGAAACAATCGCTGGCCGTGAAGACCTTCGAGGATCTGTTCGCCGAACTCGGCGAACGTGCCCGCACCCGGCCGGCCGGCAGCGCCACGGTCGCCGCACTGGACGGAGGGGTCCATGCTCTGGGTAAGAAGATTCTGGAGGAGGCCGGCGAGGTGTGGCTGGCTGCCGAACACGAATCCGACGACGCGCTGGCCGGCGAGATCAGCCAGTTGCTGTACTGGACGCAGGTGCTGATGGTTTCGCGCGGGCTGTCCCTTGACGACATCTATCGAAAGCTGTGAGCATGCCCAAGGTCACGCTAAGGGTCGCGGTTCCGAACAAAGGCACATTGAGCGAGCCGGCCTCGGAGATCCTTTCGGAGGCCGGTTACCGGCGCCGCACCGACCCCAAAGACCTGACCGTCATCGACCCGGCCAATCACGTCGAATTCTTCTTTTTGCGACCCAAAGACATTGCCATCTATGTTGGCTCGGGAGAGCTCGACTTCGGCATCACCGGACGGGATCTGGTGCGCGACTCCGACGCGCCGGTGCGCGAATGCCTGGCGCTGGGCTTCGGCTCGTCCAGCTTCCGTTACGCGGGTCCCGCCGGACGCGACTGGACGGCGGCCGACCTCGCCGGAATGCGGATTGCTACCGCTTATCCAAATCTGGTTCGAAAAGATTTGGCCGCCAGGGGCATTGAAGCCACCGTTATCAGGCTCGACGGAGCCGTAGAGATCTCGGTGCAGCTCGGAGTGGCCGACGCGATTGCCGACGTAGTGGGGTCTGGCCGCACCCTGAGTCTGCATAATCTCGTCGCCTTCGGGGATCCGCTCTGTGATTCGGAGGCGGTCCTGATCGAGCGCACTCAGGACGGCGGTGACCAAGCCCAGGACCAAAGCCAGGCCAAAGCCGCGCGCGATCAACTGGTAGCCCGGGTACAAGGTGTGGTGTTCGGCCAGCAGTACCTGATGCTGGATTACGACTGCCCGCGTTCGGCGCTGGACAAAGCCACGTCGATCACGCCTGGGCTGGAGTCGCCGACCATCGCCCCGCTCGCCGACCCGGATTGGGTCGCGATCCGGGCACTGGNNGGAGGGTCGTTGCTGTGTTAACGTCCGGACAGTTCACCTTCTTGGGAGGATCTCCGTGACACATACACATCTACTTCTCCCCGCTTTAACGTTGGCTCTGTTGATTGGTGTTGTCGCCGGGTTGCGTTCGTTCACCGCTCCGGCTGTGGTCGCCTGGGGTGCCCTGCTCGGCTGGATCAGTCTCAATCTCACCTGGGCGCATTGGGTGGGCAATGTCATTACGGTCGTCGTCCTCACCCTTCTTGCCGCGGGCGAACTGGTCATGGACAAACTCCCCAACACTCCGGCCCGAACCGTGCCGCCGGTGTTCGGCGCCCGGATCTTCATGGGCGCATTTGCCGGCGCCGTCATCGGCACCCCATTCGGCCATCCGTGGACCGCGCTCGGCGCCGGCATTATCGGCGCGGTGCTCGGCACGTTGGGCGGCTATCAGGCACGCAAGCGGCTAGTGGCCGCCACCGGGGGCAAGGACCTGCCGATCGCGCTGTTGGAAGACGCCGTCGCGATCTTGGGCGGCCTCGCGATCGCCTGGTCGGCTTATAATTGGTGACACCGCATTTCGATGCGATCATCGTGGGTGCAGGTCAGGCCGGGCCCCCACTCGCGGGCCGGCTGACTGAAGCAGGACAGCGCGTCGCGATAGTCGAACGCAAACTGTTCGGTGGCACGTGCGTCAACACGGGTTGCATTCCGACCAAGACACTGGTGGCCAGCGCCTATGCCGCTCGACTAGCCCGCCGCGGCGCGGAATATGGCATCGCAACCGGTCCGGTCAGCGTGGACATGGCGAAAGTCAAGTCGCGCAAAGACGAGATCATGCTCGACGACCGCAAGGGTGTCGAGGACTGGCTCGACGGGATGGACGGCTGCACCGTCTTTCGCGGCCATGCCCGCTTCGAGGACCCACACACGATGCGGGTCGACGAGCACGTCCTGCACGCCGACCGGATCTTCCTCAACGTCGGTGGCCGCGCGGTGGTGCCGGACATCCCCGGCCTGGACGATGTCGAGTTCCTCACCAACGTCTCGGTCCTCGAACTCGACACGGTGCCATCCCATCTCGTGATCGTCGGCGGCAGCTACATTGCGCTCGAGTTCGCGCAGATGTACCGGCGCTTCGGGGCTCACGTGACCGTCGTGGAAAGAGGCGCGCGGCTGGCATCCCGCGAAGACGAGGATGTTTCGGCCACCATCAAAGAGATCCTCGAGGCCGAGGGCATCGACATCATCCTCGGCGCCGACGATATCCGGGTCAGCAAGCAGGATAAGGGTTTCGACCTCACGCCCAGCGCCGGCGCCGCCCCGATCCGGGGAAGTCATCTGCTGCTGGCGGTGGGCCGGCGGCCCAACACGGACGACCTAGGTCTGGAGGCCGCCGGTGTGCGGACCGACGCCCGCGGTTACGTCGTTGTCGACGATCAGCTGAAAACCAACGTCGATCACATTTGGGCGCTGGGTGATTGCAACGGCAAGGGCGCTTTCACCCACACTTCCTACAACGACTTCGAGATCGTCGCCGCCAATCTGCTCGACGGTGATCCGCGGCGGGTGAGTGACCGCATCACCACCTATGCGCTCTACATCGACCCGCCGCTGGGCCGTGCCGGCATGACCGTCGCCGAGGTCCGCGCGTCGGGCCGCAAGGCGCTGGTCGGCAAGCGGCCGATGACCAAAGTCGGCAGGGCGGTGGAAAAGGGCGAGACGCAAGGCTTTATGCAAGTGGTCGTCGATGCCGAGACCGAGGAGATCCTGGGAGCGGCCATCTTTGGCGTCGGCGGTGACGAGGCGATTCACTGCATTCTGGACATCATGTCAGCCAAAGCCCCCTACACCACGCTGTCGCGAACCGTGCATATCCATCCCACGGTATGCGAGCTCATTCCCACAATGCTGGAAGAGATGTCGCCGCTCGACCGATCAGGTTAGGGCAGCGTCAATCCTGCGGGCATTTTGCGGCGGTCAGGGCCAGCCGGGGTACCGGGGCGGCGTACCGCCGAAAAGCGGGCAGTGGGCCTGGTGGGGGCACCATTGGCACAACCGCGACGCGGTGGGACGGAAATCGCCTGTCTGGCCTGCGGATTGGATGGCGCGCCAGATCGCTATCAGCGTCTTCTCGAATCGCAGCAGCTCGTCCAGGTCCGGCGAGTAGTCCAGCACCTGCCCGTCGGCCAGGTAGACGAGTCGCAGCCGCGCAGGCAACACTCCGCGCGAACGGAAAAGAGCCACCGCGTAGAACTTCATTTGGAACATCGCTCTGAACTCGGCCATTGCCCAGGTGGCCGACGGCGCCTTGCCGGTCTTGTAGTCGACCACCCGTAGCTCGCCACTGGCGGCGACGTCGATCCGGTCGATAAAGCCGCGCAACAGCGTGCCGTCGGCGAGTTCGACCTCGACGCGCTGCTCGCAGCTTTGCGGGTCGAATCGAGTCGGGTCTTCGAGCCGGTAATAGCCGGAGAGCAAGGCGCGCGCCTCTGCCAGCAGTTGGGTTCGCTGCCCGGGTTCCAGCTCGGCGGCCAGGTCCGGTTCCGCGGCGATCACCTGGTCCCACGCGGGCTCCACCAGCGACAGCGCCGTGTCGGGACCGCGCTGCGCCGCGGGCAGGCCGTAAAGCCGTTCCAGCGCGGCGTGCACGACCGACCCGCGCAGCTGGGCCGTGGACGGCGCCTCGGGCAACCGGTCGATGGCCCGGAACCGGTACAGCAGCGGGCATTGCTTGAAGTCGGCCGCCCGCGACGGTGACAGCGCCGGCCGCGACCGGGATCGGTCGGGTGCTGTTTCGGTCGGGGCGGTCATATCAGCAGCCTAGGAGTGGGTTACGACAACCCCGACCACCAATGACGGCGAGTCGGCTGGCACGCTGGACGGCGTGTCCGCAACCGGTCCATTCACCGCGGGTGAACGCGTCCAGCTCACCGACGCCAAGGGCCGCCACTACACGATCGCGCTCACACCGGGCAGCGAGTTCCACACGCATCACGGCGCGATCCCACATGACGCGGTGATCGGGCTGGAACAGGGCAGCGTGGTCAAATCCAGCAACGGCGCCATTTTCCTGGTGTTGCGCCCGCTGTTGCTCGACTACGTGATGTCGATGCCCCGTGGCCCGCAAGTGATCTACCCCAAGGATGCCGCTCAGATCATCCACGAAGGGGACATCTTTCCGGGCGCCCGCGTGCTGGAGGCGGGCGCCGGATCCGGTGCACTGACTCTCTCGCTGTTGCGTGCGGTCGGGCCGGAAGGGCGGGTGATCTCTTACGAACAGCGCGCCGACCATGCCGAACACGCCCGCCGCAATGTCACGGTCTTTTACGACGGTCTGCCGCCCAATTGGCAGATGATCATCGGCGACCTCGCTGACTCCGAACTGCCCGATGGCTCGTTCGACCGAGCCGTGCTGGACATGCTGGCGCCATGGGACGTGCTCGAGGCGGTGGCGCGGCTGGTGGTCGCCGGCGGTGTGCTGATCATCTATGTGGCCACCGTCACCCAGCTGTCGAAGGTGGTGGAGGCGCTGCGGGCTCAGCAGTGCTGGACCGAGCCGCGGTCGTGGGAGTCGCTGCAGCGGGGCTGGAACGTCGTCGGATTGGCCGTGCGGCCGCAGCATTCCATGCGCGGCCACACCGCGTTCCTGATCGCAACGCGACGGCTGGCGCCCGGGACCATCGCCCCGGCACCCTTGGGTCGCAAGCGTGTGGGCCGCGACGGCTGAAGCCCACATCCCGCAGGTCAGCCGCCAGGGCGAGTCGAAGTGGGCGGGGCCGGTTCGGGGGCGGGAGCACTCGTTACGGATGAGTTGCCCAGGGCCAACAACATGTCCCCGGTCTTCCGGGACAGCTGCCAGCCTCCTTGGGACGGTACGAACTCCATCGGGAAGGTGAACTTGCCGCTGTTCCCGCGGGCCGTGTTGACGGTGATGGTGGCCGCCGCATCGGGGGGATTCTTGTCCGACCACGCGACGTTGTTTGCCACGAAGGAGATCGGCAGGTAGCCGTTATCCCGCAACGCGTTGATGAATTTGTCCAGCGTGGCAGCGTTTTCCGGGGTTGCACCTTCGACCAGGTTCAACTTGTTCATGCCCGGGACGTTGGGGTCGGCCAGTCGATTCAGCACGTCGGTGAGGGCGTCAGGCGAGGGCAGGGCGGCGGTCGGGGGGGCCGCCACCGAACCTGCCGCGCCGGACGCTGTCGGTGAGGCCGGCGACGTCTTCGACTCGCCAGGCGAACATCCCGAGAGTCCGATCGCAGCCACGGCTGCGGCGGAACTCAACGCTAAGAACAGGTATCGGGACCCACGGTGGAAGTGGGATTTTCCGATCACGCCTGCCCTTTCGATCACCCCGACTCAAACGGGACGTTACCAGCGAGATCACGATGTTAACTTTTCCAGGGTATTTGGTTGCGCACATGAATCGCCGATCGCCGGTAGCGTTGAAGCATCCGCCGCGCCAATTCCTGGTGTGGGAAAGGAGCGCAACCATGGGTGACTCAGAGCGTTCTGAAGCATTCGGTACCCCCCGCGAATCGAGTATGTCCAGCGACGATGCTGCCGAATTGGAACAACTGCGTCGTGAAGCAGCGGTGCTTCGCGAGCAAATCGAGCAAGTNNCCGCGCGCGATGTGCATCAGCTCGAAGCTCGAATCGACTCACTTGCGGCTCGCAATTCCAAATTAATGGAAACTCTTAAGGAAGCGCGTCAGCAACTGTTGGCGCTGCGCGAAGAAGTCGACCGGCTTGGGCAGCCGCCCAGCGGGTATGGCGTTCTGCTGTTCGTGCACGACGACGAAACCGTCGATGTGTTTACGTCTGGTCGCAAGATGCGGCTGACCTGCTCGCCGAATATCGAGCTGGCGTCGCTGCGGAAGGGGCAAACGGTCCGGCTCAACGAAGCCCTGACCGTCGTCGAAGCAGGCACCTTCGAATCGGTGGGCGAGATATCCACCTTGCGTGAGGTCCTGTCCGACGGCCACCGGGCGCTGGTCGTCGGCCACGCCGACGAGGAACGCATCGTGTGGCTAGCCGAGCCGCTGGTAGCCGAGGATTTGCCGGACGGTGTGCGCGACCCGAACAACGATGACACCAAGCCGCGCAAGCTGCGGCCCGGCGACTCGCTGCTGGTCGACACCANNACCAGGACATCGGCGGCCTGACCCGACAGATCGAGCAGATCCGCGACGCCGTGGAGCTGCCGTTCCTGCACAAGGACCTGTACCGCGAATACGCGCTGCGCCCGCCGAAAGGTGTGCTGCTCTACGGCCCGCCCGGCTGCGGCAAGACATTGATCGCGAAGGCCGTGGCCAACTCGTTGGCCAAGAAGATGGCTGAGGTCCGCGGCGACGACGCCCGCGAGGCCAAGTCCTACTTCTTGAACATCAAAGGCCCCGAGCTGCTGAACAAGTTCGTCGGCGAGACCGAGCGGCACATCCGGTTGATCTTCCAGCGCGCCCGTGAGAAGGCGTCGGAAGGAACGCCGGTGATCGTGTTCTTCGACGAGATGGACTCGATTTTCCGCACCCGCGGCACCGGGGTCT
>PLSK01000151.1 GCA_003165155.1 Mycobacterium sp. | reverse complement strand
GCGGTCAACGTCTCTGCCACATTCGTCGGGTCCAGGAAGAACTTCTTCTGCGCCAGCGGGAGGCTGAAAATCACCACGTAGGCCAGCCCGGAGGCAGCCACCAGCGCCACCCGCCACCATTGGTAGGGACGCGCCACCACCGCAAGCACCCACAGTGCGGTCACCAGCAAGGTAATCAACGCCGCAGTCGACGCCTGGTCCTGTTGCTGGAGCGTGGCGTGCCGGCCTTTGTAGGCCATCAGGTACGAGACGAAGGTCGCCACGCCGACGACAATGCCCGACGGCAGCGCCGACGTCAGCACCCTCTGCACGAAGCCCGGATAAGCGCGCTCATTGTTGGGTGCCAGCGACAGGATGAACGACGGGATTCCGATGGTGAACCACGCCGCGATGGTGACGTGGATCGGCTGGAACGGAAACAGCAGGGGGTCGGCCTTAAGTAGTTTAGAAAACAGGCATTCGAGGCCTACCAGGAGCGCCAGCAGCGCCGAATACACCGTCTTGGTCAGAAACAGGTTGGCAACTCGCTCGATGTTGCCGATGACTCGCCGACCCTCACCGACGACATACGGTAGCGTGGCAAAACTGTTGTCCAGTAACACGATCTGCGCTACCGCGCGGGATGCGGGGCTGCCCGCACCCATCGCGACGCCGATGTCGGCGTCCTTGAGGGCCAGCACGTCGTTGACACCGTCGCCGGTCATCGCCACGGTGTGGCCGCGTGATTGCAGGGCATGCACGATCGCGCGTTTCTGGTCGGGCCGCACCCTGCCGAATGTGGTGTGGGTGTCCAGCGCGTCAGCCAATTCGGCTTGTTCCGTGGGAAGTTGGCGAGCATCCATGGTCTCGCCATGCAACCCCAGCTCGCTGGCGACGGCACCTACTGACACCGCGTTGTCGCCCGAAATCACCTTGACGCAAACATCCTGGGCGGCAAAGTAATCCAGGGTCTCGCGGGCGTCGGGTCGAACCTTTTGCTCCAGCACCACCAGCGCGATGGGGGTAACCCGACCCGGCGCTTCGGGATGATCCACGGCCACGTCTGCGGCCGCCAACAGCAGCACTCGCAGCCCTCTCGCGCCGATCTGCTCGGCCTGCCCGGCGGCCGCCGAACCCGGATCGAGCAGCACATCGGGAGCGCCGAGCACCCAGTTGCCGTGGTCACCGTAGGACACGCCGCTCCACTTGGTGGCGGACTTGAACGGTGCGGTCGCGGTCGCGTTCCAGCCGGGCGGCTGGTCATAAGTTTCCGCGATCGCCTGCATGCTTGCGTTAGGGCGGGGGTCGGCTGCGGCCAGTGAAGCCAGCACATCGGCGGCAGATTCCCCTTGCGCCGCCAGTTCTTCGACACCCGAAACTCGCATCCCGTTTTCGGTCAAGGTGCCCGTCTTGTCGGCGCAGACCACGTCGACCCGGGCCAACCCCTCGATGGCGGGCAATTCCTGCACCAGGCATCGACGCTGACCGAGCCTGATGACGCCGACCGCGAAAGCGATCGACGTCATCAGCACCAGACCTTCGGGCACCATCGGTACCAGCGCGCCGACCGTCCGCAGCACGGCCTGCCGCCACCCCGCATGCGTGGTGAACAACTGGGTGTAGATCGTCAGCAGACCGGCCGGCACCAGAAGATAGGTGATGAACTGCAGAATCCGGTTAATGCCGTTGCGCAGTTCAGATTTCACCAACGTGAACTTGCTGGCTTCGTCGGCCATCTTGGTGGCAAAGGCTTCCGGCCCGACCTTGGTGGCAAGGTAGGCGCCGGCACCCGCCACGACAAAACTGCCCGACATCACGGCGTCGCCGACGTCCTTATCGATCGGGTCGGCCTCACCGGTCAGCAGCGATTCGTCGATCTCCAGGTTCTCCGCTTCGACGATCTGGCCGTCGACAACGATCTGGTCCCCCGGGCCGAGCTCGATGACGTCATCGAGCACCACCTCCCTGGGCGGCACAGCTCGAGTCCCGGATTGCCTGCGCACCAACGGCTTCGCCTGCCCGACGATCGCCAGCTTGTCCAGCGTCTGTTTGGCCCGGATCTCCTGGACCATGCCGATGACGCTGTTGGCGATAATGAGCAGGCCGAACAGGCCGTTGATCAACGAGCCGGTCGCCACCACGATCATCAGCAGCACGCCCAGGATCGCGTTGATCCGGGTGAAAACGTTGGCCCGGACGATCTCGGCGATGCTGCGTGCGGCGCGTTCCGGGATGTCGTTGCTCTTACCCTCGGCAATCCGCTGCGCTACCTCGGCATCGGTTAACCCGCCGGCAGTCATCGGGTAAACGTCCCGAGCTTGTCAGAATCGTAGTACTCCAGGTTCAACGTGTTGGCGTCGAATGTTGCCTTGGAAATCGTCCCAGCCGGGGCATTTTCGTTTGTCAACGTAAACGTGAATGTGTCACCGTCCCAATGGTTCAAATTGAACGTCTGATTTTTCGCCACTGCCAAGCCCGGGATGCCGGTGTTCTTCATCAGATCGCTGACCAGGCCGTCGACCTTAGCTATGGCGTCGTCGATACGGCCGGGGGGAATCTCCAGACCCGACACCTCGTTGGGCGGCGCTTCAGACAACGAGGACGGGGGGCTCGCTATCGGCTGCGCGGACCCACATCCCGCCGACGCCAGCAAGACCACGACGACAGCGGCCCTCGCCGCTCGTTTCATCATGGCCGCACACTATCGGCTGCCGGCTGCCTGACCCAGCGGCTCCGGATCCGGATTCCGGCGATTCCAGCTTGCTTGCTACCATATTGCTACTCGAGTAGCATTTCGGTATGAAGCTCAGCGTCAGCCTGACCGACGACGACATCGCTGTATTAGATGCCTACGTCAAGAAAACGGGGCTGTCATCGCGGTCGGCGGCCTTGCAGCGCGCTGTACAGATGCTGCGCTATCCGGCACTTGAGGAGGACTACGCCGACGCGTGGGTGCAGTGGTCCACCGACGGGGATGCCGAGGCCTGGGAAGGCACCGCCGGGGACGGCGTCCGCGATGCTGCGCGGTGAGGTGTGGCAGGTTGACCTGGACCCTGTCCGCGGTAGTGAGGCGAATAAGCAGCGCCCAGCGGTGATCGTCAGCAACGACCGGGCCAACGGTGCGGCGACGCGTCTTGGCCGTGGAACCGTCACGGTCGTGCCGGTGACCAGTAACACCGACAAGATCTATCCGTTTCAAGTGTTGCTGTCGGCGGGGTCGAGTGGTCTAACCGTCGACTCAAAAGCACAGGCTGAGCAGGTCAGATCGATCGCACCTCAACGCTTGCTACGTCGCACTGGCTGCGTTTCAAACGCCGAACTTGCCGAGCTCGACAACGCTCTAAGGCTCCATCTGGCGCTGTAACCAGGCCAGCTGGTCAGAGCCGCCACCACGAGTTGAATCGCCCAGCCGCGGCCGGATCAACGCGCTGACCGGGTGTCGGTACGGCCACCTGCACGTGCTCAGCNNCGGAAAGTGCCCCAATGGATCGGCACCAGCAGCCCCGACCCCAAGTCGGTGACGTCCAGGTGCGCCTGGACCGCCTCCTCGGGGTTCATGTGGACGTCCGTGAACGCCGCGTTGTAGGCGCCGATGGGCAGCAGGGTCAGATCGAACGGCCCGTGATCGGCGCCGATCTGCGCGAAACTCTTGGTGTAGCCGGTGTCGCCGCCGAAGTACGCGCGATGACTCGGACCGATCAACCCCCACGACGCCCACAGCGTGTTGTTGCGGTTGAACAAGCGCCCGGAGAAGTGCCGTGCCGGTAGGCAGATCACGGTGAGCTCGCCGACCTTCGAGCTCTGGTTCCAGTCCAATTCGACGATGCGCTGCTCGGGGACACCCCATGAACGAAGGTGGGCCCCGACGCCGAGCGGCACGAAAAACGGCGCCCGCTGGGTGCGCGCCAACGCCATAATCGTGTCGGTGTCTAGATGGTCGTAATGGTCGTGACTGATCACCACCGCGTCGAGCGCAGGCAGCCTTTCCAGCTCCACCGGCGGCGGATGCAACCGATGCGGGCCAACGATGCCTGACGGTGAGCATCGGTCACTCCAAACCGGATCGGTCAGTACGCGGTAACCGTCGATTTCCGCCAGCACGGTCGAATGACCCAACCAGATGACGGCCAGCGCGCTGGCTGCCGCCTGGTCAGAGCCCTGGTAAATCTCCGGCGAAACTAACGGGATCGGCGCGGCCGGCCGGCTGTCCCTGCGGCCATCCACGAATTCCCTTGCAATGACCAGCATTTCCCCGCCGCTGGCCGCCGATCCGGGTTCAAGGTTGACAAAGGCACCGTCGCTGTAGTTTGGAGAACCCACCGCCGCGGCCTGGATCGCGGCTGCGTCAGCACCGAGCGCGGCTGGCGCTCCGCGCAGCGCGCGCAGCACCAACCCGCTGGCGGCCCGTTGCGACGCTCCGCGCACTTCCTAGGCCCCCTGGAACTTCGGCGGCCGTTTCTCCACGCGGGCGATCTGTGCTTCGATGACGTCCTGGCTGCCCCACGCTTTGTCGAACAGCTCCTTGTGCTCCGGCCACGCCTCCTCGATAGAACCGTCGTCGTTGAGCACCCGTTTAGCGTGCTGAATCGCCAGCGGCGCCAAACCGGAGATCTCGGCCGCCCAGGCCTGCGCATCGGCGAGCGTGCCGAGGCGGTTGGCCATTCCGGTCTGCAGCGCAGTCTCGGCGCTCAGCTTTTCCGCGGTCAGCATCATCGCGCGGGCGCGCCCGTGGCCCACCAGCGACGAGAGCCGACGGATGCTCCAGTTATCCAGGGCCAGACCGTATTTCGAGGTCGGAAACTGGAAGAACGCGTGGGGTGCGACCACTCGCAGATCGCATTGCATGGCCAGCTGCAGCCCGGCGCCGATGGCGGGGCCGTTGATGGCGCCGATGACCGGCATCGGCGCCGCGTCCATGGCCTTGTGCAGCTCGATGAGCCGGTCGGGATAGTCGGCGGCGAACGCGTCGCCGCTCAGATCCGCGCCGGCGCAGAACACCGTGCCCTGGCCGGTCAGCACAATCGCGCGGATGGTCCCGTGGGACCCTTCACTGGCCTTTTGCAAGGTCTCCCGCAGCTCCTCGACGAGCTGGGAATTCAGGGCGTTACGGCGCTCGGGGCGCTGCAACTCAATGGTCAAAACGGCCTCGGCCTGTGTCACACCGATCATGGGGCCAGCCTATCTAGCCGCGATGTAGATAGCCTCGTCGCGTGAGTCGTATCACGACCGACCAACTGCGCGACGCAGTACTGGACCGGGGTTCATTCGTCAGCTGGGACCGTGAGCCGCTGGCAGTGCCGGTCAGCGAATCGTATGCACGGGAACTGGCCGACGCCCGGGCCGCCTCCGGTCGCGACGAAGCGGTGCTGACCGGCGAGGGCCGGGTATTCGGGCGCCGGGTGGCGGTGGTGGTGTGCGAATTCAGCTTCCTCGGCGGCTCGATCGGGGTGGCGGCCTCGGAGCGGATCACTACCGCTGTGGAGCGGGCGACGGCCGAGCGGCTGCCGCTGCTGGCCTCGCCGAGCTCCGGCGGCACCCGCATGCAGGAGGGCACTGTCGCGTTTCTGCAGATGGTGAAGATCGCGGCGGCCGTCAGGCTGCACAAACAGGCGCACCTGCCGTATCTGGTCTACTTACGCAACCCGACCACCGGCGGTGTCTTCGCCTCGTGGGGATCGCTGGGCCACGTCACCGTCGCCGAGCCCGGCGCCTTGATCGGCTTCCTTGGGCCCCGGGTGTACGAGCTGCTCTATGGCGAACCATTCCCACCCGGCGTCCAGACCGCCGAGAACCTGCACCGGCACGGGGTGATCGACGGCGTCGTCGCGCTGGACGGGCTGCGACGGACGCTGGATCGTGCGCTGACGGTCATCTCCGATGATCCGGGCCCTTTGCCGGCGGCGCAACCACCCGAACCCGTGCCCGACGTGCCGGCCTGGGATTCGGTAGTGGCATCGCGACGGCCAGACCGGCCGGGGGTCGCATACCTGTTGCGGCACGGTGCCACCGACCGGGTGCTGTTGTCGGGTACCGGGTCGGGCGAGGCCGCGACGACGCTACTGGCGCTGGCCCGGTTCGCCGGCCAGCCCGCGGTGGTCCTGGGCCAGCAGCGGGTCACTGGTGGGCTCGTCGGGCCCGCGTCGCTACGCGAAGCCCGGCGCGGTATGGCGCTGGCCGCCGAGCTGCGGTTGCCGCTGGTCCTGGTGATCGACACCGCCGGCCCGGCGTTGTCGGCCGACGCCGAACAGGGCGGGCTGGCCGGCCAGATCGCCCAGTGCCTGGCCGAGCTCGTCACGCTGGATACCCCGACGGTGTCGATCCTGCTGGGCCAGGGCAGCGGTGGGCCGGCCCTGGCCATGGTGCCCGCCGACCGGGTGCTGGCCGCGTTGCACGGTTGGTTGGCCCCACTGCCGCCGGAGGGCGCCAGCGCGATTGTTTTCCGCGACACCGCTCACGCCCCCGAGCTTGCCGCGGCCCAGGGCATTCGGTCGGCCGACCTGCTGAAGTCCGGAATTGTCGACGCCATCGTCCCAGAACATCCCGACGCCGCAGACGAGCCGATCGAGTTCTCCCAGCGACTGTCCGGCGCGATAGCCGCGGAGGTACACGCACTGCGCGGGCTGCCCGACGCGGAGCGCCTCGCCGCGCGATTGCAGCGCTACCGCCGCATCGGCTTGCCCCGCGACATATAACTCACGCACACGCCCCGGTGCAGATGCGCGTGGCTTATATCTCGGCGAGTTCCGGCGCCCGCAGCCACGGGCGGACAGCCTCCCAGCCTCACGGGCATTAGTCAGGCAAAATGAGCGGCATGGACACTAGTGGAACTGCACCTCGGGTTTTGGTCGTTGACGACGACGCCGACGTGCTCGCTTCGCTGGAACGCGGCCTGCGGCTGTCCGGCTTCGAGGTATCGACCGCGGTCGACGGCGCCGAGGCCCTGCGCAGCGCCACTGAGACCCGACCGGACGCAATCGTCCTGGACATCAACATGCCGGTGCTCGACGGTGTCAGTGTCGTCACGGCACTGCGAGCCATGGATAACGACGTCCCGGTCTGTGTGCTCAGCGCGCGTAGCTCGGTCGACGACCGAGTCGCTGGCTTGGAGGCCGGCGCCGACGACTACCTGGTAAAACCGTTCGTGCTGGCCGAGCTGGT
>PLSK01000062.1 GCA_003165155.1 Mycobacterium sp. | reverse complement strand
TTCCTTGCCGCAATTGAAGCCCCGCTGGTTATTACGCCCTGGCGATCGGTACTGGTCTGCGATCTGGACGAGGGCGTGGCCGACGTTGCGTTGCGCGTGCTGGCGCCGTTGGGCTTGATATTCGACGAGAACTCCTCAAGCCTTTGACGCGCCCCATGGCTGTGCGCCGCCGTTGAGAGCCATCGCGAGAAAATCGAGACGCCACAGCGACTCAAATAGCTTGCGGGCGAGGCTTTCCAATTCGGCCACGCTGGGTTGGGGCGTCGTGCCTCCAGCTTGCGCCACGCGCTGAGCGATCTCTCGTATGGTGCGATTGCCATCGACGCTCTGCACGAATGGCAACTGAGCAGAGTTCAGAGCCATCCGCCACGTCGGCCGGAAAATCTCGTTGCCGTTGAGACCACAACGCATGCGCATCTGCGGGATGTAATCGAGCGCGGCATCGGCCGAAAAATCGACCTTGTAGCTTTCTTTCGGTCGATCTTCACGGCACACCATGAAGAAATGGCACGCGCCGAATACCCGGAGACGCTCCATCACAGACCAGAGCTTGCGCTCNNGCCAACCCGGCCGAGTCGACGAGGTGGAGGATGTCATCGACCGAGTAGCTGCGGTCACGGCCGTGCAGGAACGTGTCGACGACGGCGCCGTCGTAGGCCAATTCCTCGCCCTCGATGTCGATGTAGCTCTGCAGCGAATGTCCTTGCGGCAGCAAAGCCATCGTCTCTCTGGCCATCTGGACGCCAAGCTCGTCCTGCTTGAGTTCCAGGTCGCGGAAAACGGATTGCAGCATCTCGACGCCGATCCGACCGTATTTCGCATACAGCGTCAGGCCGATCGCGCCATGTTGCCGCAAGACGCGGCCCAGTGCCTTGAGGCTGACTTGCGGGTCCGCCGTATGGTGCAGCACACCTGTCGAGACAATGAGGTCGAAATCTTGCCCCAGCGTTGGCAACTCCTCGATCGGAAGCAGATGCAACTCCAGGTTCCACAACCCGTGCTTCTCTTTGAGGTATTGCTGATGGTCAAGCGAGGGCTGGCTGATGTCGACGCCCACCACCTTCGCGGTGCGGTTCTTGAACGCAAAAGCCGCCGCCTGGTTGGTACCGCATCCCGCGATGAGAATGTCCAAATCGGGCTTGAACGCCCGATCGGGAAACAGCACCCGGTGAAAGTTGCTCGGGTCGTACCAATGCCAGACGCCACTGCCGATTGCTTCGAGGTCCTGGATCGGTAGCGGGTATCTCCACCGCTGGTACTGACGGGAGACAACGTCCTCACGCGGGTCGGCGGTGGCGTCTACGTCGTCAACTTCCACCCGGGAATTATCGGTTACCGCTCTCGCCACCCGCAAGGGTCTCCTATGGATTGCGGAATGGTCCCGAATGTCACAGCCCCTCCAAGACACGCGGTGTGAGACGAGAAATGAGACGGCGCGACCTGCGGCTACGACCGAAGGCGTGGCGCCGCCCAGGCTGTCTCGTTTCTCTAAAACCGAGACACCACACCGATATTTTCCAGTGCCAGGAGGAGGTTACGGGCGCCGGCGGCCGCTAGGGGACGATGACTTTCGCGGCTTGAAGTGACACCGGTAGATGTTTGAGTCCGTGTAGCAAAATGCTGTCGTTGAAGGTCGGTTCACCGGCGAGAGTCAGTTGGGGGAAGTGCTCGAACAACGACTGCAGGCCGATATGGAGTTCCATACGAGCCAACGTCGCACCCAGGCAGGCGTGCACACCGGTACCGAAGCTGAGGTGCTCGCGGGCGTTGGTGCGGGTTGTGTCGAAGATAGCGGGGTGTTCGAAGACTGCCGGGTCGCGGTTGGCCCCGCCTAGTAGAAGAAATACCGCTTCGCCTGCTCGTACGGGGTATCCCTGGATGTCAACGTGTTCGGTGGCGACCCGCACCGACATTTGAATGGTCGTGTCATAGCGCAGGATCTCTTCGATCGCGTTGGGCCATCCCTCGGGGTTCGCACGAAGCGCGGCCAGTTGATCCGGGTGACGGACGAGGGCCACCACAGCCTTGGCGAAGACATGCGTCGTGGTGATAAACCCCGCGCCCAGGAGCAGTGCCGCGAGCACCCTGGTCTCGACGTCGGTGAGATCGCCGTCGCGTATCACGTCGGACAGGATGCTGTCGGCGGCGTCGTCTTGTCTTAGCCGCTCGATATGCGCGGCGACGTACGGGTCGAACTCGCGCAGAGCTTTCATCGCTTCCCGAAAGTCGCGCCAGGATGCGGCGGTGGTGGCAATCAATCGCGTTGTCGACTCGCCGATCGCATGAAGATCGCGAGTCTCATCGCGGGGGATGGCCAGCATCTCGGCGATGACCGCGATGGGGATCCGGGAGGTGTACTCGGTGATCAAATCGCACTCCGCGCTGCCCTGCAGGCCGCGAAGCAGTTCGTCGGCGATTTCGTGCATACGGGTACGAAGTCCATCAAGCGCCCGTGGCGTGAACGCCCGCGAGACCACGCGACGCAACCGCGTGTGCTCAGGCGGATCGGTGACCAACATCGAGGGCGGTTCGACGCCACTGAGCACACCGGGGTTGGTTTTGGCCAAGATCCACTGAACGATACGAAAAGGTGACCGGTCCTGCTGTTTGGTGGTCCTGAACCGACCGTCGCGCAGTACCTCACGGACAATCTTTGCGTCAGCGCTGACCCAGCCGTCCCGTCTCACCACCCGGGACATGGGCCCGCGTCCCCGAACTTGCTCGATGAGCGGATAGATGTTGTCGCCTTGATTGGTGTCAATCAGAAGACGCGCCAACGGATCACCCCGCCGAGCTAGCAATCTCAGCGTCGCACGTGGAAGTCCATACCCCGCCGCCCAGTGCGTCCACTCCCGGAAGGGCATCTCCATGTGCTCACGCTCCCTGACAACCGGTTGCACATGAGCCTAATGGCAGGCTGCCCCCCCAGGGGTAAATTCCGTCTTTGCGCGCGGGGCGGGCATGCGCGACGATGCAAGGATGAGGTGTGAAGTAGCGCGTGAGGCGTTGTCTGCGCGGTTGGACGGTGAGCGTCCCCAGGTGCTCGCGCAGCAGGTCGATGCCCACCTGGAATCATGCCGGAATTGCCGCACCTGGCTTATCGGCGCGGCGGTCCAGACTCGCCGGCTGGCGTCGTTCGGGCCCGGCCAGGGACCGGACCTGGTCGACAAGATTCTGGCAAGCGTCCGCGAGGAGTCCGCCACGCCCCGTGACCGCTGGATGCGGCAGCTGCGGTCGCACTACCGGCGGTGGGGACTTATAGCTGTAGGCGTGTTTCAGGTAGCGATCGCGGCTGCACAAATTAGCGGAATCAATTTCGGCATGCTGTCGCCCCACATGCACGGGGCGACGTCCGGCGAGCATTTGATGCACGAGTCCACCTCGTGGCTGCTGGCCTTGGGGTCAGCGATGATCGCCGCCGGCATCTGGCCCGTCGCCGCGATAGGCGTCGCGGCGATTGCCGGGGTCTACGCGCTTGCGCTGGTGGGTTACGAAGCAGCGGATGCCCTCGAAGGCGAGGTGACCGCGGCGCGCGCGGCCAGTCATCTGCCCGTGCTGTTGGGCCTGATGTTCGCGCTGTTGGTGGCGCGCGAACGCTCCGGGACACGCAAGCCCAAGACCATCGAAGCAGACGCCGACACTGCCGACCGGCCAGCGGAATCCCCCATTGGTCGACGACGCGGTCATCTCTGGCCAATCAACCGATCCCCGCTCGCAGCCTCTACGACAGGCCGTCGTAGACTGACCCAGTCCGCGCAACGAAGGTGGTTGGCCATGACCGCGTCAAGCGACGACGAGGCCGTTACCAAACTCGCCTTGGCAGCCGGCGGCGGCAACGAACGGGCGCTCGAGGCGTTCATCAAAGCGACCCAGCAAGACGTCTGGCGATTCGTCGCCTACCTGTCCGACGCAGGTAGCGCGGACGATCTGACTCAAGAAACCTTCCTTCGGGCAATCGGCGCCATCGAGCGCTTCTCCGGCCGCTCCAGCGCCCGCACCTGGTTGCTATCCATTGCGCGCCGTGTCGTCGCCGATCACATCCGCCATCTTCAGTCCCGGCCTCGCGCCGCCACCGGCGCCGATCCCGAACGCGCGGTCGGCGGCACTCGCCACGCCCGTGGATTTGAAGACCTGGTCGAAGTGACCACGATGATCGCCGGCCTGGCCACCGAACAACGGGAAGCCCTGCTCCTCACCCAGTTGCTCGGGCTGCCCTACGCCGACGCGGCGGCGGTGTGCGGGTGCCCGATCGGCACCATCCGCTCCCGTGTCGCGCGCGCCCGCGATGCACTGCTGGCCGACGTTGAACGCGACGATCTGACCGGTTAGCGGGGCATCCTGCGCCAGACGAACTGCGGCAACAGGCGCATCGCGAAGAACATCGGCCGCAGTGCCCAGGGAATCCAGACCGTGCGCCGCCCTTTGGCCAGAGCCCGCGCGGTCGCGGCGGCCACCTGTTGCGGGGTACTGGAAAGCGGTGCCGGCGTCATCCCCTCCGTCATGCGTCCGATGACGAATCCCGGGCGCGCGATCAGCAGTCGCACGCCCGTGCCGTATAGCGCGTCGGCTAAGCCGCTGGCGAAACCGTCCAGGCCGGCTTTGGCTGAGCCGTAGACATAATTGGCGCGGCGTACCCGAACCCCCGCCACCGAGGAGAACACGATCATTGATCCGCGGCCGGCGGTACGCATCGCGGCGGCCAGGTGGGTGAGCAAGCTGACCTGTGCGA
>PLSK01000304.1:10601-14416 GCA_003165155.1 Mycobacterium sp. | reverse complement strand
GATGCCAGAACCGGCGCTCGAGGTGGAACCACCGGTCCATCACTGTGGCGGGCTGATCCGGCCCGACATCGTGTGGTTCGGTGAGCCTTTGCCCGAAAAGCCCTGGGAGCGCGCCGTCGAGGCGACGCAGGCCGCCGACGTGTTGGTGGTGGTCGGGACCTCCGGCATCGTCTACCCGGCGGCCGGGCTACCCGATTTGGCGTTGGCGCGCGGCGCGGTCGTCATCGAGGTCAACCCGGAGCCCACGCCGCTGTCCGGGAGCGCCACGATCTGCATCCGCGAGACGGCGAGCCAGGCGCTGCCCGGATTGCTGCAGCGACTGCCCGCGCTGCTGAAATAAGCTCCGAACCTGCGCTGGTGGCGCCGAAACTGCGCACAGATCGCGTCCGAGCGAAACCCACGCCCTCAGTGCAGTTTCGACGCGAGAGGCTACAAAACTCTGCGCGCGCGACCGAGTGCCAACTCCGACACCGGCATGGGCGACCACACTGGTAGCGACCACTCGCGGCGGGAAGTGCGCACCTCGAAACCGGCGTCGACGACGGCGCGCTCGGTATCTCGATGCGTGTGGCAATTCCCCAAGAACCTCGGCCACACCGTCGCGTCGAGAAACCGCTGCCACCGGCCGCGGGCGCCTGCGCTGGCCACATGCTCGAGATAACGCAGCTCACCGCCCGGCAGCAGCTGCGAATGCAGATGCTGCAGGATCCCGGCCGGGTCGCAAACCGAGCACAACACGAACGAGCACACCACCGCGTCGAACTGCTGCCCGGTGCCGAACTCCTCTGCCGTCTGACCGATCACGTCCACGGGCACCGGCGCAGTGGCAGCTGCGACAATTGCCCGGGCGGCCAGTCGCGGTTCGGGCTCGATGGCGACCACCTGCTCGACCGACGGCGGATAAAAGGCGAAGTTGGTCCCGATGCCCGCGCCGACTTCCAATACCCGGCCTGACAGGCCGGCCACGTTCTCCCTGCGAAGGGTCCGAATCGAGTCCGCTTCGTGGGCGGCGGCGACCGGCCAGACGCGTGCGAAGAACGGGTTGTCGATCGTCTGAGCCACAGCCCGCGTCATAGTCGAAACTCCTCAGTAGATCGGTGCAAAACCGTTGCGAGCGAGTGATCTTTAGTGGTCACGCGTCTCGCACCCCATCTCGGGGTTGTTCCCCGGCTCGGTGGCCGGTTCCCTTCCGCGCTTCNNTTCCTCCCACCGCGCGAGGTTGATCACGGCGTTGTCGTCACTCTGACGGGACACCCGCGCACCACCGATGCACTCAGCCCACGCCGCCAAATTCATACTTCCGTTCCTACAGCACACCACCGACAACTACCGACCACTCAACCCGCAACAGGTGGCAGCCCCCACGCCGCCCACTCCTCGGGGCGTGCGTCAGACCCGGCGAGACCGGTTACGACGCGTCCACAGAAGACGGAAGACAACACCCTATCGGCGAATACCTCGGCGTCGCCGAACGGCAAGTGCGGTTTCGCGATCAACATAGCAGCGACACCGTGCGCGGCGGTCCAGATTTCCAGGGCAACGGTTGTGGGGTCGTCGGGCGGGTAGACGCCTTCGTCCATCAGCGTCTGCACCGTGGCAAGCATGTGCTTGAACGCGGTGGTTTCCAGCGCGACGTCGATGCTGTTTCCCGACCTCCACTCCCCCATGGTGGCAATCCGATACAACTCCGGAGTCTGCGTGGCAAACCGGATATAGGCCAGTCCTTGGGCGCGAAGCACCTCGGCCGCGGAGGAAAACTCGCCGGATACCCGCTGCATTTCCTCATCGAGTTTTTCGAAGCACCGCGCGCACACCGCGTCCAGCAGTGCGTCTTTGTCCGCGAAATGCAGGTAGATCGATGGTGGTGTGACGCCGACGCGTCGTGCCACCGAGCGGATCGAAACCGCCCTGGCGCGTTCGGTCTCCAACAGCAGGTCGGTGGCCGCGTCCAGGATCTCGCCACGTAGCCGATCACCGGACCCACGGGGGGCCCGGGGCCGACGGAGTCCCTCAACCGAGACGTCAACCATGGTGCGTCGCCGGAGTCGCGATCGCCGGTTCCTCGAGGCTCTCATGCTCGACCGTCTTAGCCGGTTTGACGGCCGTCGATCCCTCGCTGATCCCGATCCGGTCATGAATCCACGCCAGGGGCTTGGGCGCCCACCAATTCCACCGGCCCATGACATGCATGAATGCCGGTACCAGGACCATCCGCACCAAGGTGGCATCCACCGCCACGGCGAGTGTGAGGCCCAGGCCGAACATGCGCATGAACGACACCTGAGCGGCGATCAGCGCGGCGAAAGACATCGACATCACTAAGGCCGCGGCAGTGATCACCCGGCCGGTGCGCGCCACTCCCAGTGCGACACTTTCGTCGTTGGCGGCGTGCGCCTCGGTTGCGCTCAGTTTCGCCGGCCGAGCGGCTCCGGAAACCAGCCAGTACTCGCGGATCCTGGACATCAAGAACACTTCGTAATCCATGGACAACCCAAAAGCGATGCAGAACAACAGCACCGGCATATTGGCCACGAGTGTCCCGCTCGGGGTTGTTCCCAGTGCGCCGAGATGGCCGTCCTGGAAGATCCACACCAGCGCGCCGAACGCCGCGGTCAACGAGAGCACATTGCATACCAGTGCCTTTGCCGGCAGCACCACGCTGCCGGTGAGCAGGAACAGCAGCACGTAGGTGATGACGGCCATCAGCCCCAGCACCCACGGAAGCCGGTCTGTTACGGCGTTGACGCTGTCCCGGTTGACCTGCGCGACACCGCCCATGTCGACGGATCGGCCGCCCGGTCCGGTCACCTCGTGCAACCGGTCGAGCTGGGTGCCGCTCGCCGGCGAAAACAGCGGCGCCGTACTGCTGACAGTCAGCAATGCGCTGCCGTCGACCAACCCGGTTGGACCAGCCGGTGGTCCTACCTGGTGTCCGCCCACGAACGTCCCGGTCGGGTCTGTCACCCCCGACACGCCGGAAACCCGTGACAAGTCGGCGGCATATCTGTCGAGGTCCGCCGGGCTCAGGCCACGGGCGTCGGGGACGACGACGGGCACCGCCGTCGCGGAATCGTTTGCGAAACCGGTGCGCAAGCGGTCACCGACCTGATGCGACGACGACGAAACCGGCAGCACCCGATCGTCCGGGAAACCCCACTTCACCGACATGAACGGAAGTCCGAGCAGCAGCAACAACGCGATGCCGGCCACCCCGACCGGCAGCCAGCGCCGCATCACGAACTTGCTCGACCGGTACCAGAACAGCTGCTCGACCGGCTTGTGCACGGGTTCGGCGCGGCCCAACACCCGCCGCAACAGCCGACGCACATCGAACGCGTCGAGCCGCGGACCCAGCAGCACGATCGCGGCCGGTGTCAGCACAATCGACGCGGTCGCGACGAAGGCCACCGTGGCGACCCCGGCATAGGCGAACGACCTCAGAAAGTACATCGGGAACAGAGCCGTGGACGACATCGACAGTGCCACGGTGATGGCGGAGAACAGCACGGTACGACCGGATGTTGCCATGGTGCGGATCAGTGCCTGATCTCGGTCACCGCCCTCGGCCAACTCGTCGCGATAGCGGCTGAAGATCAGCAGCGTGTAGTCGACGGCCAACGCCACGGCCAGCGCGATGCCCAGGTCGAGCGCAAAGATCGACACGTCGGTGGTGAACGTGATGAGCCGCAACACCGTCATGGAGCCGACGACGCCCAGCGCCCCGATGGCCATCGGCAACGCCGCGGCCAGCAGCCCACCGAACACCCAGACCAGCACCAGGAAGGTGAGCGGGATCGCCATGGCCTCCATCAACA
>PLSK01000304.1:0-10594 GCA_003165155.1 Mycobacterium sp. | reverse complement strand
GATCAACCCCGATTTACCGTCGGCGCTGACCAGGTCCGCGGCCGCCTGCGGCGGTGCGGTCCACGGCGAGGACACGTTGTCGAATACCAACGGCGACCGTTGCAACTGGCTGACCAGGTCCGTGCCTACCGTGCGGGCCTGTTCGCTATTGGTCCCGCCGGGTGCTGTCACCACAATCATCATCTGCTGGCCGCTCTGCCCGAACTTGTCGCCCAGCACTTCAATGGCGTGCGCCGACTCGGAAGTCGGATCTTGGAAACCACCGGGAGACAGGCTGTTGGCGACGGGGACGCCGAAGACCGCGGCAGCGATGAACACCAGGACCCCAACCGCGACGATCCGCCGGGGCGCCGCGATGGCCATTCGGGCAATCCTCTGCAGCATGTGGGAGTCCTTCCGCCGTGGGTGCTGAACGTTATCGGGCACGCACCCTACCCGGCGGTAACTTAACAGCGATAACTTACAGATCCCGACCGGTACCCGCTCCAAACACGGCGTGGGTACCCAGATGGTTCAACACGCAATCAAACCCGCGCGACACTAAGGGTCTGGACAGAAAATCGGCCGTTCAGGGGCAATATCCGGCCGTTGACGTCCGGCAAACCTACTCGCCAGTAAATTGCCACCATTTTGCGAAACGGAGCTCAATGATTCCTTAATGCTGGCTCTTAGGCTCATGGTCATGTGGATCGACGACTCGAGTGCCGACGTCATCAAAGCTGACTTCGAAGCCCTCTACCACGGCGACGTATTGGTGGAAGGCGAGACCTCGGAGCAGTTCGAGGATTGGCAACAAAACCTACCTACGGCTAGCTGACCGACGATGAGCGTGCTTGCGCGATTGCTCATGGCCGATTCCGCCATCACCCGATGGTTCCGTCGCTAACCACATCCCCGTTTCCGATGTGGGCCCCCCGCTATTGCGGGGGGTTTTTTGTCAGCGTGGCGCCATCCGGATGGCGCCGTCCAGGCGGATGACCTCGCCGTTCAGCATGGGGTTTTCGACGATGTGCACCGCGAGCGCGCCATATTCGTCGGGATTTCCCAGCCTTGAGGGATGTGGCACCTGCTGTCCCAGCGACTCCCTGGCCGGTTCCGGCAGGCCGGCCAGCAGCGGGGTGTCGAACAGGCCGGGCGCAATCGTCACCACCCGGATCCGGTGGCTGGCCAAGTCGCGGGCGATCGGCAACGTCATACCGACCACGCCGCCCTTGGACGCCGAGTAGGCGGCCTGCCCGATCTGGCCGTCGAACGCCGCCACCGAGGCGGTGTTGACGATGACGCCACGCTCCTCGCCCTTAGGGCCGATGGGGTCGGTCTTGGAAATCCGCTCGGCCGCCAGCCGTATCACGTTGAAGGTGCCGACCAGGTTGATGTCCACAACCTTGCGGAAGGCGTCCAGCGGGAAGACACCGTCGCGCCCCAGCACCCGGATAGCGTTGCCGGTGCCGGCGCAGTTGATCACGATGCGCAGCGTTCCCAACGCCTCCGCGGTGTCCAGTGCCCGGGTGACGGCGGCCTCGTCGGTGACGTCGGTCTGCGCAAAGCGCGCGCGATCGCCCAGTTCGCGAACCGCGTCTTCACCCTTGAGGTCCAGCACGACCACCTGCGCCCCGGCGTCGAGCAGCCGCTTGGTGGTGGCCAGGCCCAGCCCCGACGCGCCTCCGGTGACGACGGCTACGGCGTCTTTGATCTCCACGCGAATCTTNNGGTCCGAGAGAACCGCGGCGCCGGCAACGGCTGCAAACCGCCGTCGACTTCGTAGAAGGTGTTCCGCTCGCTGATGTGCGGCTCGGTCTGCACCTCGCCGAACGCCAGCACCGGCGTCACGCAGGCATCGGAATCGGCGAAGACCTTGGTCCAATGGCTACGGTCGTGGCCGGCGAACGCAGCCGTCAGCGCGGCCCGCAGTTCAGGCCAGCGGGCCGGGTCGTTCTGCGGCGGCAAGTCGGCGGCATCCAGACCCAGTCCGGCCAGCATGGCCGCGTAGAACTGTGGCTCGATGGCGCCGACCGCGACGTAGCGGCCGTCGGCGCACTCGTAGGTGTCGTAATAGGGCGCGCCGCCGTCGAGCATGTTGGTGCCACGTTCGTCGGACCACATGCCGGAGGCGCGCATCTGCCACATCATCTGCACCAGAACGCTGGATCCGTCGACCATTGCGGCGTCCACGACCTGACCCTTGCCGGAACTCTGCCGTTCCCAGAGCGCCGAGAGTATGCCGACCAGCAAGAACATCGAGCCGCCGCCGAAGTCACCGGCCAGGTTCAGCGGCGGCACCGGCCGCTCGTTGGCCCGGCCGATGGAGTGCAGGATCCCGTTCAGCGAGATGTAGTTGATGTCGTGACCCGCTTGCTGGCTGCGCGGGCCGGTTTGTCCCCAGCCGGTCATCCGGGCGTAGACCAGCCGGTCGTTGACCTTGGCGCAGTGCTCGGGGCCAAGGCCAAGCCGCTCGGTGACGCCGGGACGGTATCCCTCGATCAACACATCGGCTTTGGCGACGAGCTTGAGCACGAGTTCGCGCCCCTCGTCGGACTTCAGATCGGCGGTCACAACGCGTCGGTTGCGACTCATCGAGTCCCTGACCACGCCGGCCACGTGAGAGGACGGGCGATCGATGCGCACCACATCGGCGCCCAGGTCGCCCAGGATCATCGCCGCATGCGGGCCAGGACCGATACCGGCCAGTTCGACGACACGTAATCCGCTTAGCGGTCCCGCCATGACCTACCGACCTTTCGTCCGCACTGACGCCCCGAGTTCCGTTCGCATCTTCGCAGCCGCCCCCGACGGCCGTGCACCCCGGTCGGCGACCGCGGTCTGTTTCGAATCTAGTTGCGGGTCCCGTTGTGGCCTACGCTAAGAGCAAGGACGCGATCAACGCGACCACGTTGACCGAGTTGGATGCCGCCCTGGAGCGCGAATTCCAAGGACAGTCCGTACTACTTCGATGACCCGGCTTCATCGAGGGCGCAACAGCATTTCAGCAGCGCCGCACCGCTAACTTCACCGACCGCTCAGCGCTGCTGTCAATCCTTTCTTGCGTCAGATCCGAATGGCTGACAAGCGCGAAAGGAAAACAGATGTCGGCTGGACAGGTTCACTGCCTGGTGACCGGGGCGACCGGCTATATCGGCGCGCGGCTGGTGCCGCGACTGCTCGACGAAGGTCACCAAGTTCGCGCGTTAGCCCGCGACCCGNNCGAGGTGGCCCGGGGCGACCTGGGTGGGCTCGATTCGCTCATCGCGGCGTTCGACGGGATGGACGTCGTCTACTACCTCGTGCATTCGATGGGCACGTCAAAGGACTTCACCGCCGAGGAAACCCGCGCTGTGCGCAACGTCGTGACGGCCGCTCGCCGCACGGGGGTGCGGCGGCTGGTGTACCTCAGCGGGCTGCATCCGGAAAACAGCAAGCTTTCGCCGCATCTCGAGTCGCGCAAGGCCGTCGGCGAGGCCCTCATCGACTCCGGCATCGAGGCCGTGGTGCTGCAGGCCGGAGTGGTAGTCGGATCGGGCTCGGCGTCGTTCGAAATGATCCGGCACCTCACCGACCGGTTACCGGTGATGACCACGCCGAAGTGGGTGCACAACAGAATTCAGCCCATCGCGGTGCGCGACGCGCTGTACTACCTGGTCGCCGCGGCGACGGCACCCGTGCCTTCGTCGCGCACGTGGGATATCGGCGGCCCCGACGTGTTGGAGTACGGCGACATGATGCGGGTCTACGCAGAGGTCGCGGGGCTGCGCCGGCGCCGCTTGATCGTGCTCCCATTCTTGACGCCCAGGATTGCCAGCTTGTGGATTGGGACGGTGACCCCGATTCCGCCCGGTCTGGCGCGCCCGCTGATCGAATCGCTGGGGTGCGACGCGGTGATGCGTAACGCCGACATCAACACCGTCATCGCTCCGCCTCCGGGCGGCCTGACCGGCTACCGCGACGCCGTCGCGTTGGCGCTCGACCCCACGACGCAGGGGCCGCCCAATGCCTCGTGGGCGTCGTTGCGCTCGGAGCCTGCCGCGCTGCTGCCCAGCGACCCGGACTGGGCCGGCAAGGCCGTCTACACCGACGTGCGGACAGCGGCGACCAGTTCGGCACCCGACGACGTCTGGAACGCAGTCGAGAACGCCGCGGACAACAGCCGGCGTTGGACCGTGCTGGCGCGCGAACCCGCCGCATTGCTGCGCCTGCGCTCCACGATGCGCTTACCGGGGAAGGCGTGGTTGGAAGTGACGATCACACCCCAAGTCGGCGGCGGCAGTAAGTACACACAACGGACCATCTTCATGCCAAGGGGCATCGTGGGGCGTTTGTACTGGCTTTTGTTGCGGCCCTTGCATCGCGCCGGCCTGTCCGGGC
Source organism: Mycobacterium sp. (assembly GCA_003165155.1). Taxonomy (GTDB): domain Bacteria; phylum Actinomycetota; class Actinomycetes; order Mycobacteriales; family Mycobacteriaceae; genus Mycobacterium. The sequence continues at coordinate 6,235 of PLSK01000304.1, read as the reverse complement.
TGGTGCGCGATGTCCTCAGATCGAGCTAACAGGTCACACACCGAACAACGGGGGCAGTGCGAGCACCATGATCAAACCCCATACGAAGTGGGTCAATACCGGTGCCAGCACACCGCCGGTGGCCCGGCGCTCCAAGGCGCAAACCGTACCAAGGATGATCGCGGCGAATCCAAGCATCGGGTTCCCGCTGGCCATGGCCGCGCAGGTGTACAGAATGGTCGAAATAGCCACCGGGTGGTGCCGGCCCAGCGCGGTGTAAAGCGCGCCGCGAAAGAACACTTCCTCGGCCGCGCCGTTGACCACGGTGATCACCACCACCAGCCAAAAGGATCCCTGATGGGCGAACAGCAGCACCCGGGTGATCAAGGCCGAAATGACCGGGATCTCCCTGGCGATCAGGCCGCCCAGCACAAAAGCGCCGCCAACCAGCAGACCGGTGACCGTCCCGGTGATGACCGGACGCTGATTGCGTCCACGCCAATTGATGCCGCCCAGGTGCAGCGGCCCTGAAACCGACGCACCGACGATCCACACGGCGGCCAGCGCCAGTGTCAGCCAGTAGAAGATCGACTCACCCGGAACCCGCCGCAGCGAAAGTCCGAGCACCGCAGCGCCGATCACCAACGTGATGCCGACGACGACGCGGCGGCGACGCACGACTACCGGCGGCTCGTTATGTGGCACAGCAACATTGGTGATCGCGCGGCCCAACTCGGAGCGCACGCCGGCGTTGTACGGGCTGATCTCGCTCATGTGGCACGAACTTTCGGAGTCAGGGTGACCAAACGCGATCCGACAAAGGCTGTGACATCAATCACCAGAATCCGCACAGGTCCAACTTACCGGCGCATTGAACCAATGCGGTGGCAGCCTCGTGACCCGGGTATGAACAACGTCTCAGGGGGCCGTTCGGGATGCCTCGAGCTGAAATCACCGACCGCCATCACGGCAACACATCCGTCCATCGCAGCTGTCGCTGTGAAGTTTCCGCCAAACCGGTACACCCAGGACGAAGCCATCAGCGCATTGACCGACTTCGCCGGCCCGGAATTTCGGCGGTTCGCTCTCAAAAGTGGGGTTGACTTCCGCAACACGGCGCTGCCGCTGCAGCGATACAGCGAGCTGAGCGGCTTCACCGAGGCGAATGACCTCTATATCGAGGTCGCCCTCGACCTGGCTGAACAGGCGTTTCTCGCGGCACTTGACCAGGCGAAGATCAAGCCGTCGGAGGTCGACATCGTCTTCTCTACGACGGTGACCGGGCTTGCGGTGCCGACACTGGAGGCGCGGCTGGCCGCGCGCATCGGACTGCGGCCGGACGTCAAACGTGTGCCGCTGTTCGGCCTGGGCTGTGTAGCCGGCGCGGCGGGGACGGCGCGCATGCACGACTACCTGCTGGCATTCCCCGACCACGTGGGGGCATTGCTGGCGGTCGAGTTGTGCTCGCTGACCGTTCAACGCAAGGACAACTCGGTGGCAAATCTGGTTGCTGCCAGCCTCTTTGGTGACGGAGCCGCAGTCGTCATCGCCATGGGCGCCAACCGCGCCGCTGCAGACGCTCGCGCACAAAGCGGACGTCACACACATAGCGGACGTAGCGGGGCCGTCGGNNGAGAAGTACCTGGGCGACGACGTCCGCGAGTTTCTCGCCGGCCATGAACTAACCCCGGAAGGTGTGTCGACCTGGGTCTGTCACCCCGGTGGCCCCAAGGTGATCGAAGCGGTCGAGAACGTTTTGGACCTGCCCGGCAACGCGCTGGACCACACTCGAACCTCGTTGCGCAACAACGGCAACATGTCCTCGGTGTCCGTCCTGGATGTCCTTCGGGCCAACCTGGCCGACCCGCCACCGGCAGGTTCGTTTGGGCTGATGATCGCGATGGGCCCGGCGTTCTGCTGCGAGCTCGTACTGCTGGCCTGGTAGCCAGTCAGCCGATACCGAGAGATAGTAGAGACATGTATTACCTGCTGATACTGGCAATCGGGATCGAACGCCTAGTCGAACTGGTGCTGTCCAAGCGGAACGCGCAATGGTCCTTTGCCCAGGGCGGCAAGGAATTTGGCCGCCCGCACTACGTGGTGATGGTCGCCATCCACACCGCCCTGCTGCTCGGCTGCATCGTTGAGCCGTGGGCCCTGCACCGGCCGTTCATCCCGTGGCTGGGCTGGCCGATGCTGGCCGTGGCGGCGCTGNNGCGGTGGTGGCCGAAGGGTTCGCGCTGCCGCTGGTGCACACGGCGTGGCTGACCGCGATCATTTTCACGATCGCCAACGCCATGTTGCTCAGGGTGCGTCTGCAGGTGGAAAACTCCGCTTTGGGTTACGCATGAGCAACTACGACGCCGACCTGCTCGTCGTCGGCGGCGGCCCCGGCGGCCTCGCCACGGCGTTGCACGCCCGCCGGCACGGCCTGTCGGTGATCGTGGCCGAGCCGCGACCCGACCCCATCGACAAGGCCTGCGGCGAAGGGCTGATGCCCGGCGGCCTGGCCGAACTGAAATCCCTCGATGTCGACCCGGCCGGCATGCCGTTTCGCGGGATCGCCTACGTGAATGAACTTAACCCGAATAAAAACAGTCGGGCCGAGGCGCTGTTTCGCGACGGCCCGGGCCGGGGCGTGCGGCGCACCACGTTGCACGCGGCGCTGGCGTCGCGCGCCAAAGAGCAAGACACCGAATGGATCCGGACGAAGGTGACCAGCGTCAAGCAGGATGCTGATGGCGTGGCGGCTGCCGGTGTACGCGCGAGATGGTTGGTGGGCGCCGACGGACTGCATTCGGCGGTCCGGCGGTCGGTCGCGATCAAGGCAACGGCCGGAACACCACGGCGCTACGGCGTGCGTTGGCACTACCAGGTGCCGGCGTGGTCGGAGTTCGTCGAGGTCTATTGGTCACGCTGGGGCGAGGCGTACGTGACTCCGGTGGAACCGGAGCTGGTCGGCGTGGCGATCCTGTCTCGTGGACAGCCCGACCTCGCCTGGTTCCCGATGCTGGCCCGGCAGCTGCAGGGCGCCGACCGCGGGCAGCCCCGTGGTTGCGGCCCCTTGCGGCAGGTGGTCTCCCGCCGCGTCGAGGGACGGGTGCTGTTGGTGGGTGACGCGGCCGGATACGAGGACGCGTTGACCGGCGAAGGCGTCAGCCTTGCCGTCAAACAAGCCCATGCGGCGGTAGACGCCATCGTCGGCGACGGACCAGCCTCGTACGAGCGTTCTTGGCACCGGGTCACCCGCAATTACCGCCTGCTCACCCGCGGGCTGGTGTTGGCCACCACGCCGCAGCCCATGCGCCGTGTCGTCGTGCCGGCCGGCGAACTGCTGCCCGCCGCGTTCCGGTACGGAGTCAACATCCTTGCCCACTAGTGCGCCCTGACGGTGGTCAGCGCGCCTTCCAGACCGGCTCCCGCTTCTCGGCGAACGCCAGAGGTCCCTCCCTGGCGTCCTCGGATCTGATCAGGGTTCGCATCTCGCGCACGGTGCGGTCCCAGCCCGGTTCGTCGCCGGTAATGACGCCGTCGTCGACCCCGTAGGCAATGCGCTTGCTGGCCTGCACCGACAGCGGGGCGTTGACGGTGACCCGGGAGGCGAGCGCCAGGGCTGCGTCCAGCACCGAGCCCTGCGTGACGATCTGGTTGATCAGGCCCCACGCCAAGGCGTCACGTGCGGTGAGCGGTTCCCCGGTCAGCAGCAGTTCCACCGCCACTTTGCGGGGCAGGTGATCCATGATCCGGAACACTCCGCCGGCGGCGGCTACCAGTCCGCGCTTGACCTCCGGTAAGCCGAACGTGGCGCGCTCGTCGGCCACCACCAGATCGCTGGCCAGGGCCAGCTCGGTGCCCCCGCCGAGCGCGATGCCGTTTACCGCGGCGATGGTGGGCTTGTCGATGAANNGCCTCGTCCAGCGCGTCCCCGACACCGATGCTGACGGCCGCGTTGATCGCGTTGCGGGCGTCCGGCCGGTTGATGGTGATCACCATGACGTTGCCAGCCCGGTCGACCAGCGCTCCCGGCTGGTCCCCCGGAACGTCCGTCACAACAACTCGACGATGGTCGCGTTGGCCTGGCCACCGCCCTCGCACATCGTTTGCAGGCCGTAACGAATTCCCTTGTCCCGCATGTGGTAAAGCAGCGTCGTCATCAACCGCGCTCCCGAGCCGCCGAGCGGGTGGCCGAGCGCGATGGCCCCGCCGTTAACGTTGAGTTTCTTCTCGTCAGCACCGATGTCTTTGAGCCAAGCCAGTGGGACGGGCGCGAACGCCTCGTTCACTTCGTACGCGCCGATCTCGTCAATGCTCAGCCCGGACCGCTTGAGTACCTTCTGAGTTGCCGGGATGGGTGCGGTCAGCATGATCACCGGATTGGCTCCGGCCAGTGTCGCGGTGTGCACCCGCGCAAGCGGCTTCAGCCCCAGCGACTTGGCCTTCTCGGCCGACATGAACAGCAGTGCTGCCGAACCGTCAGAGATCTGTGACGAGTTGCCGGCGTGGATCACACCGTCTTCCTTGAAGGCCGGCTTCAGCGAAGCCATCTTTTCCATCGGGGTACCACGGCGGATGCCTTCGTCCTTGAGCAGGACGTTTCCGTCTTGATCCTTGATGCCCACGATTTGATCGTCAAAAGCACCGGAATCCTGCGCCGCCCCGGCCTTTTCGTGCGATCCGAGGGAAAATTCGTCGAGCGCGGTGCGGTCCAGTCCCCACTGCTCGGCGATCATCTCGGCACCGATGCCCTGGTTGGGGATCTGGCCGTCGTAGCGCGCAATGAACGACTCCGGGTAGGGCCGCCCGCCGTTGGCCAGCGACGCTCCCATCGGAGTCCGCGACATCGACTCCACACCGCCGGCGACGACGACATCATAGTGCCCGGCCACCACGCCGGCCGCGGCGAAATGGATGGACTGCTGGCTCGACCCGCACTGGCGGTCGACGGTCACGCCCGGGACGGTCTCCGGCCAGCCGGCCGTCAGCAGCGCGGTGCGGCCGATGTCGAGGGCCTGTTCGCCGGCCTGCATGACGCAGCCCCAGATCACGTCATCGACAATTCCGGGGTCGATGCCGGCCTTGTCGACCAATCCGTTGAGCACCTGCGCGGACAGGTCGGCCGGGTGCACCCCGGACAGCCCGCCGTTGCGCTTACCGATCGGTGAGCGCACCGCTTCGACGATGACGGCTTCGGCCATGAGCTTGTCTCCTCTTAAAGTCGGTCTACATGACGATTGTCAACGAACGTGCCCGGCGGCTGCGGAGCGGGGTCGACTGAGGCGAGCTGCGTCAGCCTGTCGGCGACCGAACCCGGCTCGGTGATCATCATGTCGTGACCGGTATCGAGGTCCCACAGGGCGGCCATTAGCCCTTTGCCGCAAGGCATCTTGATTAGCTCTTTGCACCGAGCGTGCGCAAAATGCCGCGCGGCGCGGCGTGTCTGCGTGCAGACACGCGCGCTCGCGACACAGGCGCGTCAGACGGCGGGGTACGCCACAGACTTGACCTCGGTGTACTGGTCGAAACCGGCCACACCGTTCTGCCGACCGACCCCNNTGTCGTTGGCGATCCGGATCGCGTCCTCCTCGTCGTCGAACGGGATTACCGACAACACCGGGCCGAAGATCTCCTCCTGCGCGATGGTCATCTTGTTGTCGACGTTGATGAAAAGCGTTGGCCGGATGTAATATCCCTTGTCGAAACCGGTGGCCGCACCGGGGCCGCCGACCAGCGCCGTGGCGCCCTCGTCGACGCCCTTCTGGATGTAGCCATTCACCCGATCGAACTGCCTCTTCGAGATCACCGGGCCGCAAAGCGTTCCCGGGTCCTGCGGGTCGCCACACGTGACGTTCTCGTAGATGCTCTTGAGGATCGCCACGCCCTCGTCGTAGCGGGACCGCGGCAGCAGCAGCCGGGTCGGGTTGGCGCAACCCTGGCCGGCGTGCATGCACGGTGCGATGCCGACCATGCATGCCGACCCGAAGTCGGCGTCCTCCAGCACGATGCTGGCCGACTTGCCGCCCAGCTCCAGGAACAGCCGCTTCATGGTGGCCGCGCCCTTTTCCATGATGCGCCTGCCGACCGCCGTGGAGCCGGTGAACGAGATCAGGTCGACCTTCGGTGAGAGCGTGAGCTCCTCGCCCACCAGGTGATCCGAAGCGGTGATGACGCTGACGACCCCGGCCGGGATGTCGGTGTTCTCGGCGATCAGCCGACCCAGGCGGGTTGCGTTGAAGGGTGTGTCGGGCGCGGCCTTCAG
>PLSK01000162.1:9364-22916 GCA_003165155.1 Mycobacterium sp. | reverse complement strand
GTTGAATCGGGGTCAGCGTGGTGAGCATGCGCACCATGGTCGTTTTCCCGGCGCCGTTGGGCCCAAGCAGACCCATCGTCTCGCCGGGTCGCACCTGCAACGTCACGTCATCTACGGCGTTGAACTGGCCGTAGCGGTAGGTCAGGTGTCGGCCATCGATCGCCAGTGGCAGTGATCCGCTCATGATTGTCGCTCCTGTAATAGTCGGGTGACCTTGTCCAGGACTTCCAACCCCTTTGTCAGATCCTGGATTTGATCGTCATCCAGTTCGCCGAGCACCTCGGACAGCAACGCCCGCCGCGCCGCCCTCGAGGCGTTGACGATCTGTTGGGTGGGCTCGGCGAGTCGCAGCTGGCCGACGCGCCGATCCGCCTCGCCCGCGGTCCGGATGAGCAGGCCGTTGGCTACCAGCTTGGAAACCAACGTGGACGCGGTGTTCGCTGCCAGCCCGAGTTCCGCGGCGGCGGCGCTAACTGAGATCCCCGGCTGCCGGCCGACAAGCCACAACAACTCTGACTGCGACTCGCTGAGCTGTCCGGAATCGAGCCCGTGACCGGCCGACCGGCGGAGCTGCCGGCGGAATCTGCCGACGACCCCGAACACCTCGGCGACCGGGTAGGTGCGTGGCTTCACTAGATACAAATGCATATACCTCTGTTTACGAGGTATATATGTGCGCAGGCTATGCGCGAGTTAGCTGTGAGCTACTTGTCGAGGCGATGCAGGACCACGTCCGTCATGGCCCGTCGTCGACGCTCGCGGTCAGGTAGCTGCGGAACGGCTGGCGGCGGCGATCCGTTGGCGAGCCCGGATTGAGCAGGCGCAACCCGGTCTTTGTCGTTGTATCCCAAGGGATGTGGCCGTGTCCGAACACCAGGACGTCGGTGTCCGGATACAGCCGCGACATCCGGGCCTCGCGCCCGGTCGCGGCGCCGGTCTCGTGGGTGACCGTGAAGGGCACACCCGCCAGCGTCACGTCCACCCATTCCGGCAGCCGCGCCCGCAAGGCCGGGCCGTCGTTGTTTCCCCAGCATGCGACTAGTAGTACTTTGTTAGGTTGGGAAGGTGTGGTGGCATAGTGGGCAGGTGCCGATCCAATGAGCAAGTGCGCGTTGGAGTTCGCGGACGATGCCGTAGAGGGTCAGCCCTGCCCACTTGCTTTTGGGTTAGTAAGCCGCAGGGTGGTGATGAACAGGTGGGCGGCGGTGACGAGGGTGGCGTGGTGGTGCCAGCCGGTCCAGGAGCGTCCCTCGAAGTGGTCCAGGCCTAGACCGGTTTTCAGTTCCCGGAAGTCGTGTTCGATGCGCCAGCGGATCTTGGCCAGGCGCACGAGTTCCTTCAGTGGTGTGTCGGGGTCGAGGGTGGCGATCCAGTAGTCGGTGGGTTCGTTGGCGCCGGTGGGCCATCTGCCACTTCGGCCGGTGACGCTCGCCAGCGGGGGTCGCAGCGTTGCGGCACGTACAGTCGCCAATCCAGCGGCGCCGACGCCGCATCGGAGGCGGCGTGCACGCTGACCGCGATCTGACAGTTGCCGACCTTGCCCAGGGTGCCCGAGTACTGCCGTGCCACGCACGGGGAGGCGTCGCCGTCCTTGACGAATCCGGTGTCGTTGATCACCCACGCATCCGGGTCGATCAGGGTGCACGCATTGCGGGAGAGCGTCTTACGGACCGGCTCCACGTCCCACGGCGAACTGGTCACGAACTGCTGCAACCGCTGGTGATCCACCAGCAGTCGCTGCGCCATCGGCTGCATCGACTTGCGCCGGCCGTCGAGCATCAGCCCCCGCGCATACAGCCCCGCCGTCGCCCGCCGATCCTTTCGCACCAAGGACGAGAACACCTCGCCGACAAAGGAATCCAACTGCTCATCGACACGTACCAGACCGGCTGCATCCACCCTCCGGTTCTCCCAGAGGCCAACCCGAAAACCGTTGCGACACAGCGACCTAACAAAGTACTACTAGCCGACTGCTGGTAAGCAAGGTGCGGCGGGTACGGGTGAGCCATATACGCCCACACCTGATGGCGTTCTTCGCCTTCGGGCTCCCGCCACGTGGCCTCGAACGCCTGGGCCGCGATCTGCACACCGATCGTGTTGCTCTCCAAGATATTCAAGTACCACCCCGGATGCGTATCGGCACCGCCCTGCGATGCGACGATCACGATCTCGCCACCGACGTTGCCGTAGATCAACGGCCCGACATAGACCTTCCCCGACTTGCGACCCGCACATTTGATCAAGCAGTGCGTGGTTAGCGCACCCCTGCGACGCAATGTCATCTGGCCAAAGTAAACTGGTGCCCATAGCTCAGACATAGCGAAGCGTTCGACGATCGATGCTTCGGTCAATCGACCAAGAGGGGGCTACATGGCCACATCAACATCGCCGAAGCGCAAGGGCATTGTCGCGGCCGTGTTACTGAGCGCGGGTGTCGCGATCCTTGGACCGCTCAGCGTGGGCATCGCCAACGCCGACCCATTCTGTCCGCCGGGAGCACCCTGTGGACCCGGGGGACCGGGCTTCGGGCCGGGTGGACCCGGGGGACCCGGGGGACCCGGCTTCGGTGGTCCACCTCCGCCGCGGTTCTGACGGCTAGCGCTAACGCGCGAGGTGTCGAGGGCGTCGACTCAGGACTGTTTCGAATGCTGCGCCGTCAACTGAGTGTGATCTTCATCGGCGATTCACTGCAAGCAGTGTAGGTGGCGTTTTGTCGGCCGTTGTTGGTTCTATGCTTCCCCACGACCCTCAACGATCAAAATGGAGATATCCATGCGCACCTTCGAGTCAGTCGCCGGCCTGGCCGCCGCCACGGGCGAGATCATCGGGCAAAGCGATTGGGTGACTATCACCCAGGAAGACGTCAACCTGTTTGCCGACGCAACCGGTGACCACCAATGGATCCATGTCGACCCGGAGCGGGCGGCAGCGGGTCCGTTCGGCAAGACCATCGCCCACGGGTACATGACGCTGGCCCTGCTGCCTCGGCTGCAACACGAGATGTACACCGTCAACGGTGTAAAGCTGGCAATCAACTACGGCCTGAACAAGGTCCGTTTCCCCGCGCCAGTGCCGGTCGGCTCCAGGGTACGTGCGCAGAGCTCGTTGGTGAGTGTCGATGAGGTCGGCGACGGAGCCGTGCAGGCGACGGTGTCGACCACCGTGGAGATCGACGGGTCGCCCAAGCCGGCGTGCGTGGCCGAAAGCATCGTTCGCTACATCACCTGATCGCGATCGCGCGCGAGCAGACATAGAATCGCATGCGAAGCGATCGGGAAATGCGATTCTGTGTCTGCTCGGCCGTCAGAATTCCGCGATCGAGTGCTCCAGGCGCTCGGCAAGCCGGGCGTTGGATTCCGCGCGCCGGGTCGGTATGTGCGCAGACGGGAAAGGTGTTGTCACCGGCTGGTATTCCCGCAGGGTGCGGCGGGCTACCGTCATCTTGTGGAGCTCGGTGGCACCGTCGGCGATACCCAGTGACTCGGCTGCCACCATCATCTTGACGAACGGCATCTCGTCGGAGACGCCGAGCGCGCCGTGCAGGTGCAAGGCCCGTTGCGCGACGTCGTGCAGCACCGTGGGCATGGCGACCTTCACCGCCGCGATGTCGCGACGCACCTTCTGGTAATCGTGGTGCTTGTCGATCAACCAGGCGGTGCGCAGCACCAGCAACCGGAACTGCTCGATCTGGATCCAGCTGTCGGCGATCTTCTCCTGCGTCATCTGGAAGTCGGCTAAGTGCCCGTGTCGGGTTTTGCGCGATACCGCGCGCTCGCACATCATGTCAAACGCCTTGCGCGCCAGTGCGATTGTGCGCATCGCGTGATGGATCCGGCCGCCGCCGAGGCGGGTTTGCGCGATCATGAACGCTGAGCCTTCACCGCCCAGCACATGGTCGGCAGGCACTCGGACGTCGTTGTAGCGCACGTAGCCGTGCGAACCGTGCTTGCCGGACTCGCCTCCGACCGCGACGTTGCGGATGATCTCGATGCCCGGCGTCTCGCCCGGAACGATGAACAGCGACATCTTGTCGTAGGTGCGGGCGTCGGGCTTGGTCACCGCCATCACGATGAAGAACGACGCGTGCTTGGCGTTACTGGAAAACCACTTCTCCCCGTTGATGACCCAGTCTCCGTTTGCTGAACCGTCTCGGTCTGCGCGCGTCACGAACATGCCGGGATCGGAACCGCCCTGCGGTTCGGTCATCGAATAGCACGAGGTGATCTCGCCGTTCAGCAGCGGTTGCAGGTAGCGCGCCTTCTGCTCCTCGGTGCCGAACAGCGCGAGGATCTCGGCGTTCCCCGAGTCCGGCGCTTGGCAGCCGAACACCGACGGCGCCCACCGCGAGCGCCCCAGGATCTCGTTCAGCAGCGCGAGCTTGACCTGGCCGAAGCCCTGGCCGCCGAGCTCGGGCCCCAGATGTGCGGCCCACAATCCCTGGTCCTTCACCTGCTGCTGCAACGGCCGCAGGATGGCCATCATCTCCGCGTTCTGTTTGTCGTACGGATCGAGGGCGACCAGATCGAGCGGTTCGAGTTCTTCGACCATGAATTTTTCGACCCAGTCCAGCTTCGCCTGGTAGTCCGGATCTGTTTCGAAGTCCCACACGGTGGCCAACCGTTCCCCGGCGCAGCATTGCACCGATATCTCAGATAAAGCTGGAGCGAGTCACCCCATCGTAGATGCGGCCGCAAGGTTCAGTCTGGGGTGTTCGCGCCAATATCGGCCAGTTGGGTCACCCGGAGACTGTTACCGGACGGGTCGCGGAATCCGCAGTCGATGCCGTCGGCGTCAATGCTGTTGAACTGCTCGGCTTCCGGGGAACGGCCTGCCAGTTTCCGCAACAGGTATCCGGTTCCGCACCCCACGTCGAGGAGATGTCGTGGACGGGCGGCGGTCGACGTCGCCAACGCGGCGGTGCGGTCAGCGATCGTGTGGTGTAGCCGACCCTCGCCAGCCGTGTTCATATTGCCCAGCACGATCGTCGTGGGCGGCGACATCGCGATAGGGCGGCACAACGACAATGCTAGAAGTTCGCACAACCAGGCGATGAAGGTGGCGAAGAAGATGAGCATCGATATCCCCATCGTTCCGATCGGCACAGTCCATAGCACTCGCGCGATTCCGACCGACGACGACTGGGACCTCGAGACGACCTTGATCCGGCTGTCCGATGAGTTCGATGAGTCGGCGCTGTGGGGTCTGGACAGCTTTTCGCATATCGAAGTGGTGTACGTGTTCGACCGGGTTGACGCCGACAACGTCGAAGTCGGCGCGCGCCGCCCCCGGGGCAATCCGGACTGGCCATCGGTGGGGATCTTCGCGCAACGGGCCAAGAACCGCCCGAATCGGCTGGGGGTGACCACGTGCGCGCTACTCGGCGTGAGTGGACGCGAGATCGCGGTCCGCGGGCTCGACGCCATCGACGGGACCCCAGTGCTAGACATCAAGCCGTACATGAACGAGTTCGGCCCACGCGGGCCCGTGCGGCAGCCCGAGTGGGCAACAGAACTCATGAAGCGCTATTGGGATTAGTGAAACTCCGCAGGTTTGCCGGTTAGCCTGGCTTAGGTGACCCCGCAGGCGCGCCCGGCGCGAAAAGCCGATATCCGAGAGCTGTCGGGCGTGCTGGCCCGGGCGTTCTTCGACGACCCGGTGATGACGTGGGTGCTCCCTGACGACGCGGCGCGGTTGGCGAGCCTGGCCCGGATATTCACCGCAGTCACCCGACATCATCATCTGGCCGGTGGCGGCTCGGAGGTGGCCTGCGACGGGTCGAGCATCGGCGCCACCGCGCTGTGGGACCCGCCGAGCCGATGGAGGCAGACCGCGCGAGAGCAGTTCGCAATGCTGCCGTTGTTCTTCCGAGTGTTCGATTTCCGGTCGGCGCAGGTGCGTCAATTACAGGAGATAATGAAGCGCGAGCACCCAGAAGAACCACATTGGTATTTGGCCGTCATTGGAAGCGATCCGATGGTGCGCGGCAAAGGCTTTGGGCAGGTCTTGATGCGATCGCGCTTGGACCGCGTCGATGCTGAGCATGCGCCTGCTTATTTGGAGTCGAGTAAGCATCAGAATATTGCTTATTACCAACGGTTTGGCTTTGAGGTAACCGGTGAGATTGAATTGCCCGAAGGCGGTCCCACCATGTGGCCAATGTGGCGTTCGCCGCGCTGACTTCCGTTGCCGGTACCGTCCATCGCGCGAATTAACTGGAACTTAAATTAATGGTCCGGTGAGCGGCAACGCCGCAACCGGCGGCGGAGGGTCCGGCGGCGGCCACTGGCATTGCCCGGCGTATCTCGAATCGACCAACCTCGTTTCGGCTTCGTCGTCACTTCCGAGATCGTGCTGTCCGACGTCGGGTTATGGCTTTCTAGGGATTTCCGTTCGTGCCGTTTGCGCCGCCATTCGATCCTCCGGTACCCCCCGTGCCGCCGACTCCGCCGTCGACGCCATTGCCGCCGTTGCCGCCGACGCCTAACGGGGACTGGCCGCTAATGCCCTGGTAAGTTAGCGAGGCGTTGCCGCCGTTGCCGCCGTTACCGCCGACGACGCTGCCGGTGCCGCCGTCGCCGCCGTTGCCACCGCCGCCGAGGAAGCTCAAGGCACCGCCGCCGTCGCCGCCGCTACCGCCGGTTCCGGTGGCGGCGGCACCGCCGTGACCGCCGGAACCGCCGATGGCGGCGAGGAACGAGGCGCCGCCGCCGCCCGTTCCACCAGCACCCGCCAGACCGGCGCCGGTGACGTCGCCACCGGCGCCGGCATCGCCGCCGCCGGCAAGCCCCATGAGGGTCGCACCAAGGCCGCCGTCGCCGCCCTGGCCTCCGTTGCCACCGGCGCTCGCAACACCACCGGCTCCGCCTGTGCCTCCCTGCGCGGTGGCAAAGCCGAGGAGGTCGGGGGACGCTGCCAGGCCACCGTTGCCCCCTGTGCCGGCTACCCCGGTCATGGTGGCGCCGCCGGCGCCGCCGGCGCCGCCGTGGACGAGGTCGATGCCGATGAAGGCGGTGGCGGCCGTAAGACCACCTTGCCCGCCGCCGCCGGCCATACCCGTTGGGCTTGCGCCGCCCGTGCCACCGGCGCCCCCTTGCGCAAGTCCTATTCCGATCGGTGAGATGGTGGCGGCCGTGCCGCCGGCGCCGCCCGCACCGCCGCCGGTGTCCCCGTAGCCGCCGTGACCGCCACCGCCGCTAAAGGCCGTGAAGAGGCCGTGCGCAAGGCCGCCGCTACCGCCGGCCCCTCCGGTTCCGGTGGTGGCGTCGCCGCCGGCTCCGCCGGTGCCGCCTAGGCCCCAGGTAACGCTGCTGGAGCCGCCGACGCCTCCGGTACCGCCGGTCCCGGTGGTCGCGGCGCCGCCCACGCCGCCGACGCCGCCGCCACCGATCAATCCGGCGATACCACCAGTGCCGCCAGCACCACCGGTGCCCGCCGTGACGGCGCCGCCGGTGCCGCCGGTGCCGCCGTTGCCGATCAGCCACGCACGGCCACCGGCTCCGCCGATGCCGCCCGCTCCGCCGGTGCCACCGGCGCCGCCGCTGCCGAAGAGGCCCGCGGACCCGCCTGCGCCGCCCGCTGCTCCGGCGTTGGTGCTGTTGCCGCCGGTGCCTCCGTTGCCGTAGATCCAGCCGCCGCCCCCGCCGGCCGTGCCTACGCCGTTCACGGTCGCGCCGTTGGTGCCGCTACCAAACAGTGGGCGCCCCGTGTATTGCAGGAACGGATCGTTGACCGCCGCGGACACGGATTGCGCCGCGGCCTGCAGCGGATTGGCGTTGGCGGCCTCGGCTGCGGCGTAGTTGGCTGCACTGGAGTTCAGGGTCTGTACAAACTGGGAGTGAAAAGCTGCGGCCTGAGCGCTCAACGCCTGATATTCGGACGCGTATTCAGAAAATACCGACTTGACTGCTGCCGACACTTCATCCGCGGCGGGCGCAACCACATCCGTGGTGGACGCCGCCGCCGCCGCGTGAGCCTCGCTCACTAACGACCCGATACGGGCCAAATTCGAAGCCGCTCCTGCGAGGGCCTCCGGCCCCGTGATCACAAAAGACATCGGATACCTCCTAATCGGCTATAAAACATCTGTTCCATAGTTAACGACTAGTTCAGCAATTCTTCAGATGAATCCAAGGATTCTGGAGGCCTTCATAACCCCCTCATAAGCGCTGCACAGGATTCAGCGGCGTTGTCCATCCGCGTTGTATCGGCAACTGGGACAAGGCAACGCGGTGTATCAGGGTGCGCTTCGCCAGCCCGCGATACCGATCGCGATCATCCGTAGCTGCTTGACTGCGGTGCGCCGGATGTCTTCCAGCGCTTCGGAACTCTGCGCATCCTCGATCGCCTCCGCGGTCACGATCATCGCATTCACGAACAGCGTCGCTAGGACGTTGAGGTCCTCGGTGCTCCAAGCGTTGAGCCCCGGGAAGCGCGCGAGGTCGGTGGCCAGCTCGGAGGTGATCAGCCGGATCTCGGTGCGGATCGCGTAGCGCAGCACGGATAGGCCGCTATTGCGCTCGCGGCCGATGAGGCGCCAGTGCTCGCGCCGTTCGGCGACACTGGCGACCAGGATCTCGACGGACGACTCGATGACCCGGTTCGGGTCGAGCTTGCCCGCGCGCGCCCCGCGCAGGGTGTCGCGCAAAGTGCGAAACGACTCGTCGATCAGGACCAGTCCGAGCGCTTCCATCGACTCGAAGTGACGGTAGAACGCCGCGGGCACGACGCCGACTTCCCGGGTCACCTCGCGCAGGCTCAGGCTGCTCAGGCTGCGCTCCTGCAGGAGCTTGAGGGCGGCGGCGATGATGGCCCGCCGGGTGGCCTCTTTGCGCTCTTCGCGTGACGGGGTTTCGCGTGAACGCTCGCGACCAGACCTATGCGGTCGCGAGCTGGGAGTACGGCTGTTCACTGTGTGAAGCCTACCACAGAGCCATAGAAACCCTTGACTAGCTGCACAATCTGCGCGCACGGTGTACATATGTTCACTGAAACTCCTCAGGCTTCGGGCCGGACCTTCATGGAGGCTTTCCGGAAGCGAGTGCTGGGTTCAGGCCTGGTAGACCTGCTCACCGGTCCGCACGGCGTAGACCGGTACACCGAGCAGGTGGCGCCGACGTGGGCGTTGGGCGAAGCCCGCGCCAAGGTCGTCGACGTGCGCAGGACCACTCCGCGCAGCGTCACCCTCACTCTCGCTCCGAATGGGAGCTTCACCTCCTCTTACACCGTCAAAGCCGGTCAATACGTCAACCTCGCGGTCGACATCGACGGCCGCCGGCACACCCGCTGCTACTCACCGGCCAACGCCGAGGGCGGCCGCAACCTCGAGCTGACCATCGGCCAGCATGACGGTGGGCTGGTCTCGAACTACCTGTATGAGCATGCCCGACGCGGCATGGTGCTCGGCCTGGCCGGTGTGGGCGGCGACTTCGTGTTGCCCGACCAGCGGCCCCGGCGAATCTTGTTCGTCTCCGGCGGAAGCGGCATCACGCCAGTCATGGCGATGCTGCGCACGCTGGTCGCCGAGGGCCACCCCCAAAATGCGGATGCACAGGTCGCATTTATCCACTACGCGCGCACCGAGGCGGAGGCGTGCTACCGCGACGAACTGGCCGCTTACAGCGATCTGCCCGGCGTGCGGGTGCTGCACGGCTACACGCGATCGGATGCTGGTAACCTCGCCGGCCGGTTCGGGCCAGAGCATCTGGCCGCCGCCTTGCCGACACCTGATCTGGTGTTCGTGTGCGGCCCAACGGCTTTGGTCGACGCGGTCCGGGAGCACTGCGAAAATATGCAAACCGAGAGCTTTGTGCCGCCGGTGTTCGAACCGTCCGCTAATCCGTCGGGGGGTCGAATCACCTTCGCGGACAGCGGTGTCGACGCCGTCGACGACGGGCGCTCGCTGCTGGAACAGGCCGAATCGGCCGGCTTGACGCCGGCGAACGGATGCCGGATGGGCATCTGCCACACCTGCACCCGGCGCAAGACCGCCGGAACCGTGCGAAACCTCATTACCGGCGCGGTCTCGACCGTCCCTGACGAAGACGTGCAGATCTGCGTGTCTGTTCCTGTCGGCGACGTCGACCTCGCGCTCTAGCTAGCACTTTTGCCAACCACTAAACCATGGGAGGAAAAATCATGTCCCAGAACACGATCACCCTGACCCCCGAGCAGGCCGATCAATTCGGCCGCGAGCTCGACGCCATCAAAGAACGCGTGATGGCAGACCTCGGCGCGGAAGACGCCGACTATATTCGCCGCGTCATCAAAGTCCAGCGCTCGCTGGAAGTGGGCGGCCGCGCGCTCTTATTCGCCGGGATATTGCCGCCGGCGTGGCTGGCCGGCACCGCGATGCTCGGCATCGCGAAAATCCTGGACAACATGGAGATCGGCCACAACATCATGCACGGCCAGTACGACTGGATGCGTGACCCGGCGATCTCGGGGCGCACCTTCGAGTGGGACACCGCGTGCCCGGCCGACCAATGGCGGCACTCGCACAACTACATGCACCACACCCACACCAACATCGTGGGAATGGACCGCGACATCGGCTACGGCATCCTGCGGATGAGCGAGGACCAGCCGTGGCACCCCTACTACCTGGGTAACCCGGTCTACGCGTTCCTGCTGATGGTGTTGTTCCAGTACGGCGTTGCACTGCACGAGATGGAAACCGAACGCATCCGCACCGGCGAGATCAAGCTCCGCGACAAGCGCGACACCATCAAGGCCATCTGGAAAAAGACCCGCCGGCAGGTGCTCAAGGACTACGTCGCCTTCCCGCTGTTGGCCGGACCGTTCGCGCCTTTCGTGTTCACCGGCAACCTGTCGGCCAACCTGATGCGCAACGTGTGGTCCTACATGATCATCTTCTGCGGCCACTTCCCGGACGGCACCCAGGAATTCACCGTCGAGGAGACTAAGGACGAGTCCCGCGGCCAATGGTATTTCCGGCAGGTACTCGGTTCGGCGAATCTGACCGGCGGCAAGATCTTTCATCTGCTGTCGGGCAACCTGTCGCACCAGATCGAGCACCACCTGTTCCCGGACATGCCGGCCCGCCGGTATCCCGACATCGCACCCGAGGTGCGAAAGATCTGCGAACGCTACGGCGTCTCCTACAACGGTGGCCCGCTGCCGCAACAGTTCGGCACCGTCGTTCGCAAGATCGTCAGGCTGACCCTCCCGGACTCGTTGTCGGTGCTGCGCAAACGCACCGCCATCAAGCCGGCCGATCGGGTGCCGGTCGCCGCATAAACCCGGTGTTTTCCCGCCGCCCGAGCGGTGGACAATGGGGCCCGTGGAATGGACCGGCGCGCGCTATTCGGATTGCCCAACGGTGGACGTCTCGACATGGATCGACGCCGAACCGGACCGGGTCTGGGGTCTGGTCTCCGACATCCAGCTGATGCCGACCTTCAGTGACGAGCTGCAGTCCGTGGAGTGGGTCGACGGAGCCGCCGGGCCCCGGCTGGGTGCCAAGTTCGTCGGGCACAACAAGCACGACGCCTTCGGGGAATGGAGCACCACCTCGCACGTCGTCTCCTTCGATCAGCCACACGAGTTCACCTGGGCGGTGGGCGATCCCGACACTCCCGCGGCGACCTGGCGATTCCGGTTGACACCCCGCGACGGCGGAACCACCCTGACGTTTTGGATGCAGATGGGACCGGCCCGCTCGGGGCTGTCGGCGGCTATCGAGTCGATGCCCGACAAGGAACAAAAGATCGTCTTCGTGCGGATGCGGGAGTTCGAGACCGCGATGGGCAAGACCGTGGCGGCGCTCAAGCGGCTTGCCGAGCACGGGGTGCGTTGATGCGCACGGCCACGACGATCGAGTTGTCCCGGGATCCCGCAGAAGTCATCCAGTTCGCAGTCGAGGCGGAGAAGTTGGGTCTCGATATCTGTTGGGTCGCCGAGGCATGGGGTGCTGACGCGCCGTCTGTGCTGGGTTATCTCGCGGCCCGCACCGAGCGGATGCTGCTCGGCTCCGGAATCCTGCAGGTCGGCGTTCGGTCGCCCATCATGGTCGCCCAGACCGCGATCACGCTGTCCAACCTGTCGAATGGCCGGTTCCTACTCGGCTTGGGTGCGTCCGGCCCGCAGGTGATAGAGGGCCTGCACGGAGTGTCGTTCAGCCGCCCGCTTGCCCGCATCCGCGAAACCGTCGACATCGTGCGGCAGGCGTTCGCCGGTGGCAAAATCTTCCATTCCGGCAAGGAGTTTCAAATTCCCCGCCTGGGCGGGGAGGCGGTGCCGATGCGGCTGTCCAGTGCGCCCCTGCACCCCATTCCGATCTACCTGGCGGCGCTGTCGCCGGCCATGCTGCGGTTGACCGGGGCGATCGCCGACGGCTGGCTGGGCACCAGCTTCGTCCCGGAAGGCGCCGGCGACGCCTACTTCGCTCACCTCGACGAGGGGCTGGCGTCCGCCGGCAGGACGCGTGCCGACATCGACATCTGTCAGGGCGCCGAAGTCGCCTTCGCCTCGGACGAAGACGAGCTGCAACGCATGGTGGCGGCCCGCAAAAAAGAGCTTGCATTCAGCCTCGGGGGCATGGGGTCCTCCAGCACGAATTTCTACAACCAGGCCTACAGCCGGCAAGGCTGGGCAGACGTCGCCGTCGAGGTGCATGAGCGTTGGCAGAGCGGCGACCGCGACGGCGCGGCCACCCTGGTGACCGACGAGATGGTGCTGGCCACAACGCTCATCGGGACCGAGCAGATGGTTCGGGCCCGGCTCGTGGTCTGGAAAGACGCCGGAGTGGACACCGTGCGGCTCTACCCCGCCGGTGAGACGCTGGATGCCAAACTGAGCACTCTGGGCCGGGCCATCGAGCTGGTCCGCGAGGTTTAGTGACGATCGCGAGCGCGGCGTAGCCGGGCGAAGCGGGTCGCCACTGTCGAAATTAGTACACGTCCGTCGGCGCCTCGGAGACCTTCACGAGTTTCACCTCGGGCCGTTCCGGAAGCCCTTCGGTGAGGAACCACCGGAAGGCGAGGTTCCCACGCGGATAGCCCAGCGCGGTCAATGAATTCGGGTGCGTGGTCATCCCGCGGGATAAGACGATCGTCACGGAGCCGTCACTATTGCGAACGGCGCTGTGGCCGTTGAGGGAGCAACGAGCGTCTGCTGCGCCATAGGTGGCCATGAACTGGTTCCACACCACCAGGTTCCAGAATCTGCACGACGGGGGCCGGTGCGCGATGACCAGCGCTTCGTCGTCATCAAGCACGAAACTGCCGTAGGCATAACAGGCGTCGCGCGCCGACCAGCCGAAGTTGGCGTCGGGCACCTGGTAGGGCTCGGCGAATTGATTTGCGGCGTAGGTGGTCTCGTGTCCGAGCGCGTGACCGTCCTCTACTCGGGTACCAACCGCCAGCGGCACGATGGCAAACATGGTGCGCAACCAGGTGGCCGTCGCCCGCAGAGCCGCGGCGGTCTCCGCGTCCCCATGTCGTATCGGGTCCGGCTCGTCGAGCGCCTCGATATTCCACACCACCGGGCGGCCGGTCAGTGGGTCGGCCTGGTAGTCACGGGTCATCAGGACGGC
>PLSK01000162.1:0-9354 GCA_003165155.1 Mycobacterium sp. | reverse complement strand
CGCTGTCACCCCGATTGCCGCTGATGCGGTAGCGCCGCGTCGGGTCCACCGGGCAGATGAAGTAATAAGCGTCGGTGTTGTCGCCGCCCCATCGACGATCGCGACGGAACGGCGTGTTCACCGCAACGAATTGCGGCCGGCCGGGCTCGGCGAACAGATAGGTGTCCAGCGCCACGCCCAATGTGGTGGCGAGCGTGCGGTAGCCGTCGGCGACGTGGCGGTCGTCGGTAACCGCGCGGTCGCCCTCGAGGAAGGACCGGTCGAGGCTCCCGACGGTTGCAAGCAACTCTTGCCAAGCGGCAGTCGATTCGTGCGTCATGCGCCGATTCCTTTCAGGAGCAACGAAGTTGTGCGATCGACCCAGGGTTCGTCGAGTTCGGTGACCCGGGTGAGCAGTCCGATCAACGTGATGCCGGCGATGGCTTCTGTCAGTTGGGTGGCGAGTTCGGCGGCGGCAAAGTCGGCCCGCAGCTCGCCCCGGGCCGCGGCCCTTTCAAGCAGCTCGCCGAGCCCGCCGCCGATGATGCCGGCGAACCGTTCCAACAGTGCCGAATGCAACGTCGGGTCCGCCGCCATCTCGCCGACCAGCCCCGGCACGGCCGCCCTGGCGGCTGGCGTCGTCAGGAAAGCCATTGAGCGGCGAACCATCTCGCGCAGATCTTCGGGCAGCGATCCGGTGTCGGGAATCGCGGTCGCGGCGCCGATCGGGAACACCGCCTCATGCACGAGGTGCGCTTTGCTCGGCCAGCGCCGGTAGATCGCGGGCTTGCTGGTGCCGGCCCGCTGGGCGATGGCGGCGACCAAGAGCCCTGGATAGCCGGTTTCGGCGAGAAGCTCAACCGTCGCACGAAGCACCGCTGCGTCGATTCGTGGGTCACGGGGCCGGCCGAAGTCTACTACCATTACGAAACTCAGGGTAACATAAGTTGCGTGACCGATGCCGTTCGCCTAGAAGACCTGGCTCAGCCCCGATTCAGCGAGGAGGGCCAGCAGATCATCGACGTGATGGCCTCGATGGCCTCGCTCTGCCCGTTGGATTCCGATGCGTTGCACGCCCAGGCCAGTGCCGACACCGGCCTGCACGATTTCGGTCGCGACGACTACCGAGAACGGCTCGATGTCTACCTCGCCGCGCTGCGTGACATCGACGGGCTGCACGGGGCCGGGTTGGTCAATTTCTATGGGCAACTGCTGCAGTTACTCAAGAACCGACTGCTGCTGACCGACCTACTCAACGAGCGTCCCGAGATCGACGACATCGAACTGCAATCGCCGGTGGTGATCGCCGGTCTGCCCCGCACCGGCACCACCCACCTGCATAATCTGCTGGCGACGCCGTCGACCTTCCGCACCATGCCGTACTGGGAAAGTGTCGAGCCGTTTCCGTTGCCGGCCGAGGCCGGTGTCCAGCCGGATCCGCGGCGGGCGCGCATGGACGTCGCGGTCAGCGTGATCAACACCGTGATGCCGCATTTCGCACTCATGCACGAGATGACGACCGATCATGTCCACGAAGAAATCCAGCTGCTGGCCAACGATATTTCGACAATGTTGTTCGAGACACTGGCCGATGTGCCCCGCTGGCGCGACTATTACCGGGCCCACGACCAGACGTCGCACTATCAATATCTCGCCGGACAACTCAAAGCCATGCAGTTCCTGCGCGGGGGACGCCGCTGGCTGCTCAAGTCGCCCCAGCACCTCGAGCAGGTGCCGGTGCTGGATCGCGTCTTCCCGGACAGCATCGTTGTGTTCACCCATCGTGACCCCGTGCCGGTGGCCCTGTCGATGATCGCGATGATCACCTACTCCGCCCGCATGCACCGGTCGCCGGTGCCGGTGGAACAGATCGCGGGCTACTGGATCGACCGCCTCGAGCAGATGCTCAACGCACTGGTCCGCGATCGCGACACCCTCGGACCCGAACGTTCAATCGACATCCGTTTCGATGACTTCCTGTCCAACGAACTTGGTATCGCCGAGCAGGTTTACGCCTTAGCCAGTGAGCCCTTCGACGCGCCGGCGCGCACCGCAATCGCCAATTACCTGGCGGGCCATCAGCGCAGCCGACTGGGAAATGTCGAAACGTCCTGTGAGATGTTCGGGCTCAAAGAGGAAACCCTGCGCGAACGGTTCGCACCCTACGTCGAGCGGTTCCTCAAATAGGCGCGTTCCACTACCTTCTCAAACATGGTCACTATGCCCGCGCTGGACGGCGTCGAACACCGGTACGTAGAGCTGGGTGACGGCGTCACGATCCACGTCGCCGAATCGGGCCCGCCCGATGGCCCAGCGGTCATGCTTGTGCACGGCTTCCCGCAGAACTGGTGGGAGTGGCACGACATGATCGGGCCGCTGGCCGCCGACGGATACCGGGTGCTGTGTCCGGATCTGCGTGGAGCGGGCTGGAGTTCGGCGCCGCGCTCGCGTTACACCAAGAACGAGATGGCCGACGATCTGGCGGGCGTCCTGGACCGCATGGGCGTCGAGAAGGTGAAGCTGGTCGCCCACGACTGGGGTGGACCGGTCGCGTTCATCATGATGCTGCGCCATCCGGAAAAGGTGAGCGGCTTCTTCGGGATCAACACCGTGGCGCCCTGGGTCAAGCGCGATCTCTCCAGCATCCGCAACGTCTGGCGGTTCTTGTACCAGATCCCGATATCGCTGCCGGTCATCGGCCCGCGGGTGATCAGCAATCCCGATGCGCGCTTTGGGCGGCTGCTGGAGTCATGGGTGGGGGGCGGATTCACGTTGCCAGACGAGGACGTCCGGATGTACATGGAGTGCATGCGTCAGCCCGGCCACGCCGAGGCCGGATCGCGGTGGTACCGAAGCTTTCAGACCAGGGAGATGCTGAGCTGGATGCGCGGCGAATTCGATGACGCCCGCGTCGACGTTCCGGTCCGCTGGCTGACTGGCACCGACGATCCGGTGTGCATCCCGGCCCTGGTCGAAGGGTACGGAGACCGGATCCGCGACTTCGAGATGGAGCTGGTCGACGGCGTTGGACACTGGATCGTCGAGCAGCGACCGGAGCTGGTGCTGGACCGGATCCGCGCATTCTTGAACGTCGAAACATAAACTAGGGCAGCACTTTTCAGNNCGTGTCGTGTGCGTGGTTTATGTGTCGCGCGCAACCGCTGCGTTTCTCAGGGCTTGACCAAGATGCGGATGGGGTTGCCGTCCTGGCGCTCCAGCTTCTCGATGCCCAACGGCAGGTCTTCCAGCGACACGATCTCGCTGACCGACCGCGACAAGTCAAGGCGCCCAGACGAAACGAGCTTGGCCAGGGTCTCGATGTCCACATTCTGATAACCGAGGTGACCGAGCACCTGCTTGCGGCTCAGCCCGAACATCGCAGTGGGTCCAATGGTGGGTGACTCCGCGCTCATTCCCACGCCCACCAGGCGCCCGCCCGCGGTCAGACAATCAAGCGCCTGCTCGAAGGTCACTTTCAGGCCGACGGCGTCGAAGGCCACATCTAGTTTGCGGCCGCCGGTGACCTCGGCGATCTTGTCGTGCAACTGGTCGTCGCGGGAATCGAAGGCGTAGTCCGCGCCGACCTGGACGGCTCGTTCCAGCACGGCGGGGTTGAGGTCGACGGCGATCACCGGCACCGCGCCGACCAACCGCGAGAGCTGAACGATGTGAGTGCCCACCCCGCCAACACCCCACACTCCGACGGATTCCCCGACCGCGACCTTTGCGGTTCGGACCACGGCGCCGTACGGCGTCGATACCGCGTCGGCCAGGATGGCGGCCTGCTCCAGCGGGACGTTGTCCGGTACCCGCGTGAGGCCCGCCGCCTGTGCCAACGTGTATTCGGCCCACGCGCCGTCGTAGGCGAAGGCCATCAACTGGATCCGCAGGCAGTTCACCACATCGCCACGACGGCAGTTCGGGCACTTCTGGCACGGGCGGCCCGCGGCGACGATAACCCGGTCGCCCTCGGCCCAGCCGGTGACGCCAGGGCCCAGTTTCGCGATGGTGCCCGACGCTTCGTGGCCCTGCGTCACCACCGGCAGCTGAGCCGGAAACGTTCCATTGATCAGGCTCAGGTCCGAGTGGCAGATCCCGCAGAACGCAACCTTGACCAGCACTTCGCCCGGCCCCGGTTCGGGGATCGAAACATCCTCCAGCACAACCTTTTGAGTATCGGCGTAGAAGCGCTCGGCACGCATGGTCGACGGCGGCATCGCGGTCCTCCCTAGTAGCGGGGGCCGAGCAAGGCGATGGACGCATCCACCGCGGGCTCGACGATCTCCCTGACGGCTCTTCCATCTTCGACGGCAAGCGCGGTGAGTTCCCGCAGACCGCCCAACAAGATCACGGCCAGCGGGGCGGTCAACGGCGGCAGCTCGGCTCGCTGGAACCCCGGGCTGGCACTGAGGTCGATCAGCAGTTTCGACAGCAACTGCAAGCCGCGGCGCTGCAGCGGCCGGGCGACGTCGCCCAGCGACGGGAGCTCGCGGATCCAGCTCAAGGTAATGGCGGCACGGGACTCGATGTGGCCCACGTAGGCTTCGACGGCCTGACGAATCTGCTGGTGCCAGTCGTCTTGGGGATCGACCGCTGCCTCGATGCTCGCGCCCATGTTCTCGATGTCGGCCTGCAACAGCTCCAGAAAGCACTGTTCCTTGCTCGGGAACTGATCGTAGAAGGTGCGTTTCGACGTACGCGCATGGCGCACGATGTCCGCGACGGTGCTGGCCCGGTAGCCGCGCTCAACGATCGAGGCGCCGAGGCCTTCGAGCAGTCGGAGCCGAAACGGGTCAGGCTCAGCCAGGACTTGCTCGAGAACGGGTCCGAGAAAGGGTGCGCCGGCCACTGCTGTCACGCGCGCCCCTTCCATGCTTGTCAGGCTTGGTACCACAGAGTACCGTACCGGGAAAGATCTGCGGTACGCCGTCGTACCACCCCGGTTGGGGACACGCCGATGTTGGGAGCCTGCACCGCCATGAGCGAACTAGTCACCCCCACGCCGGCGCCCCCCGCGGTGAGGATGCCTCCGGCGACTCGCCTTCCAAAAGTGTTTCAGGCCCTGGCCTTTGCGACGGCGCGACGGTGGATGATGACACACCTGGTGAGCAAGTACGGGAACGTTTTCACGCTCAGCATCCCGGTCTACGGTCGCGTCGTCGTGGTGGCGGACCCGCAACTGGCAAAGCAGGTCTTCGCCACCAGCCCCGACGAGTTGGGCAACATCCAGCCGAATCTGAGCAGGCTATTCGGCCCCGGGTCGGTATTCGGCCTCGAGGGTGATGATCACCGTCGCCGGCGACGGCTACTGGCGCCGCCCTTCCACGGCAAGAGCATGAAAAACTACGAAGGCATCATCGAGGAAGAGACGCTGCGTGAAATCGCGAACTGGCCTGTCGGGCGGCGTTTCGCGACGGTGCCGCCGATGATGCGGATCACGCTCAACGCCATCCTGCGAGCGGTCTTCGGGGCCGACGGCGCCGAGCTCGACGAATTGCGCCGGCTCATCCCACCGTGGGTCAAGCTCGGTTCTCGCATGGCCGCGCTGCCCATGCCGAACCGGAGCTATGGCAGTTACAGTCCGTGGGGCCGGCTCGACAAATGGCGTAGCCAGTACGACGTCGTCATCAACAAGTTGATCGACGACGAACGGGCGGACCCGAATTTCGCCGAACGGACCGACGTGCTCGCCCTGATGCTGCGCAGTAGCTACGACGACGGTTCGGCCATGTCGCGCAAGGACATCGGTGACGAATTGCTGGCGCTGCTGGCGGCCGGACACGAAACCACCGCGGCCACGCTGGGCTGGGCCTTCGAGCGGATAAGCCGCCACCCCGATGTGCTGGCGGGTCTGGTCGAAGAGGCCGATAACGGCGGCCGCGAGCTACGCCAGGCGACGATCCTGGAAGTTCAGCGGGCCAGGACGGTCATCGATCTAGCTGGCCGCCATGTCTATCCAGAAGTTTTCCAACTCGGCGAGTGGGTGATTCCGCGCGGGGATTCGATCATTGTCGGCATCGGCCAGATACACCGCGATCCCGACCTCTTCCCGGAGCCCGAGCGCTTCGACCCAGGCCGCTTCATGGGAACGAAACCCCCCGCGGCGGCCTGGATTCCGTTCGGCGGTGGGACTCGCCGGTGTGTGGGGGCGGCGTTCGCCAACATGGAAATGGACGTCGTGCTTCGAACGGTATTGCGCCACTTCACAATCGAGACCACTGACGCACCAGGGGAGAGCTGGCACGGCCGCGGTGTTGCATTTGTGCCGAAAGACGGCGGCCGCGTTGTAGTACACCGGCGCTGAAACTACTGGTTCGCGCCAGCGCGACGGGGCAGCTTCCAGCCTGGGCGGATGTAGTGGCAGGTGTACCCGTTGGGGTAGTGCTCTAAGTAGTCCTGGTGCTCAGGCTCGGCCTCCCAGAAGTCCCCGGCCGGGCTGACCTCGGTCACCACTTTGCCTGGCCAAAGGCCGGACGCCTCGACATCGGCGATGGTGTCCAGCGCGACTCGCTTCTGCTCGTCATCGAGGTAGAAGATCGCCGAGCGGTAACTAGTTCCCCGGTCGTTACCCTGCTTGTTCTTTGTCGTCGGATCGTGGATCTGGAAGAAGAACTCCAGCATCGCGCGGTAATCGGTAACCGAAGGGTCGTAAACGATTTCAATGGCCTCGGCATGGGTGCCGTGGTTACGGTAGGTCGCGTTGAGGACGTCGCCGCCGGTGTAACCGACCCGGGTTGCGACCACACCCGGCTGTTTGCGGATCAGGTCTTGCATTCCCCAGAAGCAACCGCCGGCCAAGATGGCTTTTTCAGTGGTTGTCATGCGTAGCTCCTCCCGAGTCCTCCGTGATCGGCCACGGCCCGGCCATGATGAAGCCCACGCTACACTCCGCCGATGAGCTGGGACGGCGTGAAGGAGCCCATGTGACCGTGCGGTCGTTCACCCGTAGCGAACTCGCTGCGGCGTTCGGGAAGTTCGAGGCGACCGTCGCGCGGGCCGCGGAAACACGTGACTGGGAGGCCTGGGTCTCCCACTACACTCCCGACGTCGAGTACGTCGAGCACGCGGCCGGCACCATGCACGGCCGCGACGAGGTACGCACCTGGATCCAGCAGACGATGACAACCTTTCCCGGCAGCCACATGGTCGCCTTCCCGTCCTTGTGGTCGGTCATCGACGAACCGACCGGGCGCATCATCTGCGAATTGGACAATCCGATGGCCGACCCCGGCGACGGGACCGTCATTACCGCGACGAACATCTCCATCGTCACTTACGCCGGCGACGGTCTGTGGTGCCGTCAAGAAGACATCTACAACCCGCTCCGGTTCCTGCGTGCGGCGATGAAGTGGTGCCGCAAGGCGCAGGCCCTCGGCACGCTCGACGAAGACGCGGCGCGGTGGATGCAGGAGAATGGCGGTGGGCTTACATGAACCCGGAAGTGAACCCGGAAGCGAGCGCAAAACCCAAGCTGGTCATCGGCGCCAACGGCTTTTTGGGTTCGCATGTGACCCGCCAGCTTGTCGCCGGCGGTGCCGAAGTGCGGGCGATGGTGCGCCCGAACGCCAACACCCGCAGCATCGATGACCTCGAACTCAGTCGCTTCGAGGGCGACGTGTTCGACACCGCCACACTGCGCGAGGCGATGGACGGCGTCGACGACGTCTACTACTGCGTTGTCGACACCCGTGCCTGGCTGCGTGACACGGCGCCGTTGTTCCGCACCAACGTGGAAGGCCTGCGGAATGTCCTTGACGTCGCGGTCAAGGAACCGGGCCTGCGCAGGTTCGTCTTCACCAGCACATATACGACGGTGGGTCGGCGGCACGGCCACGTGGCGACCGAGGAGGACGTGATCGATTCGCGCGGCCTGACTCCCTACGTGCAATCCAGGGTGCAAGCCGAAGACCTGGTGATGCGCTATGTGGCCGAGGCAGGCCTACCGGCCGTCGCAATGTGCGTGTCAACGACCTACGGCGGAGGCGATTGGGGGCGCACCCCGCACGGCGCCTTCATCGCAGGCGCGGTGTTCGGCAAGCTGCCGTTCATGATGGACGGCATCCAACTGGAAGTCGTCGGCGTCGACGACGCCGCCCGGGCCATGATCCTGGCCGCCGAGCACGGGCGGATCGGCGAGCGATACCTCATCTCCGAACGCATGATTGGGTTGAAAGAGGTGGTGCGGATCGCGGCCGACGAGGCCGGTGTGCCGCCGCCGCAACGCTCGATTTCGGTGCCGATGCTGTACGCCCTGGCTGCGTTCGGCACTCTGAAGGCCCGGCTCACCGGCAAAGATGCCGAACTCAGTCTCGCGTCGGTGCGGATGATGCGCGCCGAAGCCGACGTCGACGCCAGCAAGGCGGTCCGCGAATTGGGCTGGCAGCCGCGCCCGGTGGAGGAGTCGATCCGCGAGGCCGCCCGCTTTTGGGCGGCGATGCGCGACGCTCGAAAGAGCGCGACGCCCGCCCAATCCGAATAGCTCTGACGAACTCGGGAAGTGTTGACCGTCGCCGGGTGTTGGACAGGGCACATGCTTCCGAGGAGGAATCAACCATGAGCCACCCTGAAATCTTAGAGCCGAGCGCCGGGCACCCGATCACCATCGAGCCGACCAAGGGACGGGTACAGGTTCGCGTCAATGGCGAGCTCGTCGCCGACAGCACGGCGGCGCTGGAATTGCGAGAGGCCACTTTGCCTGCGGTGCAATATATTCCGATAGGCGATGTGGTTCAAGACAAGCTGACCCACACCGACACCAGCACCTACTGCCCGTTCAAGGGCGACGCCAGCTACTACAGCGTGACCACCGTGGCCGGCGAAACCGTCGAGGACGTGATCTGGACGTACGAGCAGCCGTTCCCCGCGGTGGCGGCGATTGCCGGGCACGTCGCGTTCTACCCGAACAAGGCCGAGATCAGCGTGCTGGCGCAATAGCGCCAACCGGCGCATCAACCGGCGAATACGGCCGCCGCGGACCGGGTGTCGCTGTACTCGCGCATCGACACGATCAGCCCGTCGCGAGTCTCGAAGATGCAGAGGAACGGGGTGTCGTATTGGATGTCGTCGGTTGCGCCCGCGACGAGCGCCTCAACCACCACAGTGTCTCCTTCGTTGACACAACGAAGGAGATCGATGTTGATCTCGACGACCTTTCTACGCCGCTCGTTCGCTTCCCGGAACGTCTCTTTGTCGACGGAAACTCGGGTGACGATGCTCCAGTAGGTGAAGTCGTCGCTGAGCAGCGCGAAGCCCTCTTCGGCGTCGCCGCCATCGCTGATGCACTGCAGGAACATCCATGCCAGTTCGGACTGCGGGCCATCGAACGGCGTCATCACATCGCCATACTGTCTGGGCAAACAGTTGTGGTCAATCGGC
>PLSK01000129.1 GCA_003165155.1 Mycobacterium sp. | reverse complement strand
GCACCCGATTCCGGACCCGACGCGGGCGCGATCTGGCATTACGGCGATCCGCTGGGCGAGCAGCGGGCGGCCGAAACCGATGCCGTGCTGGTGGACCGCTCGCACCGCGCAGTGCTCACCTTGACCGGCAGCGACCGGCAGAGCTGGCTGCACAGCATCTCGACCCAACACGTCAGCCAACTCCCGGACGGCGCCAGCACCCAAAATCTCAGCCTCGACGGCCAGGGCCGGGTCGAGGACCACTGGATCCAGACCGAGCTGGCCGGCACGACCTACCTCGACACCGAACCCTGGCGGGGTGAGCCGCTACTGAGCTATCTGAAAAAGATGGTCTTCTGGTCTGATGTCGCCCCGGGGACTGCCGACACCGCCGTGCTGTCGTTGAGGGGACCACGCCTGGCCGATCGCGCGGTGCTCGATGTGCTTGGCCTGGACGCGCTGCCGGCCGAGCTGGCCGCGCTCCCCGTGGCTGGCGGCAGCCCCGAAAAAGGCTTCGCGCGCCGCATGCCTGGCGCCTCCGCCGGGCAAATCGAACTGGACCTGCTGGTGCCGCGCGCCGAGTCGGCCGCTTGGCAGAGCCGGTTAGCACAGGCGGGCGTCCGGCCGGCCGGGGTGTGGGCCTACGAGGCCCTCAGGGTGGCGGCTCTGCGCCCGCGGCTCGGCGTCGACACCGACGAACGCACCATCCCACACGAGGTGGGCTGGATCGGTGGTCCCGGCGAGGGTGCCGTCCATCTCGACAAAGGGTGCTACCGCGGGCAGGAGACCGTCGCGCGGGTGCACAACCTGGGTAAGCCACCCCGGATGTTGGTGTTGCTACACCTCGACGGCGCAGGCGAAATGCCGTCCACAGGTGAGCCGGTGCTGGCCGGCGGGCGGGTCGTCGGGCGCCTCGGGACGGTGGTCGAACATGTGGATCTGGGACCGGTGGCGCTGGCCCTGCTGAAGCGCGGGCTGCCGGCCGACACGGAATTGGCGACCGGGCCCGAGGCCGCTGTCGCTGCGTCCGTCGACGCCGATTCACTGCCACCCGGCGATGAGGTCGGCGCGGGACGGCGAGCCGTCGAGCGACTGCGGGGGCGGTGACCCGACCGATGACGTCCGCCACAGCGGGCGGGGTGGCCGACACCCAGCCGCGAGGCGCGGTAAACTATCGGCAGGACAATAAACCACACCAGGAGATCGGAGCCGCCTACTTGTTAGGCCGCTCCGTTATTGCGCGAGGGGGTCCCCCCATGGGCCGCGGCCGGGCGAAGGCAAAGCAGACCAAGGTTGCTCGAGAACTTAAATACAGCTCTCCGCAGACCGACTTCCAGCGACTTCAACAAGAGCTGGCAGGAGCGGATGGCGACAACTCCAACCATCTCGACGGCGACGCCGACGAAGCGTTGGACGACGGAGACGACTGGCGACGCTAAGGCTTTCCCCATTGTCTGACGCCCCGATGCCGGGGCGTTTCGCATCGGTCCGGTGCCAGCCCCGGTTAGGCCCGCTCCCTTAAAATCTCGGGTGCTGTCCGACAAGTTTGGCGCGCGGCCCGTCCTTGCCGCCTTTGCCGACGGTTCCCAACACCCAGCAGTTCAGGTGCCGTGCGGTCAAGATGGCCCCGGCGCGGTCGGTGTCTTCCGGCGCAACGACGGCGATCATGCCGACGCCCATGTTGAACGTCTTCTCCATCTCTTCGCGCGCGACTCGGCCACGCTGGGCGATCATGGCGAACACGGCCGCGGGTGTCCAGGTGCCGCGGTCCACCTCGGCGACCAGCCCTTGCGGAATGACGCGTTGTAGGTTGCCGGCCAGCCCGCCACCGGTGACGTGGCAGAAGGTGCGGACCTGGGTTTCGGCGGCCAGCGCCAGGCAGTCTTTCGCGTAAATCAAGGTGGGCTCCAACAATTCCTCGCCCAGGGTGCGGCCGAACTCCTCCACATAACCGGCCAAGTCCATCCGGTCGATCTCGAGCAGAACGTTGCGGGCCAGGGAGTATCCGTTGGAGTGCAGGCCGGAAGATCCGATCCCGATGATGACGTCACCGGGTTTGACGCGGTCGGGCCCCAGCACATTGTCGGCCTCGACGACGCCGACGCCGGTGGCCGAGATGTCGTAATGGTCCGACTCCATCAGGCCGGGGTGTTCGGCCGTCTCGCCACCGAGCAGCGCGCAGCCCGCGCGCACACACCCCTCGGCGATGCCGCCGACGATCGCGCTCACCCGTTCCGGCACTGTGCGGCCTATCGCGATGTAGTCCTGCAGGAACAGTGGCTCGGCGCCGCAGACCACCAGGTCGTCGACCACCATTGCGACCAGGTCGAGGCCGACGGTGTCGTGTTTGTCCATCGCCTGAGCGATCGCCAGCTTGGTGCCCACCCCGTCGGTGGAGGCCGCCAGCACCGGTTCGCGGTAATCGCCACGCAGAGCGAACAATCCGGCGAATCCGCCCAGGCCGCCGCGCACCTCAGGCCTGGTGGCCTTTTTAGCCAGCGGCTTGAACAAGTCGACGGCGCGGTCGCCGGCTTCAATGTCCACCCCGGCCGACGCGTAGGTGATGCCCTGGCTGCGCGGGTCGTGGGCGGGGCTTTTTCCGGGATCCGTCATCGCGCTAAAGGCTACCGGGCGGCGCTCAGCGCCGGTATCCAGCTTCTTGCCGCGTCGAGAGTTCGTCAGCGATTAATCGGAACTTCATCGGCGGCGAGATCCCCGAGCCCGGCGCCGCGCGCGGCATTGGCGAGCATGTGCTCGACGACGTTCTTGCCCAACACGGTCTCGCTGGGCAGCTCGATCGGATACCTGCCATCGAAGCAGGCGGCGCACAGCCGCGAAGCCGGCTGCTCGGTGGCCGCGATCAAACCCCGCAGCGAGATGTAGCCCAGCGTGTCAGCCCCGATGGCATGCCGTACCGCTTCCAGCATCTCTTCCTCGTCCTGGACGGCGTTGGCGATCAGTTCGGCCGGCGACGGGAAGTCGATACCGTAGAAGCACGGCCACTTCACCGGTGGTGAGGCAATGCGAACGTGCACCTCGAGCGCACCGGCCTCGCGCAGCATTCGCAAGAGTGCGCGCTGGGTGTTCCCTCGCACGATCGAGTCGTCGACGACGATCAACCGCTTGCCACGGATCACCTCTTTGAGCGGGTTCAGCTTCAGCCGGATGCCGAGCTGGCGGATGGTCTGCGACGGCTGGATGAATGTTCGCCCGACGTAGGCGTTTTTCATCAGGCCCTGCCCATACGGGATCCCGGACTCCTGCGCGTATCCAACCGCAGCGGGGGTGCCCGATTCCGGCACGCCGATCACCAGGTCGGCTTCGACCGGAGATTCGCGGGCCAGCCGGCGACCGATATCCACCCGGGCGCCGTGCACGGACCGGCCGGCGATCGTGCTGTCCGGCCGTGCCAGGTAGACGTATTCGAAAATGCAGCCTTTGGGCGTGGGGTTGGCGAACCGGGTGGAGCGCACCCCGTCGGCGTCGATGGCGAGCAATTCCCCCGGCTCGATGTCGCGGACGAAGGAAGCGCCGACGATATCCAGTGCGGCCGTCTCCGAGGCCACCACCCAGCCGCGATCCAGCCGCCCGAGCGACAGCGGCCGCACTCCATGCGGGTCGCGGCACGCGTACAAGGTGTTTTCGTCCATGAATGTCAGGCAGAACGCTCCGCGCACGGTCGGCAGCAGTTCCAGCGCCGCCTGCTCCAGGGTGGAATCGGCCGCGCCATGGGCCAGCAGCGCGCCCAGAATGTCGGAGTCCGTTGTCGCCGGGGCCGGGTAGCGCTTCGACATCAACCCAGCGTCCCGGGCGCGTGCGGCAAGTTCAGCGGTGTTGACGAGATTCCCGTTGTGCCCCAATGCAACCCCGGTATTTGCCGCGGTGTTGCGGAACACGGGCTGGGCGTTTTCCCAGGTGGTATCGCCGGTAGTGGAGTAACGGCAGTGCCCGATGGCGACGTGGCCGTGCATTGCGGCCAGCGTCTGCTCGTCGAACACCTGACTGACCAGACCGAGGTCCTTGAAGACCAGAACCTGGGATCCATCGGCTACGGCGATCCCCGCCGCTTCCTGGCCACGATGCTGTAGCGCGTACAGCCCGTAGTAGGTGAGTTTGGCGACTTCTTCGCCCGGGGCCCAGACCCCGAAGACACCACACTCTTCACGGGGCGAATTGAAGTCTTGCTCGGGTTCTAAAACGGTCGCGTCGGTCACGATTTGGCGGCTCCCCGGGGAACGGTTGGTGACGAATGGAAGTCTACGGCCAGGACGGCGCTCGTGCCGAATCCGTCGGGCGTGTCGAGCGCCGAACAGCCATCGCGCCACCCTAAACGTGCAGTTCAGAGTTACATTCAGCCGACATCGAACAGGGGCAGCCAGTGGTCGATCTCACTCGCGCGAGAGCCGGAAAGGCGCAGCGTGCCGGCGCTTCTCGCTTCCGTCAGCCCCATTAAACCGGTGGCAAGCAGCAGCCACGTCCGTGGATCGGTCTCCACGACGTTAGGCGGGTTGCCGCGGGCGTGCCGGGGACCGGAAACACACTGCACCGCGACAAACGGCGGAATCCGCACCTCGACGCTGGCGCCGGGGGCTAGTGCGGCAAGGGTCCGCGCGGTGAGTCGCACCGCGGTCGCCAGCGCGGCCCGGTCGGGCGCCGGATGAGTTTCGTCACGCAACCAGTCCGAAATGGCCAGCACGACTTGCCGGGCCTTTGCCGGATCGGTGCTATCTCGCGCTGCCATACCCTAGGGTCGCAGAGTTATGGAGTCCTCTCTGCGGGAGCCCGCCACCCGTGGCGGGCTAGTCGCACGTGGGCTGGCTGCGTTCACATTGACGGCGGCAACGCTGTCGCTGGCCGGCTGTGTCGACTCTGTCGACGAGTCGGAGGGCGACCCGTCAGACACCCAATGTCGCGTCGTGGCAGCCGATCCAGGCTGGTATGGCGACAACCGCGACCGGATTAACGACATGATCAGCAAAAAGGGCGCCTGCGGGAAAGCGGGATCCGTCGCCGATGGTGCACCGCTGGCATTGCTCGACTGGGACAACACCACCGTGAAAAACGACATCGGCAACGCGACGTTCTTTTGGATGGTGCGCAACTCCAAAATTCGGCTACCGGCGAAGGGGGACTGGGCCTCCGCGAGCCAGTATCTGACGGCACCGGCCGCCGCAGCGTTGGCGACAGCGTGCGGCGGACTTGCGGCTCCGGGCCAGCCGCTGCCCACCGGCACCAATGCCGGCTGCGCCGACGAGTTGACGTCGATATACCTCGATCACCAAACACGCACGGGCGCAGCGGCGTTCGCCAACTATAACCATCGCCGCATCGAGCCTCCCGCCGCCTGGGCGGCGCAACTGCTCGCCGGGTGGACCGAGGCGGACGTAACCGGCTTCGCCCAGGAAGCCCGGAAGCAGAACCTGGATGCGCCCGACGGGGACGAGCAGTCGGTGGGCACCACCCGCCAGATCGGATGGGTGCGTTACTACCCGCAGATGCGCGACCTCATCGGGACGCTGCAGGCCGACGGATTCGACGTGCGGATCATCTCCGCGGCTCCGGAGCCCATAGTGCGGGTCTGGGCGGCCGACGTGGGCATCTCCGAGGATCGGGTGATGGGAACCCGCACCGACCGTGACGGTGACGTTCTGACGACGCGGTTGGCGCTGTGCGGTGGCGAGCCGTCCATGCCCTACAACGAGGGCAAGCGGTGCAGGGTCAACGAGCAGGTGTACGGCGTCAAGGACGCTGCGGCGTTCGACCAGTTGCCCGACCCTCGGCGGCAGGCCTTCGCGGCCGGCGACGCCGACGGGGACGCAACGTTCATCTCGGACGCCACCGCGCTGCGCCTGGTGATCAATCGGAACCAGATCGAGTTGATGTGCCGGGCCTACGCGGACCTTGACGGCCGTTGGTTGGTCAACCCGATGTTCATCAATCCGTTGGCGACAAGCCCGCCGTACCCATGTGCGACCCAGGGATTCGACGAGCCCAATGGCGGCCAGGGGCCGCTGCCGGGACCCGACGGCACCGCTGTTCCCGACCAGCAAGACCGGGTGCACGCCTAACGCCTGTCATCCGAAGAATCGCGGCAGCACAGCCTCGGAAGTCGCGCGCAGTTCAGCCAGGGGGACGTCGAACAACCCCTGAACCTCCACTGCCTCCGAACCCTGATCGACGACGCCGATGCGCACGACCGGCAGTCCCCGCGCCTCGCACATCGAACGGAAGCGGCTCTCTTCGGTACGCGGCACCGCCACCAGCACTCGACCCGCCGACTCGGAGAACAGAAACGTAAATGGACCCGTGCCTGTTTGAAAGCCCTCGGGTAGCACTATGCGGCAACCGGTTTCGCCTGCCATGGCCGCCTCGACGATGGCTTGAATCAGGCCACCTTCGGACAGATCGTGGGCCGCGGACACCAGGCCGTCCTGCGAAGCGGAGCTCAGCACTTCCGCCAGGAGCTTCTCGCGCGCCAGGTCGACGACAGGCGGCCGGCCGCCCAGATGGCCGGCAGTCACCTGCGCCCAGATCGAGCCGTCGAACTCATCACGTGTGTCACCCAGCAGCAGCAGGGTCTCCCCCGGGTGGCTGCCCAAGGCAGTGGGAATGCGCCGGCTCACATCGTCGATGACACCGAGCACCCCGACTACCGGCGTGGGCAGGATCGCCGAGGTTCCGGTTTGGTTGTAGAAGCTGACGTTGCCACCGGTCACCGGAATCCCCAGGGCCGCACAGCCATCGGCCAGGCCGCGCACCGCCTGCGAGAATTGCCACATCACCCCGGGATCTTCGGGTGAGCCGAAGTTGAGGCAGTTGGTCACCGCGACCGGGGCGGCGCCGGTGACGGCGACATTGCGGTACGCCTCGGCCAGCGCGAGTTGCGCGCCGGTGTATGGATCCAGCTGGGTGTAGCGACCCGACGCGTCGGTCGATAACGCGATGCCGCGGCCGGTGGATTCGTCGATGCGCAGCACTCCGCCGTCGGCGTGCTCGGCCAGCACGGTGTTGCCACGCACGTACCGGTCGTACTGCTCGGTGATGAATGCGCGACTGCACAGGTGCGGGCTGCCCAGCAGCGCAAGCAAAGTCGCGCGCAGTTCCGCACCCGTACTTGGCCGCGGCAGCTTACTCGAGCTGTCCGCGTTCAGGGCGTCTTGGGATTCCGGGCGGGCGACCGGTCGCTGGTACACCGGACCTTCGTGGGCCACCGTGCGGGGCGGCACGTCGACCACGGTCTCGCCGTGCCAGGTGATCTGCAACCGGCCGCCGTCGGTGACTTCGCCGATCACCGTGGCCAGCACCTCCCATTTGCGGCACACCGCCAAAAAGGCATCCACATTCTCCGGCGCGACCACCGCGCACATCCGCTCCTGGGACTCGCTGGACAGGATCTCGGCGGGCGTCATATTCGCCGCGCGCAACGGAACGGTGTCAAGTTCTACGCGCATACCACCATCGCCGGCTGACGCGAGTTCCGAGGTCGCGCAAGATAATCCGGCGCCACCGAGATCCTGGATGCCGATCACCAGCCCTGCGGCGTACAGCTCCAGGCAACACTCGATAAGCACCTTCTCGGTGAACGGGTCACCGACCTGCACCGCGGGCAGCTTCTTACGAGATCCGCTTGCGGGATCGAGTTTCGATCCGGCCCGGGTTCCTTGCTCGTCGCCGCCGAAGGTTTCGGAAGCCAGCACGGATACGCCACCGATGCCGTCGAGGCCGGTGCGCGCGCCGAACAGGATGATCTTGTTGCCGGTGCCCGATGCGAACGCCAGGTGCAGGTCCTCCTTGCGCAGCACCCCGACGCACAGCGCGTTGATCAGAGGGTTGCCCGCGTACGACGCGTCGAACACGGTCTCGCCGCCGATGTTGGGCAGGCCCAGCGAGTTGCCGTAGCCGCCGATGCCGCGGACCACGCCGTCCAGCACCCGGCGCGTGTCGGGCGCGTCCGCGGCACCGAAGCGAAGCTGGTCCATCACGGCGACCGGTCGCGCGCCCATGGCCATGATGTCTCGGACGATGCCGCCGACGCCGGTGGCGGCGCCCTGGTACGGCTCGACATACGACGGATGGTTGTGCGACTCCACCTTGAAGGTGACGGCCCACCCGTCGCCGATGTCGACGACACCGGCGTTTTCACCGATCCCGGCCAGCATCCCGGCGCGCATTTCGTCGGTGGTGGTCTCGCCGAAATAGCGCAGGTGCACCTTGGAGGACTTGTAAGAGCAGTGCTCGCTCCACATCACCGAGTACATCGCCAGCTCGGCGTCGGTGGGCCTACGACCCAGGATCTCGCGGATCCGCTGGTACTCGTCGCCTTTGAGGCCCAGCTCACTAAACGGTTGCGGGTGATCAGGGGTGGCGGCGGCATATTCGACGGTGTCAATCACACGGGTTAGCCCAGACGTCACGCATCCAGTCTAGAGTCCAAGACCGCGTCGCTCAGCGCACGTGTAACGTCCGAAGCCATGCCTCTCCAGGAAGCGGTCGCACAGACCGTCAATCGCTATCTCGAATTCGTCGCCAAGGGCAACACCGACGACATCGTGGCCCTCTACACCACCGACGCCACCATCGAGGATCCGGTCGGATCGGACCTCAAGCGCGGCCACGACACGATCCGCGAGTTCTACACAGCATTCCAAGACGTCCCGAAGGAGACCGAACTCGCGGAATTGCGGGTCGCCGGCAGCGAGGCGACTTTTCTGTGGCACCTCACGCTCAACACCGGCGACAGCCGCACCCGAATCACGCCCATCTCGCTGATGACGTTCGACGAGGACGCGAAGATCACGTCGATGCGGGCGTTCTGGTCACCTTCCGACGTCCAGGTCGTGTAGAAGTCGACGCCTAATATTGCGGCGACAAGAACGCTTGCAGCGCGGCCGAATACGCGGCCACATCGTGCGCACCCATCAACTCACGCGCCGAATGCATGGCCAACTGGGCGGCACCGACGTCGACGGTCGGGATGCCCGTCCGAGCGGACGCCATGGGACCAATCGTCGAGCCGCAGGGCAGGTCCGCGCGGTGCTCGTAGCGCTGCAATGGCACCCCGGCCTGTCGGCAGGCCAGCTCGAACGCCGCCGCCGTGCGTCCGTCGGTGGCGTACCGCAGATTCGGGTGCACCTTGAGCACGGGTCCGGCGTTGACCTCGATCAGATGGCTGGGCTCGTGGCGCTCGGGGTAATTGGGGTGGGTGGCATGCGCCATGTCTGCTGAGGCCAGTAGCGAAACCGGCAGCCGCCGCAAGAAGTCTTCCCGGCTGCCGCCGGCCGCCAGCACGATGCGTTCCAGGACGGTGCCCAGCAGGTTCGACTGCGCGCCGTGGTCGGAGGTCGAGCCGACCTCCTCGTGGTCGAAGAGGGCGAGTACCGGCACGAAGCCGTGCGGTGCTGTGGCCTGTTCTAAGGCCAGTAGCGCCTCCATCCCCGCGTAGCAACTGGCCAGGTTATCCAGGCGGGGCGCGCTCAGCAGGCTGGTGTCGGCACCGATCACGGTCGATGGCGTCAGATCGTGGGTCATCAGGTCGGCGGCCAGCACGTCGGCCGCGGCCACCCCGGCGCGCTCGGCGACATAACGCAGGAAGGAACTGGGTTTGTCGCCAACTCCCCATACCGCGTTGACGTGTCGTTGCGGATCCAACTTGAGCGATGCGCGATCCTCGGCCAGATGGATAGCCAGCTGCGGCACCCGCAGGATCGGGTCGTCGATCCGGACGAGCCGGTGGCTAAGCCCGGCGCCGTCCCGCAAAGACAACCGCCCACTGATGCCCAGGTCGCGGTCCAGCCAGGAATTGAGCCACGCTCCCCCGTACGGCTCCAGCGCCACTACCTGCCATCCGGCCACCAACCGGTCCGGGTGCTGCTTGACCCGCAGGTTGGGGCTGTCGGTATGCGCGCCGACAATCCGGAACGGGCCCTCGGGCACTTCGGAATTCCAAGCCACCAGGGATCCGGAGCGGGCGGTGAAGTAGCGGCCCGGCTGTTCTGGCCAGCGGTCGGCCTCGCTGAGTTCGGTGTAGCCGGCCTCGAGCAGCCGTGCGGCCACGGTGACGCAGGCGTGAAACGGCGATGGAGACGCGTCGATGAAATCGCAGAGACCTGACGCGCTGGCCGACATGTTGAACATCATGGCTGTCCGGAACCGCGGGCTTGACGCGGGGCTTGATTGCGCGGCTCCTTACTCGCGCCGTTTCGGCGCTCCCCGTCGCCACGCTAAAGTCAGCAGAGTGCCTCCGGTTCAGCCACAGCCCGTACTCGCGCCGTTGACGCCCGCCGCGATATTCCTCGTCGTCACCATCGACCAGGGCGGCGAAGCGACAGTGCACGACGCGCTGCCTGACCTGTCTGGCCTGGTGCGCGCCATCGGCTTCCGCGACCCGACCAAACACCTGTCGGTGGTCGCCTCGATCGGCTCCGACGCCTGGGACCGGTTGTTCGGCGGCCCGCGCCCGGCCGGGCTGCATCCGTTCATCGAGTTGAAGGGCCCTCGGCACCAGGCGCCGGCCACCCCCGGCGACCTGTTGTTTCACATTCGAGCCGAGTCGCTGGACGTGTGCTTCGAGCTGGCCGGCCGCATCCTGAAATCGATGGCGGGAGGCGTCACCGTCGTCGACGAGGTGCACGGCTTCAAGTTCTTCGACAACCGCGACCTGCTGGGTTTCGTCGACGGCACCGAAAACCCTTCCGGCCCAATTGCCGTCAACGCCACCGCTGTCGGTGACGAAGATCCGGACTTCGCCGGCTCCTGCTACGTCCACGTGCAAAAGTACGTGCACGACATGCAGTCGTGGGAGTCGCTGTCGGTCACCGATCAGGAGAACGTGATCGGCCGCACCAAGCTGGAAGACATCGAAATGGACGACGACGTCAAGCCGTCCAACTCACACATCGCGCTCAACGTCATCGAAGACGAAGACGGCAACGAACTGAAGATCGTGCGCGCCAACATGCCGTTTGGGGAGCTCGGCAAAGACGAGTACGGCACGTACTTCATCGGCTATTCCCGCACCCCCGAGGTCACCGAACAGATGCTGCGCAACATGTTCCTCGGCGATCCACCGGGCAACACCGACCGTGTCCTGGACTTTTCCACCGCGGTCACCGGCGGACTGTTCTTTTCGCCCACGATCGACTTTCTCGACGACCCACCGGACCTGCCCGCGCCACTCGAGACGGCGAACCCGGTCAAACCCGCCCCCAGCGACAACTCTGACAACTCTCTTTCGATCGGCAGCCTGAAAGGAATCACCCGATGAAGAACAACCTGTACCGCGATCTAGCGCCGGTCACCGACGTCGCCTGGACCGAAATCGAATTGGAGGCCACGCGGACGTTCAAGCGTCATATCGCCGGCCGCCGGGTGGTCGACGTCAGCGAACCCGGAGGGCCGGTCACCGCGGCGGTCAGCACGGGGCGGCTGGTCGACGTCAAGGCCCCAAGCGACGGAGTCGTAGCCCACCTACGCGCGAGCAAACCCCTCGTGCGGCTGCGGGTTCCGTTCACGTTGTCCCGCAATGACATCGACGACGTCGAGCGTGGTGCGCAGGACTCTGACTGGGACCCGGTCAAAGCCGCCGCAAAGAAGCTGGCGTTCGTCGAGGACCGTGCCATCTTCGAGGGCTATCCCGCCGCGTCCATCGAGGGAATCCGCAAAGCCACCTCGAACCCCAAGCTGACGTTGCCCAAAGACCCTCAAGCAATTCCCGACGTCATCACCCAGGCATTGTCCGCATTACGGCTGGCCGGCGTCGACGGTCCTTATTCGGTACTGCTGTCCGCCGACGTCTACACCAAGGTCAGCGAGACCACCGAACACGGATACCCGATCCTCGAACACATCAACCGGCTGGTCAACGGCGACATCATCTGGGCCCCGGCCATCGACGGCGCGTTCGTCCTGACCACCCGCGGCGGCGATTTCGACCTGCAACTGGGTACCGACGTGTCCATTGGATACACCACCCACGACGCCGACACCGTGCAGCTCTACCTGCAAGAGACGCTGACATTCCTGAACTACACCGCCGAGGCATCGGTCGCGCTCGCCCCGTAGGTCCAATCATCGGAATAACAGCGAGAACCCCGGCGGGTGCAAGGAGCGACGTGGCAACCTCAGACGGATTTCATCCGGATTTCGATGACACGAATCAGGCCGTGACGCACAATCGCGTCCACCACATCAAGGCATCGGAGATCACCTCCGACACCACGCAATCCGGGGGGATGCGGCGCTTTGCCGCTCTCAGCGGTCGATCCGCCGGCACGGAGAAGCTGTGGATGGGTGAGACACACGTGTCGCCCGAAACCGCCTCGGACAATCACCATCACGGCGAATCGGAGACCGCGATCTATATACGAAGCGGGAACCCGGAGTTCGTCTTCCATGACGGCATTCAGGAAGTCCGCATCTCGACTTCGCCGGGCGACTACATCTTCGTCCCGCCCTATCTGCCACACCGGGAAGAAAACCCCGACCCGAGCACCGCCGCGGAAGTTGTGATCGCGCGCAGCACCCAAGAAGCCATCGTGGTCAACCTGCCAGCCCTGTATCCGCTCTCGGGCGCTCAGTAGACCGCGATCTCGATTAGGTTCCCGTCGATGTCACGGCAGTAGTGCGAGGTCATCGCGCCCAGCGCACCGAACTTGGTTACCGGTCCCGAGATGATGTCCACTCCACATCCGGTGAGGTGGGCACGCACCTCTTCCGGGGTGGAATCCGTGATGAAGCACAAGTCTTCGGAGCCGGCCGCTTCGACGACCCCGGTAACCCAGTCAGGATCGTCGGCTTGCGCGCCGACTGGTCGCAGGTTGATCTTCTGATTCCCGAAGCTAAGGGCGGTCCGCTTGGACGGTCCAAACGCCTCTCGTGTCATGCCCAGGACCCGCTCGTACCACGATGCGGTAGCATCAACATCGTTGCAGTTCAACACAATATGATCGAAGCGTTGCACCACAAACCCCATCGCCAGCCCTCCCTGCGGTCGTGTTGCACTTCGTGTGACGGCAAGACCGACCGTACGCTCTGACTTGGATCGAGGCGCCGGCAATGCAACTGCGTAGTGAGTAGATCGATGACAGCCGCAACAACGGTGTTCCCCGCGCGTCGGGTGATCACGATGGAACCGACCTTGCCCGACGCCACCGCCGTCTCGGTATCGGGCGATCGGATCGTTGCGGTCGGGTCATTCGAGGAACTGCGTACGCGCGACGGCGCGGTGATCGACGAGACGTTTGCCGACGCGGTGGTCTGCCC
>PLSK01000195.1:20578-24080 GCA_003165155.1 Mycobacterium sp. | reverse complement strand
GTAGCCCTGTCTCTCGGAATCCGCACGACGGTCGGTTTGCTGCCCGCCCCGATCCAAGGCTTCATCGCCCCGGTCGAGCAGGCACTCGTGCCTGCCCCTTGGCCTGTGGCCGCTGCGAAGGCAGTGGCGCCCAAGCCGCTGAGTCCACCCGCGGGCACACCGCCGTCGGCGGCTTCGGTGCCCGCGGCTCCGGTTCCCCCGCTTCCTCTTCCCGCGGCTCCCTCTCCCGCGGCTCCGGCTGTGCCGGTTCCGGTGGTGGTCCCGCCGATAGCGCCGGCTCCCGCGCCGCCGGTCTACCTGCCCACGCCGCCGGTTTTCCTGCCCGACCCGCCGGCGAGGCCGCCCGTGATCCAGGCCCCGCCGCACGCGTCGCCACCTGCCGAGCCGCCGCCGATCCACGTCACCCCGCCGCATTCGCCGCCAGCCCACCAAGCGCCACCGGGGCAGGGGCCGTGGCCCAATCCTGGCGGCACGCCCGGCGGGCCCTCCGGCAACCCAGGGGACGGCGGGCCCGTCAACGGCCCAGGCCCTATCCAGGGCAATCCCGGCGGCAGTGGGCCTCATGGTGGCGGACCCATTGACGGCCCCGCTCCGAGCCACGGGACTCCTGGTTCCGGGCCGCCTGAGGGTGGCGCGCCACCCGGCGGCGGTGCACTTCGTGGCGTT
Source organism: Mycobacterium sp. (assembly GCA_003165155.1). Classification (GTDB taxonomy): domain Bacteria; phylum Actinomycetota; class Actinomycetes; order Mycobacteriales; family Mycobacteriaceae; genus Mycobacterium. Next base: position 23,414 of record PLSK01000195.1, on the reverse strand, counting down.
GGTGAGCCGCCCAGCGTTGGTGAGCCGCCCAGCGGTGGTGGGCCAGTCGGCGGCGGCGAGACCCATGACGGCGGCGCCCCGGTCGGCGGCGGCCCAGGTGGCGGCGGCGAAATTGGCGGCGGCAGCCACGGCGGCGAGGGCGGCGGCGGGGGTGGCGGCTTCAGCGGGGGCGGCAGCTCTGGCGGCTCTAGCGGCGGAAGTAGCGGTGGAGGCAGCTCCGGCGGCGGCGAGAGTGGCGGCCACCGGTAGCCGCCTTATTGATGCGCCTACACCGTCGGGTGAGCCGCCGATAGCATCCGCCGCAATAGCCGCGGTGGCGTCGCCGCCGTCGCCTCCGGCCTGTCTGACATGCGTCTAATACCTTGTATTCACTAAAACAACACCTTCCGTTCATGTTATGTTCAGCCCTAGTTCGTCTGTGATGTCGATCACGTATATGCCACAGGGGAGCTTGAGGGGAGATGGCTATGTCGTTTGTGATCGCGCCGGAGATGGTGTCGTCGGCCGCCGAAGATTTGGCGGGTATCCGCGCTGCGCTGGGCGAGGCCGTTGCGGCGGCGAGCCCCACGACCGGCGTGGCGGCCGCGGCGGGCGACGAGGTATCGACGGCGATCTCGGCGCTGTTCGGCACGTACGGCCGGGAGTTTCAAGCTCTCAGCGCCCAGGCGGCAGCGTTTCATGAGGAGTTCGTGAGCCTGTTGAACGGCGGTGCTGCCGCCTATCTCGGCACCGAGATGGCCAACGCGGAGCAGACGTTACTTGGTCAGGCGTTCGGAGGCGGCACCGCAGCGGTCACGCCCGCCAGCCTCTTAGACCCGATCCTGGGCGGCGGCAGCAGCGGTGGCGGCGGCCTGTTGGGCACGATCCTCGGCGGCGGCAGCGGCGGCGGCATATTGGGCTCGACCCTCAACGGCATCGGCCAAGACCTCGGCGGCTTCCTGTCCACTCTGCTCAGCGGCAGCGAGGCCTCGCTGTTGGCCAACCCGCTCGTGCCGGTTGGGCAACTTGTTTCCGGGTTGTTCACTGACGTGCCCCTGCTGCAGGGGCTCCAATCCCTGCAAACCGGAATGCAGCAGGCCGGCATGACTGCTTCGGCCGCCGGCAACCCGTGGCAATTGCTCTTTACCCAAACCGGCGCCAACCTCCAGAGCCTCTTCGGTACGTTCGGCGCCCACCCGTTCCCGCTGCTGAACCAGATCATCGTCAACCAGAACCATTTCGCGCAGGAGTTCTGGAGCGGGATCGCACTCGAGCTGCAGAACTGGCCCACCACGCTGGCGAACGTGCCGACGAACATCGAACTCGGCATCGAAGGCCCTGCCACCTACAACTGGGGAGCGCTGGCCGAGAGGTTGGTCGACCAGCAAGTCGGCTACTGGAACACGGTGGCCACGTCGCTCGGGAAGGCGGGCACGGACTTGCAGTTGGCATTCCCTGGCTTCGAGTCCGAGATGGGGCTGACCGGCCAGGCGATAATGACAGGCAACTACCACGGCGCGGTGCAGGACTTTTCACACGGACTGGCGGGTCTCTTCCTCACCGGATTCGACACCAGCAACCTGTCGAACATCAAATTGGAAGGCGCGGCGGGCGACCTGTTACCGATCCTCGGTATCCCCGCACAGCAGGCGCAGGACATCGTTGCCCTACTGCCCCCCGGCTCGATCCCTCAGCAGATGGCGCAGAACTTCGCCAACCTGGTCGCCACGCTCACCAACGCGAACACCTCGGCGACATTCTCGACACCCGGCGTAACCAACCCGAATGCCCCAATACTTGTGGCCGACGCCCTCTTTGGGTTCCCGCTGTCACTCGGCTTTGCGTTCATCGGTCCGCCGATCGCGGCAATGGACGGGCTCGCGACGGGCGCCACGGCGTTTGGGGCCGCACTGCAAGCCGGCAACGGTGTGGCAGCGCTCGGCGCACTCGTCGATATGCCGGCCTACGCCATGAACGGCTTCCTCAACGGCACAACCTACGTCGATTTGACGCTGCCAGTGAGCACAACAACGGCTCTCGGGGCTCTGAACCCGCTTGGCCCCCTTGGTCCGATCCTCGATCCGATCCTTTTACCGGCCCTCGAATCGGGCCCCCTTGGAAGCGCCATTCAAACCCTTGGCCTCAGCACCATACCGATCGTGGTCCACTTGCCGTTCGACGGGCTTCTGGTTCCACCGCAAGCGGTTACGGCGACGATCGAACCAAGCGCTCTGGATGGATTGATCACCGTCCCAATAGACATCACGCTCGGCGGTACCCCATTCGGCGGCATAGTTCCCTTGCTGATGAACACCCTGCCCGAGGAGCTCGCCGCAGTAATCACACCCACGTAGTTGGAGAGCGGATAATGGCGACCAATGGCTCCTCGGAATCGGCCGGTTACCCCTGCCTACCACGACGCGTGGCTAGGAAATGCCGCACGTCGCGAAGTCCCTCCCGAAGTCATCGCTGAGATCACCCGACGGCACGGCATCATCCCGGACAGCTTCGAGATCCTGGAGAAATCAGAGGAGATCAGAGACCCCGACGCCAAATCCTTCTTCCTTCTGCCGCCGGACGCGAGCGGTTCGCACGCCCGCGAGGTGGTGCTGATGACTTACGTCTTCAATGCGGGCACCGGCTACGGCAAGGCGGGCACGCGGCCCACAGACTTCCCAGACACGCCCTACTCTGCTGCCGAGATTCGGCGAATCATCTGCCGGCAGAAGGCAAATAGCTGGAGCTACTCCCGCGACGTCAGGTTCGTCCACCGAAACGGAGCCCACCTTGTGGCCACCCCGAACGGAATCCTGATGGGCCTCGGTGGCAACTGGATCCAGCGGCAGTTCAGCCAGCA
>PLSK01000195.1:0-20539 GCA_003165155.1 Mycobacterium sp. | reverse complement strand
AGAAGGGCCACGGACGGATGTTGAGGGACTACAGCTGGGAGATCATCCGCGAGAGGGTCTTTGGCAGGACAAACAGACTCGAGACGGACGCCGGCCTGTCCGACGGAGGCTATCAGGTCGACAGAGCGTGAATTCCTTTGTAGAGCACCATTAAACCAATCACGACCATAATCGCGCCTTCGAGTGCGGCGTGGTTTTTCTCCATCCAGTCTTTGAGGCGCGTCAGCTGATCGTCGAGCCGGTCACCGGCACTGGCGTAAGCCAAGATGGGGATCGCGACCGTTGATGCGGCGATGGCGACGAAGACCGCGCCGATCAGCCAGGCGCCCGCGTCGCCGAATCCGCCGGTTCCGATGGCTAGTCCGGCTGTCGCGCAAACGATTAGCACTTCGGGCCTGATCGGCGCCAGCACTGCGCCGACCAGCCCGGCACGGATTGGTGTCAGTTTCGCGAACGGACTCATCCAACGCGGCGGGTCGGTCTGACGATGCCGGGTCAGCAACCGGAAGATGCCGAACATGATGAGTGCCGAGCCGAGGACCGCGCGCGTCCAGGACGCCCAGGTTGGCGGCGCCTCGCGCAGTTCGCCGAGCAGGCCGGAAGCGGCAACGAAGGCCGCGGTCAGCGCGGCCAGCCCCAGCAGCCAGCCGCCCAGGAAGACCAGGCTCGCCCGCCTTGGCCGGGGTGCATGTAGGACCAGCACGGCAGGGATGACCGTGATCGGCGAGAGCGCGATGACCAGCCCGAGTAAAAAGAGCTTGGTCAGCACCGAACTCCAGTCTCCTGCCACGAGAAGCAATCCTTGCACACACCGGCGCGCATGCACCGTTTGCGCGCAACCGGCGCTGAATTTCAGGCGTGCAGAGCGTGAATTCCCTTGTGGACCAGCATCGCGCCGATCAGGAGCAGGATTGCCGCCAGCAGCGCGGCGTTGTTTTTCTCCATCCAGTCTTTAAGCCGTCCCAGCGCATTGTCGAGGCGGCTACCGGCGACCGCGTAGGCCAAGATGGGGATCGCGACCGTTGATGCTGCCACGGCGACGAAGAACACCGCGCAGATCAACTTGCCGGCAACGGTGAGATGGCCCGTGCCGATGTCCAGTCCGGCGAGCAGGCACATGACCAGCGCATCGACTCTGACCACCGTCAGCACCAGCCCTGTTATCGCCGCGCGCCTTGGCGAAATGGTCGCGAACGAACGCATCCAGCCCGGCGACTCGGTATGGCTACCGCGGGTCAACCACCGGTAGATGCCGAACGCGATCAGTGCCGACCCGAGGACCACGCGCAACCAGGATGCCCAGGCCGGCGGCGATTTGTGCATGCCGCCGAGCGCGCCGGAGCCGACCACGAAGATCGCAGTCAGCGCGGCCAGCCCGAACAACCAGCCGGCGAGGAACGCGAGGCTGCTCGGCCGCGGCCGCGGGGCTTGTAGGACCAGTACCGCCGGGATGATCGTCAGCGGCGAGACAGCGATGACGAGCGCCAGCGGAACGAGCGTCGTCAGCTCGGAACCCCAGCTTGCTGTCACGGGCAGCAATCTTGCCACTAATTTTTTCTGCGCAGCGTCCAGGCCGGTATCCAGTGCGTCACGGTTTTCCGCTTGGACCCGTAATCGATCGGATAGGTGACCAGCCCCCACCAGTCGCCCTGCTCGCAGATGCCCCAGCAACTCAGCCGCCCCTCGACGACTTTGTGCAGCTGTAGACCGTTGGGTTGATAGCGACCGGAACGGTGCGGCTCGCGTGCGAACAGCGCCGTCAGGTCAACCAGGACCGTGATCGGCGGGCGCACCACCCGAAACGGATCGCGGATCGGCTGGCCGTTGTAGCCGATCGACCCAAGCGGAACCATTTGTCGATCATATGTTCGAATACCCGAGGGGCAAGCGTTTCTGCCGGGCATCGGGCTTCTGGCAACATGGCGGTGTGTTCAGCGAGACCGCGGCGGCCCTGGCGAGCCGGTGAGCGTCTCGGATACCGGCAAGTCACAACGTCACCTTGCTGCGTTGGACCCCTTGATTGTCGCGGTGTTGGCCGCGGCGGTGAGTCTGGGCGGCGCGGCCCGTCCGTCTTTCTGGTACGACGAGGCCGCGACCATTTCGGCGTCCTACGGTCGTTCTCTGGGCCAGCTGTGGCAGATGTTGGGCAACGTCGACGCCGTGCACGGCCTGTACTACGTGCTCATGCACGGCTGGTTCCAGATTTTCCCGCCCACGGAGTTCTGGTCGCGCGTACCAGGTGGTCTGGCGGTCGGAGGCGCCGCGGCCGGGGTGGTGGTGCTGGGCAAGCAGTTCTCTTCTCGCACAGTCGCGTTGACCTCCGGAGTTCTCTGCGCGATCTTGCCCCGAGCGACATGGGCGGGCGTGGAAGCCCGCCCCTATGCCATGTCGATGATGGCCGCCGTGTGGCTGACAGTGCTGCTCGTCGTCGCCGCGCGCCGCGACACTCGACGGCTCTGGCTGTCTTACGGGGCCGCGCAGGCGATGTCGGTGGTGCTCGACCTTTACCTTGTGCTGTTGCTATTGGCGCACTTCGCCTTCATCTGCGTCTGCCTGCGCACGCGAACGGTCTTAATGCGGTTCACGACGACGTCTGCACTCGCGGGTCTCGTCGTCACACCGTTCCTGGTCAAGGCCGCCGGGCAAGTGCATCAAATCAGCTGGATCGCGCCGATCGGGCGCCGAACAATCGAGGATATTGCGGTGCAGCAGTACTTCGAACGAAGCCCGATGTTCGCGGCTTTGTCGGCCCTGGTCGTAGCGACGGCTATTGTCTTGTGGCGCTTCGCATCCGTCGAATTGGCAAGCATGGACAGGCAGTTGCTGATCTTGGCGGCCGGGTGGCTCGTGATACCGACCACTGTGATCGTCGTCTGGTCGGCGGCGGTGCACCCGGTCTACACGCCCCGCTACCTTTGCTTCACCGCACCGGCGATGGCGCTGGTGCTGGGCGTCTGCGTTGGAGCGGCGGCGGCCAAGCCGTGGATGGCGGTGGCGATTGTCAGCCTTTTCGCCGTTACCGCGGCACCGAACTACATTCGGGCACAGCGTAACCCGTACGCCAAGTACGGAATGGACTACAGCCAGGTCGCCGATCTGATCAGTGCGAAAGCCGCGCCCGGTGATTGCTTGCTGGTCAACGACACGGTGACGTTCATGCCCGCCCCGATGCGCCCGCTGATGGCGGCGCGCCCGGATGCGTACCGGAAGCTGATCGACCTCACCCTGTGGCAGCGGGCAACGGACCGCAACGACGTCTTCGACACCAACCTCATCCCGGAGGTGGTCGCCCAGCCGTTGAGCCAATGCGGAGTCGTGTGGATCATCACTCAGGCCGACGAGTCAGTTCCCGCGCACGAGCAGGGCCCCGCGATTCCGCCGGGCCCGCGCTACGGGGCCACCCCTGCCTTCGCGGTTCCGCGCGACCTGGGCTTCCGGCTCGTGGAGCGCTGGCAGTTCAACCTGGTTCAGGTGATCAGGGCGCAGCGATAGTTACCAGACGCGTAGGTAGTCGACGAGCATCGCGCACGGGAAGTTGCCCAGGGCAGGATCGCCGCCGCCGACGCCACCGACCGCAAGGGTGAACATGGGCGACATCCAATAGCCGGGTTTGTTGAACGGCCACCGCATGTCGTCCGGAGCACCGCCGTGGACGTGGATGGGTTTGTTGGGAACGGTGAAATACGGTGCCCCGTCGTGCGAGAAGTGGAATCCGTCCTCACCCCAATGCATTTGCCAGGTGTGCCAATTGCCGTCCACCATCCCGGGAATCGATCTGCCTTCCCACGTCTTCCCGTTGGATGCTGCGTGCACCGTGGTTCCCGGCGCCCAGTCGCCGTTGCCGTACCACTCGAAGAAGTCGACCTCGCCGTCTGGCAGCGGATCCTCGTTGACCGCCCAGAAGGAGGGCCACAGGCCGGTGAACAGGCAGTCCAGCTTGATCCGCGCTTCCCAGGTGGTGTTGATCATGCCCCGCCAGTTGCCCCGCACTTTGCCGGAGTAGTACTTGTCGAAGTCTCTGGTCGCCATGATGACGAGATTGGAATTGCCGTCTTGGAAGACGTTGCGGCGATCGTCCCGGTATATCCCCTCGACCGGCGGGAATACGTCGTCCTGCCAGCTCTGCACGGTCCACTTGCCCGGGTCGGGAGCTGAGTTTGCGGGGCCGTCGAACTCGTCCTGGAAAAGGTAGGGCCCGCCGGGACCGGCCGCCGGCGCCGCAGGTGGTGACGGGTGGGCCTGAGCCTCCGGGACACCGACCGCAGCCGCAAGCATGCCCATCCCCGACATCATCAACATGCTGCGACGATCCATTCACGTACCACCCATCGTTAAGTCTGGACGTCCGGCTCGCTGCTAGCCCCAGTGCACCCCATTGCAACTCTCGCAAACGGTGTCATGAAACCACGCGGAGCGTGAGAGCGCATCCCGCAGCCGACGTTGGGCCCCGGCCAAGCATCGATCCGACGTACGACGATTCGTTTGCTGCAATTTATCGCGAATCGTCAGCCACAGCGCTCGAGACAGCATATCGCCCGGATCGGCAGGCGACTAACACCACCGCATGTGATTTGCCGGACACCAAAGGGCCCAGGGCCGACGCACCGGATCGGGCGTCCAGCGTATAAACGCCCGGTCGACCATCAACCTCATTGACATTACCGGAGTCAGTGGTATCAAGGAAGTTGATACTCAGATGAGCGACAGGCTCATCAACGGAAAGGAACGACAAAGATGTCTGGTGGTGGATTTTTCGGCGGATTCGGTGGACCCGGATTCGGCGGACCTGGTTTCGGTGGACCCGGATTCGGCGGCGGTTTTGGCGGCGGTCCCGGTGGTTTTGGTGGCGGACACGGCCACGGTCATGGTGGCGGTCACGGTGGGGGCCCCGGTCGGGGTCGCCATTTCCTCAAGCGCGCGGCGTTCGTCACCGCGGCGTTATTGCTCGACGGGCCGGCTGATGCCGCGCAGATCGTGCAACGGGTGTCCGACGCGACCCAGGGAGCATTTACGCCTCCCCAGGACGTGGCAGAGCTGGCCATTGGGCTGCTCGCCGGACGGGGCGTAGTCACCGTCGACGGCGGCGTGGCGACCCTGACCGAGTTCGGCCAGAACCTGCTTTCCTGGCGCGGAGTCAGCAGCGAAACCGCACATGCATTCCTGGGGCGGGCGGCAAAGTTCGGCGACGCCTTCAAAATCCGCAGGGAATTGTTCGAGGTCGCCGGGCTGGCGCGGACGATCACCTGGACGGGCACCGAGGAGCAGAAGCAGCAGCTCGCCGAGGCCCGGACCAAGGTGCTAGAAGCACTGCGCGAGGCCAAGAAGACGCTGCACCGCGTCTTGGGCGAGGACTAGAGAGGCCGGCGAACCCACGGCCTCAGGCCTGAAAGGGAGCCGTGGGTTCGCTGAGCTTGACCAGCGTCTTGCCGATATTCGCCCCGGTGAAAAGGCCGTTGAGGGCGTCGACGCACGACTCGATGCCCTCAAAAATGGTCTGCCGGTGCTTGAGGCCGCCGTCGGCCTCCCACTGACGGAGCGAGGCGAAGGCTTCGTCGAAGCGGCCCCATTCGTCGAGAGCGTTGAAGCCCTGCATGAGCGCGGTCTTGGACAGCAGGTTCACGTAGTTGGCCGGCCCGGGGTGTTCCCCGGTCAGGTAGCTGGAGATGACGCCGCAGAGCACAACTCGCGCTTTGGGGGCCAGCCTGCCCAGCACCGCATTGAGGATCGGACCGCCGACATTGTCGAAGTAGACGTCGACCCGCCGCGGGCAATGCTCCTTGAGCGCGGCCGGCAGGTCGTCATTTTTGTAGTCGATGCACGCATCGAAACCGAAGTCCTCGACTACCGCCCTGCACTTCTCGGGGCCACCCGCGATGCCCACCACGCGGGCGCCGGCGATCTTGGCGATCTGCCCGGCCACCGATCCGGTGGCGCCGGCCGCCGCCGACACCACCACCGTCTCGCCCGGCTGCGGCTTGCCGATGTCGACCATCCCGAAGTACGCGGTGGCACCCGTCGGCCCGTACACCGACATGATNNCAGCGCGTCTCGATCACCTCGGCGATGCCGGCCGCCCGAATCACCTCACCAAGCTGCACCGGCGGCAGGTAGCCCGGCTGGTCGTTCAGCCAGGTCCGAACGGCGGCGTCGAGACCGACGTAGGTGGTTCGGACCAGCGCCTCACCCTCGGCGGGCTCGGGCGCCGGCGTGGTGACCAGCTGGGTGTCACCGGGCTTGACCAGCCCGGTCGGACGGTTACGCAACAAGATCTGGCGGTTCGACAACTCGGGCACATGATGAAGCTACCGATTCGGCACACGGGGTGGGAGCATCTGGGGATGGAACCGCAGGACGACCCGGAGGACCGGATCCGGGAACTCGAGCGCCCGCTGGCCGATACCGCGCACGCCTCCGAACTCGGCTCCGAAATTGGCTCCGAAATTGGCAGCGCGCCGTCGAGCGGTTATGCATACCCGCCACCGCCGCCACCCGGGCCGGTGCCACCGCCGTTGACGACGGCCCCGTACAGCTATGGCTATGGCGGCCCACCCCCCGGCATGGCGCCGCAATCGTCGTCCGGCAACCGCGTGTGGTGGATCCTGGCAGCGCTGTTCGTCGTTGGCGTGCTGGCGGTGGTGGGCATTATCGCCGCCTACGCCTCGCACCGATTTTCCCGCGGCAACCTTGTCGTTCCGTCCTCCGGGCCGGGCACCTCGCGGGTTATCAGCCCGCCCAGGGCTATCCCGCGGAGCCCAGCCCCTTCGTCGTTGACACCGCTACCGCCGCAGGGTGCCGAGCTCACCGTCACCGGACTCAACGAGAACCAAGCGCTCACCTGTAACAACAACGTCGTCACCGTCAGCGGCGTGTCCAATACGGTGGTGATCACCGGCCACTGCGCAAGCGTTACCGTGTCCGGCCTGAACAACGTCATCACCGTCGACGCGACCGACACGATCGACGCTTCCGGTCTCAACAACCAGGTCACGTACCACTCGGGCTCGCCGCAGGTCAGCAAATCCGGCGACGGCAACGTCGTCCAACGGGGCTGACGGAGTTATCTTGCTGTCGCGTTATGAAGGCTCTTCGGAATCGATGTCGGCGGCGGAATCCAGATTTGGATCGTCGAGGACGCTGACCCCAATGCCGTACGGCAGGAAGCGCACCTTGCGCATCGGGTCGACGTTGTTCTTGTTCGCCCGCAACGCGTCGAGCTCGGTTGCATAGACCTGGTCGACCCGGGCATCGCCGTCGGTGCCCACCGTGTAAATCGCCCACACCCCGTCGCCCGTCTCGCCGGTGGTTTCCGGACCCGAGCGGGGACGCCGTGACAGGTCTTCGAAGATCCCCGACCAACCCGTCCCAGAACCGAACCCGACAGGCCCGACAAACTTGCTGACCCGCTCGAACACGTCGCGCAGGCCCTCGCTGCCCTCCCTGATCACTCGATCCAAGTCGTCGGGATCAAATCCGAACGCACCGTTCTCGCCCACGCGAACTCCTTACAGCTGGTACCGATACATCCAGTGTGCGCTTAGCGGCCAGCATCCGCCACGAGCAAACTAGCCGCCCGGACCCAGGAACGGATTCTGCGAGTCCGCACCACCCGGGTACTGCGGGAACTGCGGAACCTGATTCTTCGGAACGGGAATCGGTATCGGCATCGGCAGCAGCGGAACGTGTATCCACTCCGTCGTCATCGGCACCGTCGTCGTGGTAGTCGGCGTTGTCGTGGCAGACGGCGGGGGTGGCGGCTGGGTCGTCGTCATGGCCGGCGTGCTGGGCGGGGGTTGGGTAGTCGTCATGACCGTCGTCGGCGGCGCAGTTGTAACGGGCTTTGGCGGCGCCGGAGGCCTCGTGGTGACCACGTGCGGCGGCGTGCTGACAATCACCGGCGGCGGCGGCGGCGGTGGCGGCGGTGGCGGGGGTGGGGGTGGCGGCGCCGCGCTGGGAACCGGCTCCGGGCTGGGCGTCGGGACGGCCGTTGGAGGTGGGGGCATGGGACTTGGCATCAGCGAGCTGACCGGCGGTGCCGGCACCGGCACGACGGTAGGCGCCACCGGCGGCGCTTGGCGGTTCTCTATATCGGCCAGCGTGTAAGCTACACCGCCGATCGCGGTAATGGCCACCAGCGCGCACATACCGATGATCAGTTGCGAAAACCGGAAGCGCGGCCACGACGGCTCTGTGGGCGGCTCGATCAGGTTGAGCCGCATCGACCAGCCGGCCGCATTGTCTTCGTCGTAGGTGTCGCCGCAATACGGAACCCGTACGTCGCCGCCGAACTCGGTCTGCGACCAGGCCAACTCGCGATCCGTCAACGCGTCGTCGTCGATCACCAGCAGGTCGCCGGGAGGCAGTTCGATGACGTCGATACCGGCGGCCGCCACGGCCAGGCCGACGGACGTGTTCGAACGGATATCCAATTCCTCGCCACGAGTGGCCAGCAGCAATGCGCCCTTGGCAGCCGCGAAGGCGGGCTGCGAGACGCTCACGACCGGTCTGCGGGAGTGCACCGAGAGGCGTTCGTTGATAAGCGGAATGCTGGCGCTGCCACCGACGGTGACCACGGCGGCAAGGTCTGTCCAGCTCTTGGAGTAGCGGGCCAGCATCTTGTCGAACGCGTAAATGAAGCCGGTCAGCCGGTCCTGTATCAGGTCCCCCAGCTCGTCTCGAGTCAGCCGCATGGTGCACCGGCGGCCACCGAGCTCAGCAGTGAATTCGGTTACGGTATCGGTGGATAACCGCTCTTTTGCCGTCCGGCACTGGTCCCTGAGCTGGCCGAGTTGCCCGACGCCGGCGGTATTGGCCGGATCAATGCCGCTGCCGTGTCCCAGTTCCTCGAAGACCCGGAGCATGATGGCCTGGTCGATCTCATCGCCGGAGAAATCCGCGTAACGCAATGTGGCGCTGGCGGGTTGGAAATCACCCGAGATATCCACCAAGGTCGCGGACGTACCGGTGCCGCCGAAATCGAGCAGACCGACCACGCCGGTTGCCGCCAGGCAAAGGTCCACGTTCGCCGCGGTCAGCGACGCGATCGCGTCCGAAACGAGGCGGGGCGCCATGCCGCTTCGGACGAAGCCCAGATGCGTTCGTAGTCCGTTGCGCAGCGCTTGGACCGTGTCGGATTTCCAGTACGCGGGAACGGCGATCGAGATATCGGAAGAACTTGCGTCCACACCGGCGGCCACCACCATCGCGTCCAGCGCCTCGACCACCAGCAGGTCCGCGTCGTGCGAGGATCCGTCGCCGGACACCAGCGCTACGGGGTCACCGATGCGCTGCACGAAGCCGCTCATGAGCATGCCGGGCTCGTTCAGGTTCGCAACGGGTAGCCCGATTTTCGGCGCACAGTGCGGATATAGAGTCAGCACAGCGCGGCGTAAAACCGGCAAACTTCCGTTGCTCGCGGCGACCAGGTTCGTGGTCCCGATCGACAACCCCAGTGGGTCGTACATAGAGCGAATACTTCCTCTATAGGTGTCGGTGGCCAGCGCTAACCTTAACCGCGCTCGGGTCGTATGCCGATGGGTCACAACGTCATTGGTATCCGCTCGATGCGGTTGTGTCACCAAAGCGGTACCGCCGGCACCTTGACAAAGCCCAGTTGGTTCAAATCGGTAAGCGGCAGCGATCGTGACAACCTCGGGTACCGGCTGCGGACTGCATCGTGGCGCAAAAGTGGTCAGCGGTGATCGGCGGAAACATCGGATGTGCTGCAATGGCCTGATGAGCCTCCACGACCACGCCGCCGACCTAGCCGACATCGAAGCGATCAAGCAGGTCAAATACCGGTATTTACGCGCACTGGACACCAAGCACTGGGACGACTACGCCGACACGCTGACCGAAGACATCAAGGCCGACTACGGACCGTCGATCGGCAAAGAGCTGCACTTCACCAACCGCGACGACCTAGTGGAGTACATGCGCACGTCGCTTGGCCCGAACACCATCACCGAACACCGGGTGACCCATCCGGAAATCATCCTGGCCGGCGATACGGCGTCGGGCAATTGGTATCTGCAAGACAAGGTCATCGTCGCCGAATTCGACTTCCTGCTGATCGGTGCGGCCTTCTACCACGACGAGTACCGGCGCACCGAAAACGGCTGGAAGATATCCGTCACCGGCTACGACAGAACCTACGACGCAACAATGTCGTTGGCGGGCATGGACTTCAAGGTCAAGCCGGGCCGCGCGATACGCATCTAGCGGCGGTCTAGCGGGCCAAGTCGTTACTTGGTGATCGCGATGACCGCGCCGGGTCGCAACCACTGGATGATCTGCACCAGCGTGGCGTCATCGATCGCCACGCAGCCCTCGGTGGGGCCGCCGTCGGTGGTGTGGAAGAAGAACGCGGCACCGCCGCCCGGAACCTTGTTCTTGTTGACGCCCATCACGACCGCGTGCTTGTACTGCGGGATTTGCAGGTTCTCGCTGTCGGCGGTACTGAACGGGCACTGCGACTTCTGGCACACCTGCATGCTGTTGAAGGTGGGGCTATGGTCGTCGCCGCTCCACCAGTGGTTGGGTCCAACTTGGGTGTACGGCAGCCCCCCACCGGGATTCGGGGCGGTGCCGAAGGCGGAGTCCAGGGTGTAGACACCCATCGGGGTGGCCGGAACCTCGCTCTTGGCCTGCGGCGCCATGCCCAACGAGCCGACGTGGGTGGGAATGCCGGCCGCGAGCGGTTGCCAACCTGCGGTGGTGCGCTGGTAGATATCCATTCTCGCGTTCGAACCACCCGTGCTGACCACCGAAACCACCTGCGTGGCACCGCCGACCGAGTTCGCGAACCAGGGCGCGCCAGCCGCGCCACTTACCGGCGCGAGCACAAGCGACGCGCAGACTAGGCACGCTGCAGCAGCCAGCAGAGCTCCCAGTCGGCGCATGGTTCTATCGTCAGGCCCGATTGACTCAAAGGTCAAGTTAAGCTTTAGATCCAGTTAGGTCACTGCGCCGTTACTCGCGAAAACCCGGGGCGGCCGAAACACCAGCAGACACAAGAGGAAATAGAGATAGCCAAGCGACCAGCCGGCCAGCACGTCGGATGGGTAGTGCACATTCAAGGCGACCCTGGCTATCCCGACCGACTGCACACTCAGTGCGCTCACGGCGATCGCGACACGGCGCATCGAACGGCTCAGCATCGGCAACAGGAAACTCAGCAACGCAAGGGAGATCGCGGTCGTCTCCAGCGCGTGCCCGGACGGAAATGAGCTGGAGGGCGCGGATGCGAGCATGGTCGACGGTCGCGGACGGTTGGCCAGATCCTTTGCCCCTGTCGTGACAAGTCCGCTGAGCGGCGCACAGGCGAACAGCACCAGCGCCGCGCGCACATTGCGCTGCACCAGCGCCACCACGATGGCGACCACGCCAATCCACCGCAGCGGGACAGGGCCGAGCACAGCCGACACGCCATTCCAGAATTGCACCAACAAGGGGTGCTTGATTCCTGTCTCGTGCCCCACGTTCAACAGCGACCAATCGAGGTCGTGAAGCCAGCTCCATTGCTGGCGGAAGCCCACCCACATGGCCGCGTAGACCACGATGGCGGCCACCGCGAAGACAGCGGCGATAAAAATGGGCCAGGAAGCGGTCGGAGTGCGGCGGCGGGTCATGGGTAGACGGATACCACGCCGGGCATTCCATACGATGGCTAGATGGCCGATCACGCGTTCAGTCCGCTGGAGCGACGGGCGATTTATCGGGTGATCTCCGAACGGCGAGACATGCGCCGCTTCATCACCGGTGCCGTGGTTCCCGAGAATGTGTTGGCGCGCCTGCTGCAAGCGGCGCACGCCGCGCCAAGCGTCGGCCTGATGCAGCCGTGGCGCTTCATCCGGATCACCGACGAACCGCTCCGGGCACGCATACACGCACTCGTCAACGAAGAGCGCGCGCTCACCGCCCAAGCACTGGGACAGCGGGCGGAGGAATTCCTGCAACTCAAGGTCGAAGGCATTCTGGAATGCGCGGAGCTCCTGGTGGTGGCGCTGTCCGACCAGCGCGATGCGCACATTTTCGGTCGACGCACGCTTCCGCAGATGGACCTGGCGTCGGTGTCGTGCGCAATCCAGAACCTGTGGCTGGCGGCCAGGTCGGAAGGTCTCGGCATGGGCTGGGTGTCCCTGTTCGACCCGCAACGGCTGGCGGCCCTGTTGGACATGCCCGCCGATGCCGAACCCATCGCCATCCTGTGCCTGGGCCCGGTGCCGGAGTTCGGAGACCGACCGGCGCTGGAGTTGGACGGCTGGGCCTTCGCGCGACCGCTCAGCGAGTTCGTCTTCGAGAACGGATGGGGTCAACCCCCGCCCGGCCAGCCCGCGCCGGCCGCCGGTGCGGAAACGGCCAGCGCGATCCCGTCCCAGCCGGTGTGATCCATCAAATGCTGCGGACCGGGCCAGTGTGCGGCGACCACGAAGAGAGTGTCGCGGTCGTCGCCGCCAAGCATGCAGGCGAACGCGCCGCGATCGAGCTGGATCCGTTGCAACACCTCACCGCCCTCGCGCACGCGCACGCAGCAGCGATCAGCGACGTCGGCGTACCAGGCCGCGCCGTCGCGATCGAGACAGATCCCGTCGGGTGAGTGACCGCCCACGTCTGCCCACAGCCGGCGATTCGACAGCGAACCGTTGGCGCCGATGTCGAAGGCGGTCAGCCGGTGCCGGTACGACTCGGCGACGACCAGCGTGGCGCCGTCCGCGGTGACGGCCATCCCGTTGGGAAACGCCAGGTCGTCGGCGGCCAACCGGGCGCGGCCGTCCGGGGTGACCAGGGCAACGAACCCGGGTGCCGGGTCACCTCCGGAATATCCCTCAGCGAAGTCAAAATTCACGTTGTTGACGTAAATGTTGCCGCGGCCATCGATCACGATGTCGTTGTAGGCGTAGGGAGACAGCGCCGACAGGTCTGCGTGCCGCGCCAGCGTTCCATCCGCCGACAGGCGAAGCAAAGCCAGCTCAGAACTCGACGTCAGCACCAGGCCCTGATTGGCCGGCAGGTTCGGCAGGAAGTCGAAACACATGGGCAAGGAACGGTGCTCGAGCACGATCCGTACGGCATCCACGCCCTGCCCGTCGGGGTCGATCGCGCGGATCAGACCGCCCGTCCAGTCGGCCACCCACAATCGTCCGTCGCGCCAACGCGGCGACTCCACCAGGCCCAGTCCGGACGTCAGCGTGCGCATATCCGCATTGTTCCAGCTAGCCGCTTCGATCCGCGCACGTAACGAAGGCCTGCGGTATCGTCGCCGGTCGGAAGGACGGAAATGACAGGTAGGGGTGTGGCGGAAATCCAGCGACGCGACAACGTGCTGATGGTGCACTGGCACGACCTGGGGCGCTGCCTCGGCGCCTACGGCCACACCGATGTTTCCAGCCCCCGGCTGGACCGGCTTGCCGCCGAGGGCATCCTCTTCACCAGAGCCCATTCCACCGCTCCGCTGTGCTCGCCGTCACGGGGATCGCTGTTCACCGGCCGCTACCCGCAGAGCACTGGGTTGGTGGGCCTGGCCCATCATGGCTGGGAATACCGCGCCGGAGTTCGCACCCTTCCGCAGATATTATCCGAGTCCGGCTGGTATTCGGCACTTTTCGGCATGCAGCATGAGACATCCTACCCGAAGCGGCTGGGTTTCGACGAGTTCGACGTGTCGAATTCGTACTGCGATTACGTGGTAGACAAGGCCGACGAGTGGCTTAGAAAGTGGGAGAGAAGCAGCCCCGAAGACCCTTCGGGCCAACCGTTCCTGTTGACGGCCGGGTTCTTCGAAACCCACCGGCCCTACCCGCGGGACCGTTATGAGCCGGCCGACAGCGCAGACGTCAATCTGCCTGCCTACCTGCCCGATACCCCCGAGGTGCGCGGCGACCTCGCCGACTTCTACGGGGCGATCGCTTCGGCCGATGCCGCGGTCGGCCGGTTGCTGGACACGTTGGCCGAAACCGGGTTGGACGCTAGCACCTGGGTGGTGTTTTTCACCGATCACGGACCGGCGTTCCCGCGCGCGAAATCCACGCTGTACGACGCCGGAACGGGCATAGCAATGGTCATCCGCCCCCCCGTCGGTCGAGGGCCGGCGCCCAGAGTCTACGACGAGTTGTTCAGCGGCGTCGACCTGGTCCCAACGCTTTTGGACTTGCTGGGCCTCGACGGACCGGCCGACGTCGACGGCGTGTCCCATGCGGGCAACCTGGTGGCGCCGAATACCCAAACCGATCCGGTGCGCGACCACGTCTACACCACCAAGACCTATCACGACTCGTTCGATCCCATTCGGGCAATCCGGACAAAGGAATACAGCTACATCGAGAACTACATGCCACGACCACTTTTGGATCTGCCGTTAGATATCGAAGAGAGCCCCTCCGGGCTGGCGGTCGCACCGTTCGTCAAGTCGCCCCGACCACCGCGCGAACTCTACGATCTGCGCGCCGACCCCAACGAAACCACCAACCTGCTGGCCCCGGATTTCGGGCTCGACCCGCGGATGGATGGAATCGCGGCCGATCTGGCTGTCCTACTGAATGATTGGCGCGAGCGCACCGGCGACGTCATACCGTCGGAGTTCGCCGGCACGCGCATCGCGACGCGTTATACCGAGACGTATCTGCGGATCCACCGCACCCCGCCGGTCAGCCGGTCGGCGATCGCCGCCGACCGCGGCGTGGAGGAATAACTCACCCGGCAATCCCGTCGGCGCCGAGCAGCAGCCCACCGGTGCCGCCGGAGCCGCCCGTCGGGGCTATGGAGATCATGTTGGCCGAGCTGATAGCCGAACCGATATTCGCCAAATCTGTTGCCACTGGCGACACGAATTCCGGTGCCGCGATCACGTACGACATCTGACAACGGTAATGCGGTTACGCGGCGCCAACCTGAGCCACGATGAAAAGCCGCCGGAACGGGAAGATCGTCGTTCCGTCGGCCCGCGGCGGGTAGGCGTCGTCGAGCAGCGGGATGAGTTCCCGGCGGAACTGTTCCCAGCCCTCGTCGTCGAGCTGCTCGCGCACCGGGACCAGCGCGGTACCGGTGATCCAATCCAGCACCGGGTGCTCGCCGCTCAGCTGGTGTAGGTACGTGGTCTCCCAGACGTCGACCCTGCATCCGGCGTCCAGCAGCAGGTCGGCGTAATGTGTCGGCGACTGAACCACCGCACCCACTCGAAATGGTAAGTCACGCAGGATCTTTGCGTAGGGCTCACGGCGGGCCAGGGTCCGCGCCGCGGAGTGCGACGGCGTCTCGAAGTTGCCCGGGACTTGAACCGCGATCCACGATCCGGGCGCCAACTCCTGGGTCCACCGGACCATCAAGTCGGCGTGCTCGGGCACCCAGTGCATCGCCGCGTTGCTGACCACCACGTCCGTGTCGGGCTTTGGCTTCCAGGTTCGCAAGTCCCCCGTGCTCGCGTCGATCCCGCGTTCGCGGGCGGCGGCAACCATCTCCGGGGAGCTGTCCATTGCCTCGATCACCGCGCCGGGCCAGCGCTTGGACAGATACTGCGTCAGGTGCCCGGGCCCGCAGCCGAGGTCGGCGACCCGGCGCGCCCGCTCGGCGCCCACCCGCGACACCAGGTCATAGAACGGGCGGCTGCGGTAGTCAGCGAACGCCAAGTACACATCGGGATCCCACATTTCGGTCCTCCTGATCTCCACCGTAGCCAAAGATCCCCCAGGCGATGCCCGGCAGGCTAGCATCGGGGTTCGTGCCACCCGACACCGATCCGATCGATAGTCCCGTCCCGGTTCCGGATGTTCCGGGCGGCGACGTAGCGGCCAGCGCCGCCGGACTACCCCCACGTTCCGCGTTGTCCCCCCGTCAGCGGATGGTGGTCCAGGCATCTGAGATCGGCGACCTGGCGCTGCGCACCTGGGTCTCGTCGGTACTAGCCACCACGGTGGCGCCGGCCGTTGTCGCCACTTCGCTGCGCGATCCCAGATCGGGCTCCGAGCGCAGCGACCTCGCCTTCTACGCAGAGCTGGCGGCGGCGCAGGATCCGGTCAAGTCGTTCCCCGCACCCACCGAACTGCCCCGGGTGTCATCGCGGCCGGCCAGTCAGCGCGCGGAGCGGCTCGCACGCGGCAGGGTCGACAACATCTCGTTCACCAGTAGCTTCACCGCGATCAACCCCGCGATGCGCAACCGCTGGAGCGCGTGCAAGTCCAACAATGTTGTGCGCGGACAACACTGGCGCCATGACGACGGACCGCGTCCCACACTGTGCGTGATCCACGGCTTCATGGGCTCCTCGTATCTGGTCAACGGCCGGTTCTTCACGCTGCCCTGGTATTACCGGTCCGGCTACGACGTCTTGATGTACACGTTGCCGTTTCATGGCCGGCGGGCTGAAAAGTTCTCGCCGTTCAGCGGTTTCGGCTATTTCGCGGGTGGGCTCGCCGGTTTCGCCGAGGCGATGGCCCAGGCCGTGCACGACTTCCGATCCATAGTGGACTATTTGCGCCACACCGGGGTAGACCGCATCGCGCTGACCGGCATATCGCTGGGTGGTTACACTTCGGCGCTGGTGGCCTCGGTCGAGGACCGGCTCGAAGCCGTCATCCCCAATTGCCCTGTCGTCACACCCAAAACAATGTTCGACGAATGGTTCCCGGCCAACAAACTTGTCGACCTCGGATTGCGGCTAAGCAACATCAGCCCCGAGGAGTTGAGCGCTGGGCTGTCCTACCACTGCCCACTGAACTACCAGCCGTTGGTGCCCAAGGACCGCCGGATGATCATCACCGGCCTCGGCGACCGGATGGCTCCACCGGGTCAGGCGGTAATGCTTTGGGAGCATTGGGACCGCTGCGCGTTGCGGTGGTTTCCGGGCGGTCACGTGGTGCACGTGAGCCAGCTGGATTATCTGCGCCGGATGACCAGCTTTCTACACGGCCCTATGTTCAATTAGCGGACTCCGCCAGCTGCGCCCGATGTGCGCCGACGGCAGGTATCGGCCAATCCAGCCCCGTGAGCAATCCGGCGGGCGCGTCCCTATGCCCATCGAGTCGCTGTGTGGATGACGGGTCCAACGCTGTCAGCGCCCGCAGTTGGTTGCCCCGCTGCGGTGTNNGAGCCGGCGATCTCCAGCGCCGTCCACGTCTCGCTCGCCGGATGTGTCCGGATTGCGTTCAGCGTGTCCGGCAACGCATTGTCCGCGTTGGCCTGATATGCCGCAACGAAATCCGAGGCGCCTTGCTGCACGGCACGCCACGTCTCGCGCGCAGCCGGTGCGAATAATTCCGGGACGTCGTCCACCCCGACCAAGTTGGCTTCCCAGCCGATCTCGCGGAGGTGATCGGCGAGCCGTCGCGCCGCGACCTGGGCGGTCTCGTGCAACGGGATCCGCGATGAGCGCGCCTGCAGCGCCTCCAGGTTGTCGGCGGCCGACACCGTCAGGCCGATCCAGGTCTGGGTTCCAGATACGGTGTCGCGACTGGTGATTCGGACCGTGTCGGCACGCACGCCGTACCGGTTCAGGTACCCGGCAAGCAGCGGCAGCGGCAACACGTCCGAATCCGACGCCGGCGGCCCAAGTTGCAGTAGCACTGTAGTCTTTGTGCCGCTACCGGATTCGGCCACCGGGCGGCGGCGCCGCGATATCGCAATCCGACGGCGCAGAATCGTGGTGAAATACAGCCCACGCCACCAGCCAAACAGCAGGATCACCACGGCGACGGCGATGCCGAGAACCCAGTAGTCGCGGGGCGACCGCCACGGGTAAGCCAGCACCGCGGGCACCACTGCCAGTAGTGCCAGGGTTATCCGGCCGCTGCCCGGCCAGCCCGGTTTAGCGCTCACGAGGTGAACTCCTTTCGACGACGTGCAGTGATCCCGGCAACGACCGCAACCACCAAAGCCAGCGCGCCGGTCCCGGCGAAAGCGACGGTCCGCGGCGTGTTGTCTTTTGGTGCCGGTGCCGGAGGAGGAGTGACCGTCTTTACCTGCGGCGCAACGGTTTCAGAACGGGAGGGCAGTTCCCAGGTCAGGGCTGCCACCGGGTCCAGGTTGCCGGAGCCAACGACGTTGGAGGGCGCTCTGGCGCCGTTGTGCGCCGTTGCGGTGAGACGCCCGATCACCTGCGTGGCGCTCAGCGCGGGGTACTTGCTGCGGACCAGTGCCGCGACGCCCGACACGTAACCGGCCGCGTAGCTGGTGCCGCTGAGGCTAACCAGGTTCTGGCGGTCGTCGGGCAGGCCGTTGGCCAAGCCCCCGCCGTCGCGGTTGCTCACCGAAACAATGTTTTCCCCGGGCGCGGCGACACCTACCCATGGTCCGGCCATAGTGAATTTCGACGGCTGCCCCTCCGGCGTCAAGGAAGCCACCGACAGGACGTATGGCTGCCACCACGACGGAATGGAGACCGACGTGACGCCCGCCCAATTCCGCGGGTCGTCCGGGCGGCTCAGGTCGGTGAGCGCATTGGACTCGCAGGACGTCCCGCCGGCGACCGATCCGGTCGCTCCGGTATTGCCTGCGGCAGCCACGATTACCGCGTCCTTATCCACAGCCGCATACCGGATTGCCGCGCCCAGCGCGGCCTGA
Organism: Mycobacterium sp.; assembly: GCA_003165155.1. Taxonomy (GTDB): domain Bacteria; phylum Actinomycetota; class Actinomycetes; order Mycobacteriales; family Mycobacteriaceae; genus Mycobacterium. The sequence continues at coordinate 1,990 of PLSK01000195.1, read as the reverse complement.
TCGATGGGTCGATCAGCCGGCAGGCACGTTATCGCCGAGATGTTGATCACCCGGGCGCCGAGGTCGGCCGCGTGCACGATCGCCCGGCCCAGCGCCGCAACATCGACGGACGCGCGAGCCACCAGCGGATCGCCGCCCGACGTCCGTGGCGAGAACTTGGCCGATGTCGCCCTGATGGACAGCAGCCGCGCACCGGGTGCGACGCCCGCGAACCCGTCATCGCCGGGCTGGCCGGCGATGATCCCGGCAACCAGGGTTCCGTGACCATCGCAGTCGGTCAGGCCGTCGGTCGACTCCACGAAGTCGCCACCGGCCTCGACGTTCGGCAGCCGCGGACCCGGCCGCACCCCGGTGTCGATGACCGCCACCAGCTGGCCTTCGCCACGGGGAAACTGCCACGCCCCGGGAAGATTCAGCGTTGCCTGACTCGCCGTCGGCGCATCCGGATCGCTGCCCGAGATGACGCCGGAGACGCTACATGGGCCGCGCTGCTCCATCGGCTGCACAGGTCCCGGAGTTCCCGCCGGCGGTTGCGCGCCGGGGTCGATCGCCGGCGGGGTGATCGCCAGCGCCGGCGGACAGGTGCACACCACAACGGCGACAACCGCTGTGATGCACCCTAATCCGATTGCACGATTCATCGATTGAGTACCCAGCTGAACAAACCGACCAGGTAGGCCAGCACGGGGATCAGCGAAGCATCCAGGCCGGCGGCCACGAATCCCAGCAGCCGACGCGCCGGCAACGAATAGCTCTCCGGGGAAGCGATGCGCGGGTTCAGCGCAACAACCACCCATGCCAGCGTGAGCACGGTCAGCACCAGCACCGCGCCTAACGCTGCGGCGTAGCGCCCCGTTGCGGTATAGAGCACCAACAGGACACCGGCCACCAGGTACGGCTGAGCGAGCAGCCAGGCCTTGCTGGCGGCCGAATCCCACACCCGGGCGCGCAGCGCGGAGGCGGCCGCCGTCGCGGCCACTGCGTACCAGCCCAGCACGCTCAACGACTCAGGGCGCAGCGCGATCGCCACCGAACCCAGCACGCTGAGCAGCACGGCACCGGCGACGAAGCCGGTCTGATGGGCGTCACTGGCGCGCACCCGTCGTGGCAGGTCCTCGAGCACCCGCAACGACGGTGCCGATGGGGTCGGATCGCCGGGTGCCGGGATGACCGGCAACGGGAACCGCGCCCACAGGGCGGACAGCTGAGCCGTCTGGACGGCGAGCAACAGCGCCGCCACAATCAGCCCGGACCCGATGGTCAGGAACGACAACCGCCAAAGCAACGCCGCGCCGGCCGCCAGCGCCACGCCGGCGCCGACCACCGCCGTCGCCGTGAAGAAGGCGATGACGCGTTCGCGCTGCGCACCGGGTACAAACAGCGCGATGAGCGACCATGCGGTGACACCGGCGGCGGCCAGCAATAGCTGCGCCGGCCCGAATCTCCCGGGTACCGCCAACGCCAACGCCGCCGCGATGGGCACCAGCGCGGCAACGGACAGGGCGATCTCGGTCTGCGCTGAACGTGACTTGATCAGCAACGCACCCAACGCGGCGAACACCGCGAGCGCACTGACGACGACCAGTCCTGCCAAACCTCCAACGGCTACCCGATAGCTGACCGCAAGAGCGGTTGCCGCGAAGCCCACGGCGACCGTCGCGGCCAGCGCTCCCCGTTGAATATGCGCCGTGCCCCATGGCTTTAGCCGGGAGGGCGAGAAGATCACCGCGGCGTCGGCGATGTCCTCGACGATGCCGGGCGCAGCCGGACCTGTAGGCACCGCCTGTAGGGCGAGTAGATCGCCATCGACGACGCCGACGGTGTCCAGGCTGGCATCCAGGCTGAACGGCGCTCCCCCAATGGGTGCCAGGCTCAGTTGGGAAGCCGCGCCGAATGTGGGTTCACCGCCGTCGCCGTTGGAACCCACCGGAACCACCAAACGCTGTACCGCGGGCAAGATTTCACGCAGCGGCAACTCCGTGGGCAGCGC
>PLSK01000135.1 GCA_003165155.1 Mycobacterium sp. | reverse complement strand
CGCACCAACACCACCGCGGAGACAACGGCGACCTCGGAGCTGGCCCGCACCCGCAAGCCTGCCCCGCGCTGCATGCCCCAGTGCATCACGGCGTCGGCAGCTTGGTCGAAACGCTCTTGGCCCGTGCCGATCTGGGTCTCCACGCGCAGATGGCCATATCCTGGAGGCAGCTCCCCGGCCGCGGTCGCGCCCACCTCCAGGTAGGTCAACGGGAGTTCCTCGAGCGCTGCTAGGTCCACCCGCTCAGCTTGCCACGCCAACGTGCGCGTATGCGTTTCCGGCGTACGGTCGTAAAAGTGACCGCAGAAAAATCTGTTGCCCAAGCATCCGGAACGTTCACTCTCGGCGGCGACCTGACCGTCAACAGACTCGGTTTCGGCGCCATGCGCCTGACCGGCAAAGGCGTGTGGGGCCCGCCGGCCGACCGAGAAGAATGCGTCCGGGTTTTGCGCCGCGCCGTCGAACTCGGCGTGAACTTCATCGACACCGCAGACTCCTATGGCCCCTATATCTCCGAGAAGCTCATCCGCAAGGCGCTGCATCCCTACGACGGGCTGGTTATCGCGACCAAGGCGGGACTGCTGCGGACCGGCCCCGACGTCTGGATCCCGCTGGGCAATCCCAGCTACCTGCGCCAGGAACTCGAGATGAGCCTGCGCCGCCTCGGCGTGGAAACCATTGACCTGTTTCAGCTGCACCGCATCGACCCGAACTTCCCATTGGCCGACCAGGTGGGCGAGCTGGTCAAGTTCAAGAACGAAGGCAAGATCCGCCACATCGGGCTGTCCGAGATTGACGTCGACCAACTCAAGGCGGCCCAGCAGATCACCGAGATCGTGTCGGTGCAGAACATGTACAACCTGTCGGCCCGTGGGGCCGAGCCGCTGTTGGATTTCGCGACCAGCCAGGGCGTGGGCTTTATTCCGTGGTTCCCGTTGGCGTCCGGACCGCTGGCCGCCGCCGACGGCCCGCTGCAACGCATCGCCGCCAACCACGACGCGTCGCCGTCGCAACTGGCGCTGGCCTGGCTGCTGAAGCGTTCCCCGGTGATGCTGCCGATCCCGGGCACGTCGAAGGTGGCGCACCTGGAGGAGAACGTCGCCGCCGCCGAGATCACCCTCAGCGACGAGGAGTTCGAAACATTGGCGGCCGCNNTTTCGCGACTCGAATACGGTGTCCTGGTGACAAGCGAACAGGCCACGCACCCCGGCGGCGGATTCAACCCGCCCGAACCCACGACAAAGGGCGGCCCTGACTACGGCCGGTTCATCGACGGGGTGCGCAAGCTGCAGGATCACGCCCGTGCGGTCGACGCACCCGACGAAGTCATCACCGAGGCCGCGGACCTGCTCGACAAACTGTCCGCGCTGCTGAGCCCGTTCGACGCCGACGAATGGGCGTCGCCGTCGGGGCGCCGGATGGACCTGCCGGTGCGCGGCAACATCCTGACGGTCCCCATCTCGTCCCGAAAAACCGACGACGGCAGGATCCAGGGGACGGCGCGCTTCGCCCGCTTTCACCTGGGACGCAACGGCGCCGTGCACGGCGGGTCGCTGGGGATGCTGTTCGACACCGTGCTCGGGTTGACGGGATCGGTGCTCACCGGCAACCCCCGCCAACGCACCGCCTACCTCAAGATCAACTACCGCAATATCGTCCCGATCGAAAAGGATCTGCAGTTCGACGCGGGCGTCGACCGGGTGGACGGCCGCAAAGTCTTCGTATCGGGCCGGTTGACCGACGGCGACACCTTGCTGAGCGACGCGGACGCGTTGTTCGTGCGGCTTAAGCCTGGCCAGCCGTGAGCATGCTCGCGCACGCAGGCGCCGGAGCGCGCCGAGATATAACCCTGGCACAGCTGCGTCGGCGCGTCGTGTGCGTGGGTTATGTGTCGCGGTAGGAGCGGCGCCCCAGATAACCCCCGATAACATGGCAACCACCGGACTTTCGAAGTCCTGATTCCCCAAGCCTTGGAGACCAACCCGATGAGTGCCCCCGCACACCCCGTCCCAGCAGGCCCGATCCGGGTTCCTGCCGGGACTACCGCGGCCGCCGCGGTCGGGGAGGCGGGGCTGCCGAGGCGGGGCGCGCCCGACGCGATCGTGGTGGTCCGCGACGCCGACGGCAAGCTGCGCGACTTGAGTTGGACGCCCGACACCGACGCCGAGGTCATGCCGGTGGCGGCCGACACCGACGACGGTCGCAGCGTCATCCGGCATTCGGCCGCCCACGTGTTGGCCCAAGCCGTGCAAGACCTGTTCCCGGAAGCCAAGCTGGGGATCGGTCCACCCATCACCGATGGCTTCTACTACGACTTCGACGTGGCCGAACCGTTCACGCCCGATGATTTGAAAGCGCTTGAGAACAAAATGCGCTACATCATCAAGCAGGGTCAACTCTTCTCACGCCGCGTCTACGAATCCAAGGAGGACGCACGTGCCGACCTCTGGCGGGAACCACTCAAACTTGAACTGATCGACGACAAGTCCGGGGACGCCGAAATCATGGAGGTCGGCGGCGACGAACTCACCGCTTATGACAATCTCCACCCGCACACCAGAGACGTCTTGTGGACTGACCTGTGCCGCGGGCCGCACATCCCGACCACCAAGCACATCCCGGCGTTCAAGCTCACTCGCAGTTCGGCGGCTTACTGGCGCGGTGACCAGCAAAACGCCAGCCTGCAGCGCATCTACGGCACCGCGTGGGAGACGCAGGAAGCGCTCGACAAGCACCTGGAGCTCATCGAGGAGGCGCAGCGCCGCGACCACCGCAAGCTGGGCGTGGAGCTGGACCTGTTCAGCTTCCCCGACGAAATCGGTTCGGGCCTACCGGTTTTCCATCCCCGAGGCGGCATCATCCGCCGCGAGCTGGAGGAGTACTCGCGGCGTAGGCACGAGCAGGCCGGCTACGAGTTCGTCAACACCCCGCACATCACCAAGGAGCAGCTCTACATCACCTCGGGCCACCTCGAGTGGTACGCCGACGGCATGTTTCCGCCGATGCACATCGATGCGGAGTTCAACGAAGACGGCTCGGTGCGCAAACCGGGCCAGGACTACTACCTCAAGCCGATGAACTGCCCGATGCATCATCTGATCTATCGGGCACGAGGACGTTCGTACCGCGAACTTCCGTTGCGGCTCTTCGAGTTCGGGAGCGTGTACCGCTACGAGAAGTCCGGTGTTATCCATGGCCTGACCCGCGTGCGCGGCATGACGCAGGACGACGCTCACATCTACTGCACGCTCGAGCAGATGCGCGACGAGCTGTCCTCGGTGCTGCGCTTCGTGCTCGACCTACTGGCCGACTACGGGCTCAACGACTACTACCTGGAGCTGTCGACCAAGGACCCGGACAAGTACGTGGGCTCCGACGAGGTGTGGGAGGAGGCCACCGAGATCCTGCGCGAGGTCGGCGAGGCCTCCGGCCTGCAGCTGGTGCCCGACCCGGGCGGCGCGGCGTTCTACGGCCCGAAGATCTCGGTGCAGGTCAAGGACGCGCTGGGTCGCAGCTGGCAGATGTCCACGCTGCAGGTCGACTTCAACATGCCGGAGCGGTTTGAACTGGAATACACCGCCGGCGATGGTTCGCGGCAGCGCCCGGTGCTGATCCACCGCGCCTTGTTCGGGTCCATCGAGCGGTTCTTCGGAATCCTCACCGAGCACTACGCGGGAGCGTTCCCGGCATGGCTGGCGCCCGTTCAGGTGGTCGGCATCCCGGTCGCTGACGAGCACGTCGCCTATCTAGAAGACGTTGCCGCGCAACTGAAATCGCACGGGGTGCGCGTCGAGGTGGACACCAGCGCCGACCGGATGGCCAAGAAGATCGTGAACCACACCAACCAGAAGGTGCCGTTCATGCTGCTGGCCGGCGATCGTGACGTGCAGGCCGGCGCGGTGAGTTTCCGTTTCGGTGACCGCAGCCAGATCAATGGCGTGGCCCGCGACGACGCGGTAGCGGCCGTCGTGAAGTGGATATCCGACCGCGAGAATGCTGCTCCCGCAGCCGAACTGGTGAAAGTGGCCGGCGGTGAGTGAAGACAAACGGCCTGATCGCGCCGACGACAGCATTCTTGACCAGGGCGCCGGCGAGCGCGACCACCTGCAGCGGTTGTGGACCCCGTACCGGATGACGTACCTGGCCGAAGCGCCGATGAAGCACGACAAAGCCGACCGTGCAGAACCGTTCACCGACATCCCACGCCTGTCCGACGAGGACGGCCTGGTGGTCGCCCGCGGCGAACTCGTCTACGCCGTGCTCAACCTCTACCCGTACAACCCCGGACACCTGATGGTGGTGCCTTACCGGCGGGTTTCTGAGCTCGAGGATCTGACTGATCCAGAGAGCGCGGAGTTGATGGCGTTCACCCAGAAATCGATTCGCGTCATCAAGAACGTGTCGCGCCCGCACGGCTTCAACGTCGGCCTCAACCTGGGGGCGTCGGCGGGCGGGTCGCTGGCCGAACACCTGCACGTGCACGTGGTGCCGCGCTGGGGCGGTGACGCGAACTTCATCACCATCATCGGCGGCTCCAAGGTGATCCCGCAGCTGCTGCGGGACACCCGTCTGCTGCTGGCCACCGAGTGGGCGAAGCAGAGCTCATGAGTCGCGCCGGCGACGATGCAGNNCGAAGCGATGAGAAGGAGCGGCGCCAATGAGTAAGGCGCCTTTCCTGACCCGGGCGGCGTTCGCGCGGCTCAGCGCTCCGCTGGCCAGGGGCGCCCTGCGGATCGGCTTGACCCCAGACGGCGTTACCGTCCTGGGCGCCATCGGAACCGTGGCCGGGGCGCTGACGCTCTTCCCGATGGGCAAGCTGTTCGCGGGCGGGTGCGTGATCGGGTTTTTTGCGCTGTTCGACATGCTCGACGGCGCGATGGCCCGGGAACGTGGCGGCGGCACCCGCTTCGGCGCAGTGTTGGACGCGACGTGCGACCGCATCAGCGACGGCGCGGTGTTCTGCGGGCTGTTGTGGTGGATAGCGGCCGGAATGCGGGACCGGCCGCTGGTGGTGGCGACCTTGATCTGCCTGGTCACCTCTCAGGTCATCTCCTACATCAAGGCCCGGGGCGAGGCCAGCGGACTGCGCGGCGACGGTGGCCTCATCGAACGGCCGGAACGGCTGATCATCGCGCTGGCCGGAGCCGGCCTGTCGGACTTTCCGGTGTACCCGTTGCCGTGGGCGCTGCCCGTGGCGATGTGGATGCTGGCGGCGGCCAGCCTGGTCACCTGTGGCCAGCGGCTGTACACGGTACGGACCTCGCCCGGGGCGACCGATCGCATCGCTCCCGTGCCCGGATCGGCAGATCAGGGCAAGATTCAACCGTGATCTCCAGTCCGCCGGCTCTGAAAGCTCTCGGAGCCCCGCGCCGCCTGGTGACCCGTACCGCGACCGACTGGGGGTACGCGGCCGGCTGGATGGCCGTGCGGGCCCTGCCAGAAATTGCCGCGCGCACCGCATTCGACGCCGGAGCACGGTATGCGGCCCGCAATGGCGGCCCGGACCAGCTGCGCAAAAATCTGGCGCGCATCTTGGGTGTGCCGCCCGCTGAGGTGCCGGACACCCTGATGCGCGCCTCGCTGGCGTCCTACGGCCGTTACTGGCGTGAGGCGTTCCGGCTGCCGACGATGAACCACCGCGAGCTGGCGCGCCAGCTCAACGAGGCGTTCAAGGGGCTGGACAATCTGGAACGGGCCATCGCCGGTGGCCGCGGAGCTGTGTTCGCGTTGCCGCACAGCGGCAACTGGGACATGGCCGGGATGTGGATGGTGCAGACGCACGGCACCTTCAGCACCGTCGCGGAACGACTTGAGCCCGAGTCGCTGTACAAGCGTTTCATCGACTACCGCGAGAGCCTCGGCTTCGAAGTGCTGCCGTTGTCCGGCGGCGAGCGGCCATCGTTTGAGGTGCTGTGTGAGCGGCTGCGTGCCAACAAGGTGGTGTGCCTGATGGCCGAGCGAGACCTCACCCGCACCGGCGTGGAAGTCGATTTCTTCGGCGAACCCACCCGGATGCCGGCGGGACCGGCCAAGCTCGCGATCGAGACCGGCGCGTTCTTGTTACCGGTGCACTGCTGGTTCGAAGACGGGCCCCAGGGCGAAGGCTGGGGATTCTCGATCCACCCGGCGCTGGACTGCACCAGTGGCGACGTCAATGCCATCACCCAGGCGCTGGCCGACCAGTTCGCGACGAACATCGCCGCCCATCCCGCCGACTGGCACATGCTGCAGCCACAGTGGCTGGCCGATCTGTCCGATGCCCGCCGGGCCCGGCTGCGGGAACCCTGATGCGAATCGGCATGGTGTGTCCATACTCGATCGACGTGTCGGGCGGGGTGCAGTCGCACGTCTTGCAGCTGGCCGCGGTGATGCTGGCCCGGGGCCATTACGTCAGCGTGCTGGCGCCCTCCTCGCCCGACGTTGTGCTGCCCGACTACGTCGTCTCCGCGGGCAAGGCAATCCCGATTCCCTACAACGGTTCGATCGCGCGGCTGCAGTTCAGTCCCGCGGTGCACGGCAGGGTCAGAAGGTGGCTCGTGCAGGGTGACTTCGACGTGCTGCACCTGCACGAACCGAACGCGCCCAGCCTGTCCATGTGGGCCCTGCGGGTGGCCGAAGGTCCGATCGTGGCGACCTTTCACACCTCGACCACCAAGTCGCTGACGCTGTCGGTGTTCGGCGGCTTCCTGCGGCCGATGCACGAGAAGATCGTTGGGCGGATCGCGGTGTCCGACTTGGCCCGGCGCTGGCAGATGGAGGCGCTGGGTTCCGACGCGGTGGAGATCCCCAACGGGGTAGACGTCAGTTCACTGTCTTCGGCGCCGCAGTTGGACGGGTATCCGCGGCCGGGCAAGACGGTGCTGTTCCTGGGCCGCTACGACGAGCCGCGCAAAGGCATGACGGTGCTGCTCGACGCGCTGCCGAAGGTGGTGGAGCGGTTCGCGGATGTGCAGCTGCTGGTCGTCGGCCACGGCGATGAGGACCAACTGCTAAGCCAGGCAGGCGAATTGGCAAAACATATCCGCCTGCTTGGCCAGGTGGACGACGCCGAGAAGGCGTCGGCGATGCGCAGCGCCGACGTCTACTGCGCGCCCAACATCGGTGGCGAGAGCTTCGGGATCGTCTTGGTGGAGGCGATGGCCGCCGGCACCCCGGTGGTGGCCAGCGACCTGGACGCCTTCCGCCGTGTCCTGCACGGCGGTGACGTGGGGCGCTTGGTGCCGGTCGGTGACGGCGACGCGCTGGGCGACGCGCTGATCGAAATGCTGGAGGATGACGCGTTGCGGGAGCACTACGCGGCCGCCGGTTCCGAAGAGGTCCGCCGCTACGACTGGTCGGTGGTGGCCAGCCAGATCATGCGGGTATACGAGACGGTCGCCGGGGCGGGCGCCAAGGTCCAGGTGGCCAGCTGATGACGTGGCAGGCCCTGGCCGTCCTGCTGGTGATCGGTGTGCTGGCCGCGCTGGTGGCTGCCGTCGCCAGCTGGGCAATTCGGGCGGCCCACCGGCTGGACCGGCTGAACGTCCGCTACGACTTGTCCTGGCAGGCGCTGGACGGCGCGCTGGCACGGCGCGCGGTGGTGGCGCGTGCGGTTGCCATCGATGCCTACGGCGGTGCCGCAAGACGCAGCCCACTGGGCAAGCGGTTGGCTGCGCTGGCCGACGCCGCCGAGACCGCACCCCGGCAAGCGCGCGAGAACGCGGAAAACGAGCTCTCGGCCGCGCTGGTGATCGTCGATCCGGCGTCGCTCCCGGCGGGCCTGATCGCCGAGCTGGCCGACGCGGAGGCCCGGGTGCTGCTGGCGCGGCGATTCCACAACGATGCCGTCCGCGACACCCGCGCGCTGGGTGAGCGAACCATGGTGCGTGCCTTTCGGCTCGGTGGAACCGCGGCGCTGCCAAGCTATTTCGAGATCGTCGAGCGGCCGCATGCGTTGGCGCACGGAGATCACGGCGTGCTCAACCACCGCACGTCGGCGCGGGTGGTGCTGCTCGACGAGACCGGCGCGGTGCTGTTGCTGTGCGGATCGGACCCCGCGGCCGTGACGTTTCCCGAGGGAGCCGCGCCTCGTTGGTGGTTCACCGTCGGCGGCGAAATGCGCCCGGGCGAGCGGTTGGCCGAGGCCGCCGCCCGCGAGCTGGCTGAAGAAACCGGTCTGCGGGTCGAACCGGCTGACCTGGTCGGTCCCGTCTGGCGACGCGACGAGGTCTTCGAGTTCAACGGTGCACTGCTGGACAGTGAGGAGTTCTACCTAGTGCATCGCACGCGCCGGTTCGAACCGTCCACCGAAGGGCGGACCGAGCTGGAACGTCGCTACATCCACGGGGCGCGCTGGTGTGACGCTGACGACATCGCGGAGTTGGTGGCGGCCGGTGAGCAGGTGTATCCGCTGCAGCTTGGCGAGCTGCTGCCGGTGGCTGGCGCACTGGCTGACGCTTCTGGTACCTACAGCGGCGACGCTTCCGCTCGTAGCGTCCGGGCGCCGCTGTCGATTCGTTGATCAGAGCAAAACGCGGTTGTCGCCCACCACTAGACTGAAGCCTGGCGTCTTACCAGAGAAGAACGAGAGAAGCAGGTAGTGGATAAGCAGTCGAGCCAGGCCAACCGGACCGGAACGGCCCGGGTGAAGCGCGGCATGGCCGAGATGCTCAAGGGCGGCGTCATCATGGACGTCGTCACCCCGGAGCAGGCCCGGATTGCGGAAGGCGCCGGCGCCGTCGCGGTAATGGCGCTGGAGCGCGTGCCCGCNNGCGCGCATCGGGCATTTCGTCGAGGCACAGATCCTGCAGAGCCTGGGCGTGGACTACGTCGACGAGTCCGAAGTGTTGACGCCCGCCGACTACACCCATCACATCGACAAGTGGAAATTCACCGTGCCGTTCGTGTGCGGGGCGACCAACCTCGGCGAGGCGCTGCGGCGTATCAACGAGGGCGCGGCCATGATCCGGTCGAAGGGCGAAGCCGGCACGGGCGACGTCTCTAACGCGACCACGCACATGCGGGCCATCGGCGGCGAGATCCGCCGCCTAACGTCGTTGTCCGAAGACGAATTATTCGTCGCGGCAAAGGAATTACAGGCGCCCTACGACCTCGTCGTCGAGGTGGCCCGGGCGGGCAAGTTGCCGGTCACGTTGTTCACCGCCGGCGGAATCGCCACCCCGGCCGATGCGGCGATGATGATGCAGCTCGGCGCCGAGGGCGTCTTCGTGGGCTCGGGCATCTTCAAATCTGGCGATCCCGCCCAGCGCGCCGCCGCGATCGTCAAGGCCACCACGTTCTTCGACGACCCCGACGTGCTGGCCAAGGTGTCGCGTGGGCTGGGCGAGGCGATGGTGGGCATCAACGTGGAACAGCTCGCGGAGCCGCATCGCCTGGCCCAGCGCGGCTGGTAGAACGTGTCGATCGAGCAGATCCTCGATCTCGAGCAGCTCGAGGTCAACATCTACCGCGGGAGCGTCTTCAGCCCGGAATCGGGCTTCATGCAGCGCACCTTCGGTGGCCACGTGGCGGGCCAGTCGCTGGTATCGGCGGTCCGCACGGTCGACCCGAACTTTCTGGTGCACTCGCTGCACGGGTACTTCATCCGGCCCGGGGATGCCCAGACGCGCACGGTTTTCCTCGTCGAACGGTTGCGCGACGGTGGCTCGTTCTGCACCCGGCGGGTCAACGCGATTCAGCATGGCAAAACGATCTTCAGCATGTCGGCGTCGTTCCAGTCCGACCAGGAGGGCATCAACCACCAGGACGCCGTGCCGGTCGCGCCGCCGCCGGATGGGCTGCCGGGGCTGGACACTTTCAAGGTGTTCGAGGACGCGGGATTCCGCCAGTTCGCGGAGTGGGACATCCGCATCGTGCCGCGCGAGCAGCTGCAGCTGTTGCCCGGCAAGGCCGCTCAGCAGCAGGTGTGGTTTCGCCACCGTGATCCGCTGCCCGACGACCCGGTGCTGCACATCTGCGCGCTGGCGTACATGAGCGACCTCACCTTGTTGGGGTCGGCGCAGGTCACACACATGGAAGAACGCGAGCATCTGCAGGTGGCGTCGCTGGACCACGCGATGTGGTTCATGCGGGTGTTCCGGGCCGACGAGTGGTTGCTTTACGACCAGTCCTCGCCGTCGGCGTGCGGCGGCCGCGCGCTGTGCCAGGGCAAGATCTTCAATCAGCACGGCGAGATGGTGGCTGCGGTCATGCAGGAAGGCCTGACCCGTTTCGCTCACGGTTCCCAGTGACTGCTCCGAGCATCGGAGTCTTGGCGCTGCAAGGCGATACCCGGGAGCACCTCGCGGCGCTGCGCGAAGCCGGAGCCGACGCGATGCCGGTACGCCGCCGCGGTGAGCTCGAGGCCGTCGACGGTCTGGTCATCCCCGGCGGGGAGTCCACCACGATGAGTCACCTGCTGCTCGAACTGGACCTGCTGGAGCCGCTGCGGGCGCTGTTGGCTGACGGCCTTCCGGCGTATGGCGCGTGTGCCGGCATGATCTTGCTGGCCAGCGAGATCCTTGACGCGGGCACCAACGGGCGGGCGGCACTGCCGCTGCGTGGGATCGACATGACTGTGCGGCGCAACGCGTTTGGGCGACAAGTCGATTCGTTTGAAGGCGACGTGGAGTTCGCCGGTCTTGAGGCGCCGGTGCACGCGGTGTTCATCCGCGCGCCCTGGGTCGAGCGCGCCGGCGACGGCGTGCAGGTGCTGGCCCGGGCCGCGGGTCACATCGTCGCGGTACGGCAGGGNNTGGCGACGCATTTCGCGAGTGGAGCCGTCGGTAGTTGCAGTCTCGCGGCGAAACCGGGCACGTAGACTCGGCTGGCCAAGAAACTATGAGATAGGAAGACGATGAGCGGCCATTCCAAGTGGGCCACTACGAAGCACCAGAAGGCCGTCAAAGACGCGCGCCGCGGCAAGGAGTTCGCCCGGCTCATCAAGAACATCGAGGTCGCCGCCCGTACCGGCGGTGGTGATCCCGGGGGCAACCCGACGCTGTATGACGCCATCCAGAAGGCGAAGAAGACCTCGGTGCCCAATGAGAACATCGAGCGCGCCCGGAAGCGGGGCGCCGGCGA
>PLSK01000012.1 GCA_003165155.1 Mycobacterium sp. | reverse complement strand
TCGAGGCCATCGACGCCTACTGGGTGTCGGCCGCAGAGCACGGCATGAACGCCTCGACGTTCACCGCCCGGGTGATCGCGTCCACGGGTGCCGACGTGGCCGCGGCGCTGTCCGGGGCGATCGGGGCAATGAGTGGGCCGCTGCACGGAGGGGCGCCAGCCCGGGTCCTCCCCATGCTCGAAGAGGTCGAGCGCACGGGTGACGCCCGCGGCCTGGTCAAGGGCATCCTGGACCGCGGCGAGAAGCTGATGGGGTTCGGTCACCGGGTCTATCGCGCGGAGGACCCGCGCGCGCGGGTACTGCGCGGCGCTGCCGAGCGACTGGGCGCACCACGCCACGATGTCGCGGTCGCGCTGGAGCAGGCTGCGTTGGCCGAGCTGCGCGAGCGTCGTCCGGATCGCGCCATCGAGACCAACGTTGAGTTCTGGGCGGCCGTAATCCTGGACTTCGCCCAGGTGCCGGCCAACATGATGCCGGCGATGTTCACTTGTGGACGCACCGCCGGATGGTGCGCNNCCCGAGCCGCGCAGCCCGGAATCCGTCGAAGGCTGGGATCGGGTTCTCACCACCGCTTGAGCGCGGCCTTGAGAGCGGCAGGCCTACCGCTCGCGCAACCGGGCTAACAGCCGGCTTCGCAACGGCGGCGCCGGCTGTGCGGTGGCCGCGGCCGCGAGCATGTCGCCCACATCGGTGAACTTATTGCGCGGCCTGCCTTCGTCACGCCCACGCGCGATTTCAGCGGCGTTGATGGCTCGCCACCCCGCTGAGTCGACAACGGCGGGCTGGCGGGCTTGCACCAGAGTGGCCAGCGCTCCGGGCTTGGCCAGCGGATCGGTCAGCCTGCCGGCATTGAAGTCGGCGACCAAGGCCGCCACGGTTTGAAAGGAACAGGATTTGTTGGTGCCGATGAACCCGGTCGGCCCGCGCTTGATCCAGCCTGCAACGTAGGCGCCCGGCACGGATTGACCGGATTCGGGTTCGACTACCCGACCCCCGTCGTTCGGGACGGCCGCCGCGGACTCGTCAAACGGAAGATCACGAATAGGATTGCCGCGGTAGCCAATTGAGGTCAGAATCAGGCCCGCGTCGAGCCGACGCAGTTCCCCGGAGCCGGTAACCACGAACTCCACACCTGAGGCGCGCCCGTCGGCCAGCACGCGCTCGGGCGTGAGCCGATAGGCCAGCCGGATGCGCGGGCGCGACGCAGGCACCGGCGCCGAACCGTCGCCAAGTTTGCTCAGGATCTCCAATTTTTCCTTCGTCAGAGTGTCAGAAACAGTCGCCAGATCGGCGAGAACCAGCTCGTGGTTCTCGGCGTCGAGCACGACGTCGGACGCGGCCGTCAGGCCGACCAGCTCAGGCAGCGTGAACGCCGACTGGGCGGGTCCGCGCCGTGCGGCGATCACTACTTCGCGGACCGCGGAGCCGCGCAACCTCTCAAGCGCACGGTCGGAGATGTCGGTGTGGGCCAAGTCATCCGGGTCGCTGGTCAGCACACGGGCCACATCGAGGGCGACATTTCCGTTGCCGATGATCACCACGCGTTCGTGGCTGAGATCGACTGGGAGGTCAGTAAAGTCGGGATGCCCGTTGATCCACGCGACCAACTCGGTTGCGGTCCCGGTGCCTGGAAGACCCATCCCGTCGATGTCGAGTCGACGGTCATCGGGCGCTCCGACGGCGTACAGCACGGCGTGATGGTGGGCCAACAGATCGGCGTGACTCAGGTGCCTGCCGATCTCGACATTGAGGAAAAACCGGAAGCGCCGATGCCCGGCGACCAGATCGAACAGCCGGGTGACCCGTTTGGTGCTCTGGTGATCGGGCGCCACCCCGGCGCGCACCAAGCCGTAGGGCGTGGGAAGTTTTTCAAAGACATTGACGTGCACCCCACGCTGGGTGAGCAGTTCGTCGGCCGCGTACATCGCGGCCGGCCCGGACCCGACGATGGCCACCGTCAATGGCCGGCGGCGGGCACGCACCTCGGGGGCCGGGATCACCGGGGCCAGCTTCGACGTCGGCGGCAGCTTCACATCGGCGGGGCGTTCCGGATAGAACGACGCGTTGATCTCGACGAACGGCAGCTGCTTGGGCTCCAGTCGGGTTTCGGGCGCGATCGCGCCAACAGGGCAGGCGCTCACGCACGCACCGCAGTCCACGCACGCCACCGGGTCGATATAGAGCATCTCCGAGGTGGCGAAGCCCGGCTCATCCGGTGAGGGGTGAATGCAGTTGACCGGGCACGCGAAGACGCATGACCCGTCGTTGCAGCACGCCTGGGTAATAACGTGCGGCATGAATCCCGAACCAGCTATGCAGCCGGTACGGCGACCAGGTGTTGGCGTTGCGGCTCGCTNNCGGTAGCGCGACGGCTTGCCGTTGATCTTGCAGATCCGCCAAACCAGCCGCGACACCGGATTCATCAGACCGGTGTCATAGGCCAGCATCCGCACGTCAGCAAACATGTCGCGCAGCCACTTTCGCGACTCCGACGACCGGAAGAACAATTCCTTCTTCACCTCGCGCGGGATGTCGAACTCCCGCCAGAACACCCTGGGCGGCTTCACGATCGCCTGACACAACACCCGCATGGTCACCGGGTAGAACAGCGAAATCCAGAACCGCTGCCACTTGGTCAGGTTCGGCAACCGCTTACGCAGGTACTCGTGCGCGAAGGAGATGTGTCGCGCTTCCTCGGCCACGTGGATGGCCATCACCCGCTCCATGATCGGATGCAGCGCCTTACCTTCGCGCAGCACGTTCTTCTGCGTGTGGTCGATGGGCTCCTCGCCCGCGAGCACCCCGATGAAGAACGCCACCGGCAACGGGCCGGCCGCCAGCGGAACCAGCGGCGAAAGCCAGCGCAACATCCGCGGCATTCCGGGGACGTCCGCACCCACGCGGTTGACCATCTCCT
>PLSK01000339.1 GCA_003165155.1 Mycobacterium sp. | reverse complement strand
CTAAAACCTTGACCGCCGCGACCACAACACCCTGGCCTTAGGCTTAAATGTTGTGGTGGCGAATGTTGTGGTGGCGCTACCAGTGGAGGTGCTCGGATGAAGTCCGGCGACATCAGGATCCGTGCAGCTAAGCCAGCCGATTTTACGAAGGTCGCAGACATGCACTATCCGGTGTGGCGCCAGTCCTGGGCCGGAATACTGGCGGATTACGTGCTCGACATGATCGCGACGCCGAGACGCTGGGCCACGGAGCAGTACCCGCACGACCTGAGTCGCCGTGGGTGGGCGATGTGGATTGCCGAGTCCGGCGGTAAGACACTCGGCATGACCATGTTCGGACCGGACTCTGCAAGACCCGATCACCTACAAATCGACGCCCTGTACACCGCGCAGGAGGGCCAGGGCCTTGGCATCGGTCGCCGCCTGCTGAACAAAGCCGTGCGCTCGAATCCCTCGGGTGAAGCAATCTTGTGGTGCGCAGAAAAGAACCACAAGGGGCGCCAATTCTACGAGAAGAATGACTTCCAGCTCGATGGCCGTACCTTCATTTGGAAGCCACTGCCCGGTGTGACGGTGCCCCACGTGGGCTACCGGCGCGTGAATTCTCAATAACCACCCGACGGTCGTGCGCGCCGACCGTAGAGGTCCGCGGGCCTGGTGGCTTGGCGCATCACGTACGTTCGGTCGCGGCGTTGCGCTCGACCCACTCGGCGGTCAGCCGGGCGACGACGTCGGGACGCGCTGTCACCACCCAGTGCCCGCCTTCGATCGTGATGACCCTCCCGCCGTCGGGAATCGCGCCGGTGAACCGCTGTAAGGCCGGCGTCACGAAGATGTCCTTGCGCGGAACCAGCACCTGTACCGCGACGTTGGTCTTCGGCAGCCGCGGCCCTGGCGACACCATCGGCGCGGGCATGTTCTCGCGGTACAGGTTCAACCCGTTCACATAGTCGCCAATCGACCGCGGCGTCCCGTGGCGCTGGCTGCGGGCGCTCGACCGGCCGATGTGTTCCAGAGCTTCAACAACTTTCACTCCGAGACCCGAGCGGAACACCAACTCCGGCACACCCGGACACAAAAAGAAGCCGATGTACGCCGAAGCCACGAGCTGCCCGACGACGTGGCCAAGTGTCCGCGGAGTGCGCGCCGAGCGCAGGAACGCGCCCGCATATCGCAGGTGTGGTCCCGAGATCGAGGTGAACGATCCAACTTTGCCCATCACCGACTCGTCAGTGACCGCCGCCCAGGCCTGAATCGAACCCCAGTCGTGGGCAAGCAGATGAACGTTGGCCGGCTCGTTTAGGCCCAGGCTGTCGATCACCGCGCCGACATCGGAAATCAACTGCGCGAAGGCGTATCCTGATCTGCTTGCAGGACAGGATGATTCGCCCGCTCCGCGGACGTCGTAGGCCACGAAGTTGTATCGGCCTCGATAGTGCTCGGCGAATTCTTCAGCTATGCCGTCCCACACGTGATGGTTGTCCGGCCAACCGTGAATCGCCAGGACGGTCGGGCGCCGCGGATCGATCTCGGTGTAATGGTGGACGGCCAGAGTGACACCGTCGGACGCGGTGATGCCGGTTGCCGTCATCGGTCAGCGAGCCGCCCGCGCCGCAGGTGAGACGGCCAGGTAGTCGACCGCAAGCCCCAGGCCGCCAAGCTTTGACGGATGAAAACCCACCTCGGCGAAGAATTCTTCGCCCGCGGGCAAAAGCAGGTGCAGAACGTTCAGGACGTGAGTTGCGTACGGCTCGTTAGGCACGTAGTGGAACGGCAGGTTTGCCCAGTCGAATTCGACATCACGCGCCTCGAGGAGCAGTCGCTCGTGATCAAGAGATGCGTCATGCGGACCCGCCGCCTGATCGTCAACAGTGAACATCTCAACAGTGCACAATGTCGCCCCCTACCCCGGCGTTTACGCGCATTGGCAAGTATAGATAGCCGCATCCCGGAGGTGAAGACCCTGCCGTCACCGGCCTAACTGGGTGCCGCCCCGCGCAGATGCTCGAAGATCAGTGACGTCTGGGTCCCCGCGACGTCGGCGTCGGCGTTGAGGTTCTCGACCACGAACGAGCGCAGGTCCTCGGTGTCGCGGGCGGCGACGTGCAGGATGAAATCGTCTGCGCCCGCTAGGAAATAGACGTCCATCACCTGTCTCCTGCGACGGATCTGCTGAATGAAATTGCGGATCTTCCCACGCGCGTTGGACTGCAGGTTGACCGAGATCATCGCTTGCAGTGGAAGTCCGACGGCGACCGGATCGATGTCGGCGTAAAAGCCGCGGATGACGCCGACATCCATCATCCGCCGAACGCGGCCATGACACGTCGAAGGTGCGATCCCGGCCGCCTCCGCCAGGGCGTTGTTGGTGATGCGCGCATCACTGTGCAGCAGGCTCAGGATTTTGCGGTCCACATCATCAAGCTCAGCGGGCCGAACATCCTTCGGTGGGCCATCAAGGTGACGCGCCAACTTCGTTGATTTATCGGCCATATGCACACTCTATAGAATTATCATCAGCATATTTGCGGCACGCTCGAACTTTCTTCACACTTGAGTCATGCGAGTTGGCATTCCGACCGAGACCAAGAACAACGAATTCAGGGTGGCCATCACGCCGGCCGGAGTCGCCGAGCTGACGCATCGCGGCCACGAGGTGCTCATCCAGGCAGGTGCCGGAGAGGGCTCTGCGATAACCGACGCGGATTTCAAGACCGCGGGGGCTCAAATGATCACCACCGCCGAACAGGTGTGGTCCGACGCTGATCTGCTGCTCAAGGTCAAAGAACCGATGCCGGCCGAGTACGAACTGCTCCGACACGGCCAAATCCTGTTCACGTACCTGCATTTAGCCGCTTCGCGGGCTTGCACCCAAGCACTATTGGCCTCCGGCACAACGTCGATCGCCTACGAGACCGTCCAGACCGCCGACGGCGCACTCCCGTTGCTGGCACCGATGAGCGAGGTCGCCGGACGCCTTTCCGCTCAGGTCGGGGCCTATCACCTGATGCGGACCCACGGCGGACGCGGTGTGCTGATGGGCGGGGTGCCCGGCGTCGAGCCCGCGGAGGTCGTGGTGATCGGAGGAGGCACCGCGGGCTACAACGCCGCCCGGGTGGCCGGCGGCATGGGGGCGGCGGTGACGGTTTTCGACGTCAACATCAACAGACTCCGTGAGCTGGACGCGGAGTTCGGCATTGGCATCCGCACCCGCTACTCGTCGGCCTACGAGCTCGAGGATGCCGTCAAACGTGCCGACCTGGTGATCGGGGCCGTGCTGGTGCCGGGCGCCAAGGCCCCGACGCTGGTCTCGAATTCGGTCGTCGCACACATGAAGCCGGGCGCCGTGTTGGTGGACATCGCCATCGACCAGGGTGGCTGCTTCGAAGACTCGCGGCCGACCACGCACGATGAGCCGACGTTCGACGTGCACGACACGCTTTTCTACTGTGTGGCCAACATGCCCAGCGCGGTACCCAAGACGTCGACCTTCGCATTGACCAATGCCACGATGCCGTACGTTCTCAAGTTGGCCGATCACGGCTGGCGCGCGGCATGCCGCTCGGACCCAGCTCTGGCCCAGGGTCTTGCCACCCACGATGGCGCGTTGTTGGCTGAACACGTGGCCCATGATCTGGGTCTCCCGTTCACCGACCCGGCAGCCATGCTGGCCTGATCGTCGCCGACAGCCAGCGACGCTGTAGGTTCAGCGGAGTGATTACCGGGGCCTTTATCGCCGAATCGGCTTCTGTGGTGGATAGCAAACTCAATGTGACGGGCGGCGTGCTGTCCAGGTTTGTTGTCGACGTCGACCGGTTAGCCGAGCTTCTGCTCGTGGTGTTGACGCAAGCCGAGACAGACAGTCCGGACCGTCTGGTCAATGTCGAGATCCGTCCGCCGAGCGGTGATGAGCCGCAATACCTGGAGTTCGAGCTGCCAGAGGCCGCCGCCGGTGGCGAAATCGGATTCGCTTTCTTCAGGATCGAAGTCGTCCTGCCCACCGATGGCCGTTGGGTGATCGTGGTGACTGGCGGCGCCGGAGTGGTGTCGCTTCCGCTGATGGTTAGTAGTGACGCACCCGAATGAGATCGCCTCTCGCAGCACGCGGCCAACGCTAATAATCAGCGGCGAGGCCGGCAACGATGTCGGCCGCCGGGCCGGTCTGCGCTTCCGCGAACGACGTTCCTGCCCAAAGGGTCATCCCGTTCGGGTCTTCGGAGTCGGCCGCCGCCTCGCGGATCGGCAAGGTCATCTGGTGGACCTCCGGATAGCCCAGCGGAGCCACGTCATCGAGAATGCGGATGAACTCGTTCTCCAGACCGCGCGCATACCGACCCGAGAACGCGCGCGTGACGATGGTCCTGCCGAACAGCTGATTCTTCATCGCGGTGCGATGCGCGGGGTGGGTGCCGGCTTCATCGCTGAGCATCAGCGCCGTGCCGATCTGCGCGGCCACCGCTCCCCTGTGCAGGACCGCGGAGACGTCCTCCGCCGTGCCCAGGCCCCCCGCCGCGATGATCGGGACATTGTGCGCCCTGCGGATCCTGGCGATCAGCTCGTGCAGCGACTCGGTGCCAGGGTCCATGTCCGGTGCGAACGTCCCGCGGTGCCCGCCGGCATCCGGGCCTTGGACCACCAGGCTGTCCGCACCGGCAGCGACGGCCACCCCTGCCTCGTAGGCCGACGTCACCGTGACCATGACCAGAATTCCGAGCGCGCCCAATCGCGCAATCACATCCGGTGACGGCACTCCAAAGGTGAATGACACCAACTCCGGATGTACATCCGCCACCACGTCGAGCTTGCGTTCCCAGTCGTCGTCGTCGCCTGCCTCGGGCTGACCGACCTCGACCCGGTAGTGATCGGCAAACTCTTCGAGTTCGTAGTGGTAGTAGTCCAGCTGCACCCAATCCGCAACACTGGGTTGGGGCACAAGAAGGTTCACTCCGAGCGGGCCGGTGGTTGCGGCACGCGCGGCAGCGATATCGTCGGCTAACTGGTCCGCACTCAGGTAGCCACCGGCGACGAAGCCGAGCCCCCCCGCATTGGACACCGCCGCCGCCAACGCGGGGCTACCCGGGCCGCCAGCCATCGGCGCACCCACAATGGGCACCGCGATATCCCAAAACCCGAGTACCATCTCGGCCACTGACATCGGGCTAATTTACCATCGCCCGAAGTTGTTGGGGCAGCGATCGTTTGGAAGCATAAGGACCGAGCACCGCGGCGCCGTAGCGCTTGGTCAGCAGCTGGCGGGCCACCGCGTTGACCTGCTCGGCGGTGACCTCGTCGATTTTCTGCAAGGTGTGCTCGATGCTGGGATGCCTACCGTAGTTCAGTTCGCTGCGACCGAGCCGGCTCATCCGCGAGCCGGAATCCTCCAGGCCCAGGACAAGCCCGCCACGTAGCGAGCCCTTGGCGATGCGACACTCGTCTTCGGTGATGCCGTCGCGCGCTACCGATTCGAGCACCTGGCTGGTAACCCGCATGACCTCGGCAAACCGTTCGGGCTGGCAGGCCGCGTATACCGACAGCGAGCCGCTGTCGGCGAAGATGTCCACCGCGGAGTACACCGAGTAGGCCAGCCCGCGCGACTCGCGAATCTCCTGGAAAAGCCGGGAACTCAGCCCACCACCCAGCGCGGTATGCAGCACCGACAGCGCCCAGCGGTGCTGCCAGCCGCGGCCGGGCGTGCGTACTCCCAGCGAGATGTGGGTCTGCTCGGCGTCCCGGTTGCCCAGTGCCAATCCGGGGCTGCCGTTCACCCGCCCGGCACCCTTGCGCGGCGCAATGGGGCGACGCCCGCGGACCAGATGTGGCCCGAAATGCTGACGCACCAACGCGACCACCTGGTCGTGGTCGACATTGCCGGCCACGGCAACGACCATCCGTTCCGGCGTATAGCGGCGCACATGGAACGAGTGCAGCTGTGTCCGCGTCATGGCCGACACCGATTGCGCGGAGCCGATCACCGGACGGCCCACCGGATGGTTGCCGAACAGCGCGGTCAGGAACATGTCCCCCAGCGCGTCCTCGGGGTCGTCGTCGCGCATGGCGATCTCCTCGAGGACGACGTCGCGTTCCAGCTCGACATCTTCAACGGCGCACCGACCGTTGAGCACCACATCGGCCACCAGGTCGACCGCCAGCTCCAGATCGCTGTCCAGCACGTGCGCGTAGTAGCAGGTGTGCTCTTTGGCGGTGAACGCATTCAACTCCCCGCCGACGGCGTCCATCGCCTGCGCGATATCCACCGCGGTGCGGGTCGGCGTTGACTTGAACAGCAGGTGCTCGAGGAAGTGCGCGGCCCCGGCGACCGAGGCACCCTCATCGCGCGATCCGACGCCGACCCAGACACCGACCGAGGCCGATCGCACCGCGGGCAGGTACTCGGTGACCACCCGCAGGCCACCCGGAAGGGTGGTGCGGCGCAGCTTGGAAGCCGACTCTGGTTGGTGTTCAAATTTCGCCTCGGCGGTCGACTTGCCCCGCCGCAGGGCACCCGCGCGACCGGGGCGCACCCCGGTCGCGGCCGGCTCAGGTGCTGGCTGTCGCGGCATCGGCCGGAGCGTCCACCTGAGGAGCCCCTGCATCGCCCGAATCAGCAGGGGGCGCGGCGGCGGCCCCGTTTTCGTCCTCAGCCACCAGGACCAACGAAATCTTGCCCCGCTTGTCGATCTCGGCGATCTCCACCCGCAGCTTGTCGCCGACGTTGACCACGTCCTCGACCTTCGCGATGCGCTTGCCCCTGCCGAGCTTGGAGATGTGCACCAGACCATCGCGCCCGGGCAGCAGCGACACGAACGCGCCGAAGTCGGTGGTCTTGACCACCGTTCCGAGGAACCGCTCGCCCGCGGTCGGCAGCTGCGGGTTGGCGATGGCGTTGATCATGTCGATCGCGGCCTGCGCCGACAGTCCGTCGGTCGCGCCGACGAACACCGTGCCGTCGTCCTCGATCGAGATCGAGGCGCCGGTCTGCTCGGTGATCGAGTTGATCATCTTGCCCTTGGGCCCGATGACCTCGCCGATCTTGTCCACCGGCACCTTGATGGCGGTGACGCGCGGCGCGTACGGGCTCATCTCGTCGGGTGCGTCGATGGCCTCGGCCATCACCTCGAGGATGGTCAGCCGAGCTTCCTTGGCCTGCTCGAGCGCACCCGCGAGCACCTGCGACGGGATCCCGTCCAGCTTGGTGTCCAATTGCAGCGCGGTGACGAAGTCCTTGGTGCCGGCGCACTTGAAGTCCATGTCGCCGAACGCATCTTCGGCGCCCAGGATGTCGGTCAGGGTGACGAAGCGGCGCTCAACAACGCCCTCAACCGCCCCTTCCACCTGAATGTCGTCCGAGACCAGGCCCATCGCGATGCCGGCCACCGGCGCCTTGAGCGGCACACCGGCGTTCAGCAACGCCAGCGTGGACGCACACACCGACCCCATCGAGGTCGAGCCGTTAGAGCTCAGCGCTTCGGACACCTGGCGGATGGCGTACGGGAATTCCTCGACGCTGGGCAGCACCGGAATCAGGGCCCGCTCGGCCAGTGCGCCGTGCCCAATCTCGCGCCGCTTGGGCGAGCCGACGCGGCCAGTCTCGCCGGTGGAGTACGGCGGGAAGTTGTAGTGGTGCATGTAGCGCTTGGACTTTTCCGGCCCGAGCGAGTCGATCTGCTGAGCCATCTTGACCATGTCCAGCGTGGTCACACCCAGGATCTGGGTTTCGCCGCGCTCGAACAGCGCGCTGCCGTGTGCCCG
>PLSK01000141.1 GCA_003165155.1 Mycobacterium sp. | reverse complement strand
GATGATCAACGCCGAAAAGTTCTCGGCACGCTTGGTGAGTCAAGATTTCCGGGTCGTAGAGCGATCATTGCGTTATCTCTTGGTGCCGTGTGCCATCGAATTCTGGGACGACGACGGCGGGGCCGCCTCCGGAGAGGTCGAACTAGTGGTCTTCAATATCCCCTAATCCGGCAGGAGGAGAGCAGCTCATAGCCATGTCTCAGTTACCGTCTACCGTGCTGGAACGAGTTTTCGAACAGGCGCGGCAGCGGCCCGAGGCCATCGCCTTGCGTCGCTGCGACGGCACAAGCCAGCTTCGGTTTGGGGAGCTCGTCGCCGAAGCAGAGAGGCTCGCCGAAGCGCTTAACGCTCAGGCGGTTTCTCGAGGATCCCGAGTGCTCGTCGTTTCGGACAACGGCCCCGAGACGTACTTGTCGGTGCTGGCCTGCGCGAAACTAGGGGCGATCGCCGTCATGGTGGATGGCAACCTTCCGTCCGCAACTATCGGTCGTTTCGGCGAAATCACCGCCCCGAGCGCAATTCTCGTTGCACCGAAGAGCAGAATCGGGACTGCCGATCTGCCCGAAGCTCTCCATTCGATACCGGCGATCCCAGTCCATATCCCCTCCGGCGCGCGGGATTCCACCAATCCCCTGGATGTGTCTAGTCCTGCCGGGAACCCGGAGCAGGGCGCTGATGATCCGCTGGCGATGATCTTCACCAGCGGCACGACGGGCGAGCCAAAGGCCGTGCTGCTGGCTAATCGCACCTTCTTTGCCATCCCCGATATTTTGCAGCGAGAGGGTTTGAACTGGGTCACGTGGGTCGACGGCGAAACCACCTATTCACCGCTGCCGGCGACGCATATCGGCGGATTGTGGTGGATTCTGACCTGTTTGATGCGCGGTGGGTTGTGCATCACCGGCGGCGAGAACACGTCATCGCTCATGGAGATCCTGAACGAGAATGCGGTCGCGTCGACATGCCTTGTGCCGACACTTCTTTCGAAGTTGGTTTCCGAACTGAAGTCCGCAAACGCGACAGTTCCTTCACTGCGCCAAGTGGGCTACGGTGGCTCGCGGGCAATTGCAGCCGATGTGCGATTCATCGAAGCCACGGGTGTTCGCACCGCACAGGTCTACGGTTTGAGCGAGACGGGCTGCACCGCCCTGTGTCTGCCCACCGACGAGGGCTCCATCGCCAAGATCGAGGCAGGCGCGGTGGGTCGTCCGTACCCTGGCGTGGGCGTCTATCTGGCCGGGCCAGACGGCGGCGGCCCCACGATTGCGGGCGCTGCACCGTCTGCCTCGTTCGGCACGCTGTGGATCAAATCACCGGCAAACATGCTGGGGTACTGGAATAATCCGGAACGCACCCAAGAGACTTCGGTCGACGGATGGGTGAACACCGGCGACCTGCTGGAGCGCCGCGAGGACGGATTCTTCTACATCAAGGGAAGATCCTCGGAGATGATCATCTCCGGCGGCGTGAACATCGCGCCCGACGAAGTCGATCGCATCGCGGAGGCCGTCTCGGGCGTTCGCGAAGCCGCATGTTACGAAATACCCGATGCAGAGTTCGGGGCCCTAGTCGGTTTGGCCGTGATCCCTTCGACAGACCTCGACGAGTCGGATGCCCGCAAGCTCAAGCAATCGATAGCGGCTCACTATCGGCGCGAGTCTGAGTCAGTGGCGCGCCCGTCCACAATCGTGATCGTCGCGGAGATCCCCCGAACCCAGTCCGGCAAGGTGATGCGTGCGTCACTGGCCGCGGCGGTGGGTGCCAACATTGCCGGCACGGTGATTCGTGGTTGAGGCGTTGCGGGAAAAGATCCTCGCCGCTGTCTGTGACGTGTTGTACATCGACGAAGCGGAGCTCATCGACGGCGACGCTACCGATCTCAGGGATCTCGGTTTGGATTCTGTTCGATTCGTGCTCCTGATGAAGCAGCTCGGCGTGGACCGAGAATCCGAACTGCCGTCCCGATTAGCCGCCAACTTGTCGATCGAGGGCTGGGTCCGGGAGCTGGAGAAATCTACATGACACCGCGTGCGGACCCGCACGTGCAGCGGATCCCGTTGAGCAAGTCCCAACAGAACATCTACAACGGGGTGTTGCAGGACAGCGATTCCTCGCTGTACCTGGTCGGCCGCAGTTATCGGTTCCGCCCGCTGGAGCTGTCCGCTTTCCTGGCCGCCTTGGAGGGCGCGATTCTCAAGAACCCCGTGCAACTCTGCGTTCTCGATGCGCCTCCGACCGAGGCAGACTATCCAGACCTGTTGCCGCGGCTGCAGTTCGGCGACATCGTGCGCGTGCGATCGGGCGGTGAGCCACACACGGACCGCGATGATGACGAACTCACGCGCACGTGGGAGTCTGACATCTTCGCCAAACCGCTCGTGCGTTACAACGTGTGGACCGACGCGCGCGGCCATGTGTCGGGCCTCGATGCTCACACCCATCACATCCTGCTTGATGGGGGCGCGACGGGGCTCATTGAGGCCGATCTCGCGCGAGGCCTCGGAGCCGGCGCCGCGGCCGAACAGCTTTGCGTTAGTGATGGTTTGACGAAGGTAGCGGACGCGCACCGTCGAGAGACCTCCAGGGCGGAGGAAACTCTGCAACGTGTGGCCCGCGCCGTGCAGCGTGAGCTCGCCGACGAGGCGCGCCACTGCGCATACGGTCAAAGCTCAAACGACGCTCCCGGAACCGCGGCCAAGGGGGTCCTGCAAGAATCAGTGCGGATTGCCGACACGGCATACGATGCAATCCTCGCTCTCTCCGAGGCGCAGCAGGTCCCACTCAACGTGCTGATTGCCGCAGCGGCAGTAGCGGTTGACGCGAGCCAGCGGCAGAGCACCGAGAGCTTGCTGGTGCACGCAGTGGATAACCGGTTCGGAGATCCTGATCTGAATGTCGCAACGTGTCTGGTCAACTCGGTTGCGCACTCGGTCCGGTTTCCGCCATTTGCGTCGGTAGAGGATCTCGTTCGAACGGTTGACCGGGGCTACGTCAAGGCGGTAAGGCGCCGGTGGCTTCGTGAGGAGCAGTACCGCCGAATGTATCTGGCGATCAACCGGACATCGCATGTGGAGGCACTGACGCTCAACTTCCTCCGCGAGCCATGTGCGCCCGAGCTGCGCCCGTACTTGTCGGAAGCGCCGGTGACGACGGATATCGGTCCGGTCGAGAGTATGACCGTGGCGTGCATCCTGGACGAAGAGCAGCCCGCACTGAATCTCAGCATCTGGAACAGGGCCGATCTCCCGGATAACAACACCCGCCCGAGGGTCGCGGAACGGATCGCTGCCGTGCTGGAATCGATGGCGCCGATGTGGCATAACCCCATCGCCATGACCGTCAACGAGTGGTTCGGTATCGGCCCGGACGGGGCCCGCTGCCAAGACAATTCGGCGACCCGCACAACGCAGCCGCCGGCAGCTGCATGGTTTCTGGACCCTGCCGGAGCTGTCCAGAAAACTCTTTCAGGACGTCGCTGCGTCAACCAATGGATTGACTGGCTCCTGCGCAACGGCGCACAACCGGGTGATGTGGTGGTGCTGACCGACGACAACACTGACAAGACCATCGACCTCCTCATCGCATGCCACCTCGCCGGCTGCGGCTACAGCGTCTGCGACACTGTCGACGAAGTCCGCCCGCGAGCGGCCTCGATCGCAGAGCACGGCGGGGGCGCTTCGGCACACGTGGTCGACGTGGCCGCTGCCCGGCTCGAAGTAGTCCTGGATGGCAAGCTTCGCGAGCGAATTGACGGTCGCATCGACCAGGTGAGACAAGACACCCTGCTCGCGACCAAGACGGCCTACATAATGCCGACCTCGGGGTCAACCGGGTTACCCAAGCTGGTCCGAGTCGCACATGGGTCACTCGCGCTGTTCTGCGACGCGATCAGACACGCCTATGGATGGGGCACCCACGACACCGTCCTGCAATGCGCGCCGTTGACGTCGGATATCAGCGTCGAGGAGCTTTTTGGCAGCGCGATCTGTGGCGCGGAGCTGGTCCGATCCACGGCCATGAGAACCGGCGACCTCGGAGCACTGGCACAAGATCTCGTCGCCAAGCGGCCGACAATCATCGACCTGCCCAGCGCCGTGTGGCATCTATTGTGCGACGACGGCGACGCGCTTGACGCGATCCGGCGCTCTCGCCTGCGTCAGATCGTCATTGGCGGTGAAGCCGTCCGCCCCAGCGCCGTTGACAAGTGGATCGATTCTGATGTTTCACAAGGGATCTCGCTTATCTCGACCTATGGTCCGACAGAGACTACAGTCGTGGTGACCTATTTGCCGATCCTCAGCGACGGGACGATCGTTGAGGGCGGCGCTCGACTCAGGGTGGGCCGGCCGATAGTGCCGAACACGGTGTTCATCGCCTTCGGCGAAGTCGTCGTCGTTGGCGACTTGGTCGCCTGCGGCTATCTCGGGATCGACGGCCGCGGCTTCGGTACCGTGACCGCCACCAACGGTTCGCGACAACGCGCGTTTGCCACGGCCGACCGCGTAATCATCGACGACGACGGTTTTCCGGTCTTCTCCGGACGCAAAGACGCCATCGTCAAGATCTCCGGCAAGCGTGTCGACACCGCTGAGGTAACCAGGCGCATCTCCGAGGACCCGGCGATATCCGATGCCGCTGTCGAGCTTCACGACGGTGGTCTCGGCGTGTGGTTTGAAACCCAGCAGACCCGCGAAGGCGGCGAGCATACTGTGGCAGCGGCACGTATCAGGCACATTCTCGTGAGCTTGAGAGTGTCCTCGTTCTTCGTTCTCGGAGTGCCGAGCATCCCGAGGAAGCCCAATGGGAAGATCGACAGCGACAACCTGCGAGCGATGCCCCAGTTCGTGGATGCTGCGCGAGAAGATGCCGGGTCGGGGGAGAAAGCGGCCGGCCTCGCGGCTATCTGGAGTCGGCACCTCGGCAGGGCAATCGGGCCAGAGTCATCGCTGCTCGGCGAGGGGATCGGCTCGTTGGACCTCATCAGAATCCTCCCCGACAGTCGCGGGTATCTGGGTCGACACCTCTCGGTTCTGGATCTGATCAGTGCTGATACCGCCGCCAATCTGGTCTTCAACCTGGGCGGGGCCGCGACGGCGACCGGCGCATGGATGGACGTCGAGACTGCTGCCGAGATAGAACACGATCTTGCTTGGCTGCGGCGGCCGCACCCGGAGTTGCGTGTCAGGCAGCCGCCGAACGGCTTCGTGGAACAGCGAGGAGACCAGGCGATCGTCGTGGTGGGGGCGTCGGGAATTCTCGGCACCGGATTCGCCGAGGCTGTCCTCGACCTGAGGAGGTCCGGATTGCGTTGTCCTCAAGTGGTGTTGGCCACGAGGTCACAGCTCCCCGACCGCGGTCCATGGGCAGCCCTGCACGGGCTTGGCGGGGTACGATTCGAACAGCTTTCGCCGGAATTTGGCGCGGCAGAACTGGACGCCCTGATCCGCGACGCTGGCGCCCGTACCCTCGTAAACTGCATCGGCAATACCAGCGTGCTCGTGCCGTACCGCGAACTTCGTTTGGCGAACGTGGAATTGGTTTCCACGATGGCCGAGGCATGCGCGAGCCGCGGCACCAGGTTCGTGCATTTGTCGACGTTCGTCGTCAATGGGGACGTCACGGCGCCTCGAGTCACCGATCCTCGTGATGCGCCTTATCCCTATGCGGCGTCCAAGTCACTCGCGGAGCTGATCGTGGCCGGAGCACCGGATGCCCTCGATTTCACCATCGTGCGCCTGCCCCGAATACTCGGCGAGGACTATCAATTGGCCGACTCCGCCGACATCCTGGTCTCGGTTGTCGATGCCTGTATTGCGTTGCGCGCCTACCCTTCCCTGACACTGACGGAAGAGGTCACTACTGGCAGAGCCGCGGCCAAAGCGATCCTGGGCCTGTTGCCGGAGTTGGCGGGACCAGCTGCATTGGGACGCGGAGTTACCGTCGTACACGGGGAGGCTTTGGCGTACTCGGAGTTTCTCAGCGGGTACGCGCTCGACGAAGTTGACCCCTCCGCGTGGAAGCACCAGCTGGATCAAAGCGATTGGGCGAAGCGAAATCCGCGAAGGTGGTCGGTGGTAGATGCGTGGATCACATTAGGCATGAAACTAGATGCGCGCTCCTACGCGGAGTACCTGTCGGATTATCCGACTATCGCCATCGGCGTCGAAACTGTCGCCGAACTCGTCGCGATACCACAGTCCATTCGGGCACTTGTGGCGCACGGATGTTTTCCGGCACTGAAACATGCTGGCAGATAACGATCCAACCCGCGCGGGCGGGTCGTCTCGATGTCGTTCACCGAGACGACCCCGCCGCCGCGGTCTAGTTGAAGAAGCCCGACTGGTTGTCGCTGTGGTTGAAACCGCCGGAGTTTTTGGTACCCGAATTCGCGAAGCCCGAGTCGTTGGTGCCCGAGTTCGCGAAGCCCGAGTTGTAGGTGCCCACGTTCCCGTAGCCGACGTTGTAACTGCCCGAGTTGGCGTAGCCGTAGTTGAATGTGCCCGAATTTCCGTAGCCGACGTTGTTGAAGCCCGAGTTGGAAAAGCCCACGTTGTACTGGCCCGTGTTCTCGAAGCCCACGCCGTTGGTACCCGAGTTGAAGAAGCCCACATTCGGGGCGAGATCAGGGGTCAGCATGGCCATGGACCCCCCGCCGTCGCCGGTGTTCTGGAACCCGTAGTTGTACTCACCCGAGTTCCCATAGCCGGAGCCGTAGCTGCCGGAGTTGAAGAACCCGGAGAGATGGTCACCGGAATTGCCGAAGCCCGAGACGCTGCCAGGCTGGGTGACCGAACTGCCGAAGCCGGTGTTGACGCTACCCGCGTTCCAGAAGCCGGTGTTGAGGTCACCCGAGTTCGAGAAACCGGTGTTGAGGGAGCCCGAGTTGAAGAAGCCGACGTTACCGCCTTCGACCGTAAGTGTGGTCAAGTCGACACCGCCGGAGTTGAAGGCGCCCACGTTGCCAAAGCCCGAGTTGAAAGCCCCCGTATTGCAGTAGCCGGAGTTGTAGATCCCGCAGTTGGTGTAACCCGCGTTCTCGAAGCCGATATTGTAGTAGCCCGAGTTCCCGATACCGACATTTCCTTGGCCACCGTTGAGGATACCCAGGTTGCCACTGCCAGCATTCAATGCACCTTCGCCGAGATAGCCCGGGTTCAAGATGCCCGTGTTGTAGCTACCCGCGTTGAACAAGCCGGTGTCGTAGCTGCCCGCATTAAAGAGACCGGTCTCAAAACTGCCCGAGTTGAACACGCCCGAGTTCCCTGAACCCGAGTTGAACAGGCCCCAGTTCCCGCCGTCACCAAAACCACTACCACCGGAGTTGAAGAACCCGGTGTTGTTGGTGCCCGAGTTGAACAGACCCGACGTGCCCGTCCCCGAATTCAGCCCCCCGAAACCGATCTGATTATTACCGGTCAACCCGATACCGAAGTCGTTGTTGCCGGTGTTGGCGATGCCCCAGTTCCCGTCACCAGTGTTGGCAAAGCCCACGTTGAAGTTGCCACTGTTGGCCACCCCGAGGTTCCAACCAGTGTTGCCACTCCAATTCAACCCACCGATACCGATCTGGCCATTACCGGAAAGCCCGATACCGATGTCCCCGTTGCCGTTATTACCGAAACCGAAGTTTGAATTACCGAGGTTGCCAAGACCCAGGTTACCGTTGCCGACGTTCCCGAACCCGATGTTCTGGTTGCCGATATTGGCGTCACCGAGGTTGTAGTTGCCGAGGTTCGCGCTGCCCAGGTTGATCGTGGACGTCGTGTTCTCTAGCGCAGCCTGCTCGAGGCTACCGTTGCCGAAGCCGATGTTGAGGCCACCGAGGTTGCCCAGACCGAGGTTGTAATAACCGAGGTTACCGAGGCCCAGGTTGAATTGACCGAGGTTGCCGAAACCCAGGTTGTAACTGCCCAGGTTGCCGTCACCGAAATTGAAGCTGCCGGTGTTTCCATTGCCCAGGTTGAAGCCGCCGATATTGCCCAGGCCAATCGCGCCAATGTTCGGGAAATTCTGCGCCGCCGCCTGCGCCACCGACCCCAACAGCGGTGAAACGTTTGCCGCTTCCGCAGCGGCATACGCGCCGCCGGCACCGTTTAACAGCTGAACGAACTGGTCGCGAAACGTGGCAGCTTCGGCGCTCAGCGCTTGAAACCCCAGGCCGTGCCCGGAGAATAGCGTCGCTATAGCCTCCGACACCTCATCGGCAGCCGCCGCCAGCACCTGCGTCGTGGATTGGCGCGCTGCGGCGTTGGCCGCGCTGATAGTCGAACCCAAGTTGGTGAGATCTGTTGCCGCTGCACCTATCGACTCCTGCGCTGCGATCACATACGACATCTGTTACCTCCATCTGAACTACTGCCAACGGTGCGGTCACCCCGCTGCGGGGCCTGGAAACTAGTTGGGAAAACCGGTTGGGCCAGTCAGAGCCGGTCACCCGCGCTTACGCGGTGACCGACTGAACCACCGGACCCCGGATCACCCATCTCGATACCGGGGAATGAACACGACAACGGCCGATCCGCGCCGCTCAGCGCACAGACACCGTCGACCTTGCCGCCTTCGGCGCTGACAACGACCCCTCACGTCATAGAAGTCGGCTCAATCGGCCGAAAAGTTCCCGGCCGTCCGTAACCGAAGCGTGTCGACCAACGGACGGGGTCCCGGCTGCCGGGCCAGCCTCCCTCGTCAGCCATCCCGGGCCCCAACGGGCAGCATGGTCGAGGCTTGAAATCTGTTCTTAGGAGAAATCTTTCCCGCGAATGTCTGGGTCACGATTTTTCCGTTCTTCACAATAAACGTGTCGGAACCGATCTCGAAGAGATTGTCTGCTGTCTCAGCTATCCAAACGATGTAGCGGTGTCGCCGTCCACCTCACGCTGTCGGTCTCGCCCTCGTCGAACAAGTGGCCGATGCGTTTCAGCGCGCACCAACGACGGTGCGTTTTTCGGGCTCAGCAACACCGACCGCTCTTGCCCGACGACTTCCAGCGACGGGACGAACACACTGAGCATGACGACCACCACCAGCCAGAACAGGATGATCGGCAACGCGAACGCGTGGATCATCCTTGCGATGAACGGCCGTTCAGTACGGGCCGCGCTAGCGATGCCCGCCGCACCCGTTCCGGCGGACCCTACCGGCACGGTGTCAGCGATGCCACGGAGAGATCAGCCAGCGCACGAACAGCGCTGCGACCGCGATGGCGGTCCGTAGGGGTCCGAGTTTCTGACGGATGGTGGGATCGTAGCTTTCGGTGATGTCATCGGAGCGCTGTTGGGCCCCGTAACCGGCCTTCTGCACAGCGCCACAAAGATCGGAGACGCTGATGTCGCGACCCGCTTCGATGGTTGCCACCCTAGTGCCGAAGTCGACCGACGCGCGCACTCCTGCGATGTTGTTCAGTGTTTTGTCGATGCGTCGCGCACAAGCCCAACAAGACATGCCCGTCAAGTCAAGCTCAATCCTTTGGATTCCAGATATCTCGGCCTCGGGTGCTCCCAATTCCGTCAACGCCACTCCCTCCTGTCCCCCTGTGTCCAGCGCGATCCCTACCTATAAGTCGCTGAGGAACGGTCAGGAGTTCCCGGGCAGGGAGGCCCAGGTGACAAAGATGCCCGCCTGAATCAACGGGTATCGGCGCCTGGCGGCTGGGTTCGACTGAAAAGCAGCCTCTTTCGAGCGTTACTTCCCTGGCGAACGAATTGCCTGCGCATGTCCGGCTGGGAACGCTCGATAGGGGTCACGATCACCCCGATCCACCCCGCCGTGAGCGTCACCGCGGCGAGATCGGCGAGCACTAGCAGGGAAAGTCCCATCCCTGGGTGTCCCGTCCGCACCCACCAGAAGGCGCCGATTCCGATCACCGCGGCCAATCCGCAGCAATACGCAGCGGCGCAACACCAACGGTAGCGCGCCAACCCAAGCGCCAGCGCCGAGACGGCCGACGCCACAACCATCGCCGCGACTGCCACGGTGGGGAGATGGTTGGGGGCGTGCGGCGACTCCTTGCCCATCACCTCAAGCCACCACGCCCACGCTGTACCGCTCAATGCTATTGCCAGTGCACCACCGACGGCGCGCCAGACTCGTCCAATCGAAACTTCCTCAAGTACTCGGCTTTCGATCGTTTTCAACGTGCGCTGCTGCCTCATGAGAAACCGCTGATCGGTCACGCAACTCTCCTCCGCCGGGCATGCAGTCGACGCCTATCTAGATTGTCGGGCGAGGCGTCGCTCTAGTTCCCGTGCGTAACGTTGTGGGCCTAGGAGCGTCGATTGCGCGACAGCTCGCGCAGCATGGCGTTGTAGGCGTCGAATTCATCGTCGACATAGCCGGAATCGGCATGGCGATCCGATCGAGATGCGGCTCGACGATCCTCGCGTGCCCACTGCGCGACGAGCGCAACGACCACCAAAACCACCGGCAATTCGCTGGTACTCCAGGCGATCGCTCCGCCGAGATGCTGGTCGCTCTGCAGGCTGGCCAGCCACGGCAGGCCGACGTAGCGGTAGAACTGGCCCCCGATGACCGATGTCATCGTCATGGTCGCGATGCCGAAGAACGCATGGAAGGGCATTACCGCGAACAACAGCCCGAGCCGACCCAGGAACGGCAGTTTCCGCGGCCCGGGGTCGATACCGATGATGCCCCAGAAGAACAGGTAGCCGACCAGCAGGAAGTGCAGGCTCATCAGCTCGTGGCCCCAGTGATAGCGAACCAGGGTGTCGAAGAGCGGGGTGAAGTACACGACGTACACCGAGGCTACAAAAAGGGCGAAGGCCGTGACGGGGTGCGCAAGGAACGCGGTCACCTTCGAGTGCACCAGCCACAGCAGCCATTCCCTGGGGCCCGGAGGTTGACCGTCCGCGGCCGGGGTCAGTGCGCGCAACGCCAGTGTCACCGGCCCCCCCAACACGAGCAACACCGGGATGAACATGTTCAGGACCATGTGGTCAGCCATGTGAACGCTGAACATGGCCGACCCGTAGGCCTTGACACCGGAACTGCTGGTGAACACCAACATCAGGCACCCGGCCAACCACGCGACAAGGCGCCCGAGGGGCCAGCTGTCGCCGCGCCGGCGCAGGCGGACGAATCCGAGCGCGTAGCCCAGCACCAAAGTCAGAGCGCCTACGCCGATGAACGTGTCGAACCGCCACGCGGTCAGGATCGTCAGCACACTCGGTGGATCCGGCAACGCATAACCGAGGAAGATGTCCCACGTCGTGAACCGGTGCGTGAGCAGCCGCGGCGCGGTCTGCGTCGCCATCGACGAATTCAGCGCAACCACCGCGATCATCGCCAGCACGCCGACCGCATCGCGGGCCCTAGCTGCGGGTAGAGCACGGCGTCGCGAGGACCCCAGCGATCCGAGATCGGTCAGCCACACAAGGACCAGCACGGCGGCAGCGGCGGCGCCCGCACGCCCGTACGCAGTTCCGGCCAGGTCCCCCGGATCCGTCAAAATCGACAGCAGTACGGCGCCGTAACCCAGCACGACTGCCCCGCAGACTATTTCGAGGATCAGCACTCGGCGCTTGAGTTCGCTGGCGGGCGGACTGATCGCAGCGGCCGTCTTGATGCCCATGAGCGCCGCGAGCGCGACGGCGAACACAATGGCCGCACTCGTCGCGTAGTCATGATCGGGCCCTTGCCCCGCATTCCCGCTGACCGGCAGGGCGACGACCCCGATCAACGCAGGTAACAGCAGCACGAAGTGAGTCACCCAACGTACGGACAGCCGAATGCAAACCGCCACAACGATGGCGGCGAGGGTGACGGCGATCCAAGCGCGTGACATCTCGGAAG
The DNA here is from genome assembly GCA_003165155.1 of Mycobacterium sp. Lineage (GTDB taxonomy): Bacteria > Actinomycetota > Actinomycetes > Mycobacteriales > Mycobacteriaceae > Mycobacterium. The sequence continues at coordinate 1,504 of PLSK01000141.1, read as the reverse complement.
CAAGGACGGCGTCGCCTATGACCGCGCTGCCAAGCAGCCGGGCCACCGATGCACCCGCGTTGTTGGCAGCCTGAACCACCACCATGGCGGCCGCGGTGAGCGCCCACAGAATCGATGACCGCTCGACTACCAGATGTGCCCGGAAGGCTCGTTCGTCGATGACGCCGTGCGTGTCGGGGCACGCAACGACAACGACGTAGAGCAGCCCGCCGAAGCAGACTCCACCGGCCAACGCCGCGATGAAGTAGCCGACCGGTTCGGCCACCGCGGTCACGGCTCCCGGATACGCCTCGCCGGCGGTGGTGTACACGCGCTGGCCCGAGGCCAGCGCATAGCAGACCAGACCCGCTAACGCCGTGACACACCCGGCTGCCAACAACAGAAGCGGCCAACGTCGGGTCGCCGGCTCCGACGGATGTGTCTGGCTCGACTGCACCGTCGTCGCGGCCTTCCACCGAATTGATGCGATACCCAGCAGTCTACGACTTGCCGTCGTAGGCAACTGGCCGGGGAACTTTTCATCAGCCGCCGCCGACCATTGCACACGAGCGCATGTCCGTCTCATATCAGCCGACCGAAAGCCGCCGAAGTTCGTGAACCACACGTCACCGGAAGAACCTGTCGGTCCCGACGCCGCCGCTGATCGGCGCACGGACCTCATCGTTGGGCGTCCACGGTGATCCAGGACATCTTCCTGCGCTGGATCGTCACAGCGCTGTTCGTTCTGAGCGCCGCCGAATGCCTGTTGGCAATCGCCACCGGCCGTCGGACTTGGGCACACGTCGTCGGCAGCCTGCTGCACTTGATCATGTCGGTCGCGATGGTGGTGATGGCGTGGCCCTGGGGCGCGACGTTACCCACCATCGGTCCTCTGGTGTTCTTTCTGCTTGCCACGGTCTGGTTCGTGGTCCTCGGCTTCACAGATGTCGGCCACCGCGTCGTCAACTGTTACCACGCGCTGATGATGTTGGCGATGTCGTGGATGTACGCGGTGATGAACGGCAACCTGCTCCCCGGTCAGGGCGGCACTGCCCGCGGCACAGACGGTGCGACGTCACCCCACCCGAGCATGCCGGGCACGGACATGCCGGGAATGGACATGTCCGACACTTCGTCAGCGGGCGGCGATAACCCAGCCTGTATCGACGCCATCAACTGGCTCGGCACAATAGGTTTCGCGATCGCTTCGCTCTGGTGGCTCTACCGGTACTTCACTCTGCGGAAAGCAGAACCAGCGCATCCGTGGGACCGTTTCCTCGGGGCGGCGCGTCAGGCGATGATGGCAGCGGGCATGGGCATCANNCGGTGGGCCACAAATGACCGCGCCGCCGCCCACGGGATGCGTTCTGTGGTAAGACGATATCGGGCTCGTCCGCGATCCCATCCCGCGTCGGCCGAGGAGCCGAACTGCGTCGCCACACCATAATCGCCAGCACCGTGCCGATCACCACCGGCAAGTGCGTGAGTATCCGCGCGGTCGTGACGGCTCCGGACAGCGCATCCA
>PLSK01000314.1:4855-5320 GCA_003165155.1 Mycobacterium sp. | reverse complement strand
GCCCTGCACCAGCGACACGCCCCGCTTCCACCGGTCCCGGATCTCCTCGGTGCCGGTCAACAGGCGCCCGTAGAAGTCGAAGTCCGCGGCCACCAGCGCGTCGTTCAGCATGCTGGCCCGCGCGCAGATCAAACGCCAACGCGCCCAGCGCTTCCAGTCCTCGAGGTCTGCACTCCCCCACAACCTCGCGAAGGCGGTGAGGTAATCAGGTTGGCGCACAACCAGTTCCGCCATGGCCTCCGGCGTGGCGCCCAGCGCGCTCACCCAGCCCGCCCAATCGAAACCCGCTTCGGTCTCTAGCTCGGCGAAAGTCCGCAGGTTGTAGGTCAGATCGGCGTCGCGGCGCTTGACCACGTCCCAATGCGCGGCGGCCAGCTTCGTCTCCAGCGCCACGATGCGGTCCGCCGTGTCGCCGTGATCTTCGGAGGAGCCGCCGAACACCAGGCCGAACATCCGCGCGATGTG
>PLSK01000314.1:0-4815 GCA_003165155.1 Mycobacterium sp. | reverse complement strand
GTCCCGACCACGGCGGCCAGCGCGGCGGCGTCGGCGGCGTCGTCAATCGTGGCCAATTCGTCGAGCAGCGGTTGGACACCCCTGCGTTCGACGGCCCCCTCGTCGAGAAAGCTGGCATAGAGGTCGCCGATGCGTTGCGCGTCGATGTCCGCGGCTCGTTCGCTGGCTTCGATGATCAGGTCACGCACCTGCTCTTCGGCCTTGTCGAACAGGTCGCGAAAAGCACCGTCGGTGGCCCGGTCGGCGGGCATCTCGTATTCCGCCAGCCAGCGGCCATTGACGTGGCCGAACAGGTCGTCTTGGGGTCGGGCGTTCGGATCGATGAAGCTCAGGTCGATGCCCGAGCGAATGGCCGCATACGTCACCCCGCCATCCTTCCATCTCTTTTCGGGTGCAACGATCGGCCCATGTCAGACGGCGAGCAGACCGAGCCAGCGGCCGATGAAGATGCCGCCGACCCTAGTGATGGTCCGGCTGACCCAGCAGGGTCGGAACCAGCCGGCCGGATGCTCTCCAATTGCGGCATCGCGTCGAGCGTTCTCGGGGTGCTGTCGGTGGCCGCGGTCGTGCTGGGCGTGTTCATCTGGTCCTCCCACCGCGACGACGACGCGGAACGCACCTATCTGACCCGGGTCATGCAGACCGCCGCCGACTGGACCGGCGTGCTGATCAACATGAACACCGCCAACATCGATGCCAGCCTGCAGAAGTTGCACGACGGAACGGTCGGAGAACTGAACACCGACTTCGACGCCGCCGTCCAGCCGTACCGGCAGGTGGTGGAAAAACTGCAATCCCAGAGTGCGGGCCAGATCGAGGCGGTGGCCATCGAGACGGTGCAGCACGACCTTGACGCCCAGCCGGGAGTAGCGCGTCCCGTCATCACGACCAAGTTGCCGGCGTTCGCCAGCCGGACGGACTCGGTGATGCTGGTCGCGACGTCGGTCAGCGAGAACGTCGGCGCCAAGCCGCAGACGGTGCACTGGAATTTGCGCCTCGACGTCTCGAATGTGGACGGCAAGCTGATGATCTCCGGNNCTCGGTGCTGGTGCTGCTGATTTTGGAGGGGGCAGGAGTAAATATCTGGCTGCTGCGCCGTGACTCGGTCAGCGTCGGGACCGACGACGACGGGCCCGGGCTGCGATTGGCCGTTGTGTTCCTGTGCACGGCCGCCCTGGTGGCGGCGCTGTTGGTCGGATACACCCACTGGACCACGCCGGACCGCGACTTCAATGCGGATTCCCGCGACGCCGTACAGGTCGCGACCGGGATGGCGGAGGCGGCCGCGTCGTTCACCCCCAGTTCCCCGACCAGCTCGATCGACCGGGCGGCCGCGATGATGGTGCCGGAGCAGGCCGGCCCGTTCAGGGAGCAATACGCCAAATTAAGTGCCGACCTGGCCCAGCACAACATCACCGCGCAGGCCGCCACACTGGCGGCCGGAGTCGAGGCCCTCGGGCCGTCGGCGGCCAGTGTGGCGGTGGTGCTGCGGGTCACCCAGAGCACACCCGGTCAACCACCAAGCCACGCAGCGCCCGCGCTACGGGTGACACTGAAAAAGCACGGCAACGACTGGCAGGTGTTCAACCTGATGCCGCTCAATTCGCGCTAGAGATCGAGCCTGCGCTCGTGGCGCCGAGCCTGCACGCAGAGCGTGTTTCGCCGCGTTGACGTCGCCGCCACTGCAGTCTCGGCGGCACGGCGGGTTCACTCAGGACGTGCGGACTTCACCTTGACGAACCGGTCCGACAACCGGCGCATCCGGATCATCAGCGAGGCCGACGGGCTGGCGCTGCCGTGGAGGTAAGTGGCCAGATCCTCGGGCGCCACCCCGATGCGGGACGCGAATTCCTGCGGTCCCAGTCCGGAGCGGTCGATGAGCAGGCCCACGTGGCGGGCCACCTCGCCGCGCTCGTTGGCCTCGAGGTGAGCGCGGGCCCGCTCCAGGACCTCCCAGATCGCCTTGGAGATGCCGATGGGCCGAGTGCCCGCAAGGACTTCTTCAACCTGGCGGGCAGTCCGGCCGTACGGGTCGCGTTTCAGCGCGGCGGCAATCCGCTTCCAGGTGGCGATGTCGCCACCTTGCAATGCCGAGCGGACGGCGGCCGTCGGCCAGAACTCCACCGGCCGGTCCAGGTCNNCGTCAGATGCGCTGCCAGATCCGCTGTCGGGGCCGCCCTGTTCAAGGCCGGTCCGCTGGGGCGGCGGTACGGGGCGTCGGTCGGCTGCCAACGTCACCTCGCCTCCTCCAGCATCGCCACGGCCACTGACAAGCACCGCTGCCTGACCTCGTCCCATTCCGCTTTAGCATCCGGTTCGGACCACTGCTCATCGCTGAAATCGGATGGATGTGGATCGGCGAGCCGACGGACCAATTGGGTGGCGATCCATTGCCGCCTGGGTGGTTGACCACAGTAGTACCTGTCCATTCCCGCCAGCACTTCAGCAGCGGTTTCGGGTTCTAATGTGTCGACCATGTCAGCAAATTCGGCGTAATCACGGCTGCTGTTACGGCACATGATCAGGTAGCCCTTCAGGCGCAGCGTTTCGGCGCCCGTTGGGATCAATAGCCGGTCGCCGGTGGGCAATTGCACGTTGGTGGTCTCGACCGGGCTGCGCCGCTCGTATTCTGGCCGGGCTTTCTTGTCGGCTTTGATCTCCAGCGCGTCGATGGCGACCGACAGCCGACCGCGCCACAGCGTAACGGGGTGAACCGGCCGGTCAGCCCAGGGAATCGCGCGCGCAAGGCCGTTGCGAGGCGCCACGCCCCCGGCCGGCTTCTCGGCCGCCAAGTGACCGTTGGTGCCGGTCTTCGCCTCGGCCGGATCCGCCGCGCTCTCCCCCACCAGCCCTGCAACGTCATGAGGCTCGCGCTCGCAACCGGTGAAAGCCAGCGGGTCGGCCACACATATGGCGTCAGGCGCCAGGTGCTTGAGCTTGGCCGCCGACTTGAGCGCCACCCGCAGGTCCGCGTTGGGTGCTATCAGCGCCGAGATGCCGTCGGGGATGACCACGATGTCACCAAGGTCGACCCGGGGCAGCGGGCTGTCGAAGTCGACCGACGGCAGGATCCTGGCCATCCACCGGGGCAACCACCAGTTCCACTCGGCGAACATCGCCATCAGCGCCGGCACCAGGACCAGCCGAACCACGGTCGCGTCCACCGCGATCGCGACGGCGCAAGCCACGCCGAGCTCCGCGACCAGTGGCATGCCGGCGAACGCGAAACCGATGAACACCGCGATCATGATCAGGGCGGCGCTGGTGATAGTGCGCGCGCTGGTGCTTACGCCGTAGACGACCGCATCGCGGGTGTCGCCGGACCGCAGGAAGCGCTCCCGGATACGGGTCAGCAAGAAGATCTCGTAATCCATCGACAACCCGAAGGTCAACGCCAGCACCAGCGGGGGCACGGTGCTGTCGATCGAACTGATCTGCGGGAACCCGAGGCTCTCCAGCCAGCCCCACTGGAAGACCACCACCAGGCTGCCGTAGGCGGCGGCCACCGACAGCAAGGTCATCAGCACGCCCTTGAAAGCCAGGAACACCGAGCGGATGGAGATCAAGAGCATCACGAACGCGATGAGTGCGACGAGCAGCAACACCGTGGGCAAGGTCTCCGACACCCGGTCGTCGAAGTCCTTGATCAGCGCGGTCGGGCCGCCCACGTCAATCTGTGCTGCACTTGCGCCGGCAACATCGGGCAGCTGGGATCGCATCCAGCCGACCGTCTCGCGGGCGCCCATGTCCTCGGGGTCGACCGACAACACCGCGGTCAGCAGCGCGCTGCCATTATCGTCAGCGAACTGAGGCGGCGTCACCGAGAGGACGTTGGGGGCCTTGATCATCTGCTGACGGATCGCGTTGACGGTCTGGCTGTGCCCGGGCGAGGACGCGCCACCGTCCGGAAAGCTGACCAGCACTTGAACCGGGCCCAGCGCGCCGGGCCCCAGGGCCTGGGCGGCCGCGGCCACGCCGGCGCGGATCTCGTGCGACGAGTCGAACTGACGCAGCAGGCTGTTTCCGAGCACCGTCGACACGGCGGGCGCCGCCATGAGCAGCAGGACGGTTGAGGCCGCCAGCGCCGATATCCACGGCCGGCGCATCACCGAGGAGACCCAGCGGTTCCAGAACGGGGACACACTGGCCTCCGGTCGGCGTGACCAGTGCAGCAACGCCGACCTCTTGGCGGCTGCCCGGCCGAATGTCCCCAGCGCCGCCGGGGTCAAGGTGGCCGACGTCAGCATCGCGACGGCGACCGCAAGAATTGCTCCGGTAGCCATCGACTTCAGCGCCGGCGTATTGATCAAGTAGGTACCGGTGAGCGAGGCGATGACCGTCATCGCCGACAACACCACCGCGAGCCCGGACGTAGCCATGGCGGCGTCCACGGCTTCGTGTGGCTGACGGCCGCCGCGCAATTCCTCGCGGTAGCGCATCAGGATGAACAGGGAGTAGTCGACGGCGAGCGCGATGCCGAACATCGACACCGTCGAGGTCACGAACACCGACATCGTGGTGAACGACGACAGCAGGAAGACCAGGCCCATGGTCACGATCACCGTGCAGATACCGAGGACCAACGGGATGGCCGCGGCGGCCAGTGAACCGAACACCGCGAGCAACACGATCAGGATGATCGGCAGATTCCACTGCTCCGCCTTGGCGATATCGTGTTTGGTATTTGCCGCCGCGGCAGCGCTCAAGGCGCCCTGCCCGATGACGTAGAGCCGTACCCTGCAGTTGGCGGTCTGGCCGGACTGATCACCCTTGACGCCGACCTTGTCGCGGAGTCGCTTGGCGACGTCACTGGTG
>PLSK01000121.1 GCA_003165155.1 Mycobacterium sp. | reverse complement strand
TCGCTTGGGCCTATTTTCTGCGACCTCCCTCAGCTTTCGACGTAAAGTCTAGACCGAAGAAGGCACCCCTTCTCCCTAGGTTACGGGGTCAATTTGCCGAGTTCCTTAACAGGGATTCTCCCGTCGCCTTAGCATGCTCTGCCAGTCTACCTGTGTCGGTGTACGGTACGGGCACCTACGATCCTATTTAGAGGCTTTTCTTGGCAGCGTGGAGTCAGTCACTTCGGCTCCGAAGAGCCTCGTATTCGCCTCTCGGCGTTAGTGTTGCGGATTTTCCTACAACACCGCCTACCTGCTTGAACGCGCACATCCATCAGCGCGCTGACCTATCCTCCTGCGTCACCCCTTCAATTCATAGACTTTGACAGGCGGTATTGCACGCTGCTCGTCTTTTTGTCGATCGCGTCGTCGCGGACTCGGTCACGATCTGTAGATCGCTCCCTCGCCGGCTCCTAGCGCTCGATCAAAAATACTTCGCGAGGGCAAGCCCTCACAAAGCGCGACGTCTCGCGAACAACACTGTCCGGCAAAGTCTAAACGGTCGTCGGTGGTAGCAGAATATGAACTGCTTGTGCATCGCCTACGCTTCTCAGCCTCGGCTTAGCTCCCGACTCACCCTGAGACGATTGACGTTGCTCAGGAAACCTTAGACTTCCGGCGAGAGAGGTTCTCACTCTCTTTTCTCGCTACTTATACCTGCATTCGCACTTGTGGTTCGTCCACACGTCCTTACGGTCGTGCTTCAGCCTACGCCACAACGCTCCCCTACCGATTAGTTATTCATTAATCCCAAAGCTTCGGTTCGATGCTTGAGCCCCGTTGAATTTTCGGCGCCCCATCACTCGACTAGTGAGCTATTACGCACTCTTTCAAGGGTGGCTGCTTCTAAGCCAACCTCCTGGTTGTCTTTGCGACTGCACATCCTTTTCCACTTAGCACACGCTTAGGGGCCTTAGTCGGCGATCTGGGCTGTTTCCCTTTCGACGTACGGAGCTTCTCCCCCGCCGTCTCACTGCCACGCTTTACACCACGGCATTCGGAGTTTGGCTGACGTCAGTAACCTTTTAGGGCCCATTGGCCATCCAGTAGCTCTACCTCCGTGGTGAACCACGTAACGCTGCACCTAAATGCATTTCGGGGAGAACCAGCTATCACGGAGTTTGATTGGCCTTTCACCCCTACCCACAACTCATCCCCTCAGTCTTCAACCTAAGTGGGTTCGGGCCTCCACGCGGTCTTACCCGCGCTTCACCCTGGCCATGGGTAGATCACTCCGCTTCGGGTCCAGAACACGCCACTACACACGCTCACGCGTGATACGCCCTATTCAGACTCGCTTTCGCTACGGCTACCCCACACGGGTTAACCTCGCGACATGTCCCTGACTCGCAGGCTCATTCTTCAAAAGGCACGCCATCACCCCACAAGGAGGCTCTGACGGATTGTAGGCACACGGTTTCAGGTACTATTTCACTCCCCTCCCGGGGTACTTTTCACCATTCCCTCACGGTACTAATCCGCTATCGGTCATCGAGAAGTATTTAGGCTTACCGGGTGGTCCCGGCAGATTCACAGCAGATTCCACGAGCCCGCTGCTACTTGGGTGTTGATACAAGGCAGGTGCCAGATTTTCGCGTACCGGGCTCTCACCGTCTACGGCAGACCATCCCAGGCCATTTCCGCTAATCATGACACTTTTTTACTGCCCCTTAGCCAGGTAGGGCTAAGAAATATCAATCCCACAACCCCGCACACACAACCCCTACCCGGTTATCCATGCATGCGGTTTAGCCTGTTCCGCGTTCGCTCGCCACTACTTGCGGAATCACAATTGTTTTCTCTTCCTACGGGTACTGAGATGTTTCACTTCCCCGCGTTACCTCTCGCACCCTATATATTCAGATGCGAGTAACACGACATAACTCGTGCTGGGTTTCCCCATTCGGAAATCCTCGGATCAACGCTCGGTTGACAGCTCCCCGAGGCATATCGCAGCCTCCCACGTCCTTCATCGGCTCTCGATGCCAAGGCATCCACCATGTGCCCTTAAACACTTACTTTCACACAAAAACCAAAAGTAAAATTACACATATTAATGGACACAACACCACAAGGGCATTGCATCCATTTAGATGCTCGCAACCACTATCCAATTCTCAAACACCACACCCCACCACCAAGATGGTGGGACAACTCCCAAACAAACTGGGTGTTGCCTCAGGACCCAATAGTGTGTCTGGCGATTCATTAGCTGTTGTGCACCAGGCCCTCATCCACTACAGACGAGAACCCCTCACGGCTCACACTCCACCAATTGGAGTGTTTTTCGTGGTGCTCCTTAGAAAGGAGGTGATCCAGCCGCACCTTCCGGTACGGCTACCTTGTTACGACTTCGTCCCAATCGCCGATCCCACCTTCGACAGCTCCCTCCCAAAGGGTTAGGCCACTGGCTTCGGGTGTTACCGACTTTCATGACGTGACGGGCGGTGTGTACAAGGCCCGGGAACGTATTCACCGCAGCGTTGCTGATCTGCGATTACTAGCGACTCCGACTTCACGGGGTCGAGTTGCAGACCCCGATCCGAACTGAGACCGGCTTTAAAAGGATTCGCTAAGCCTTGCGGCATCGCAGCCCTTTGTACCGGCCATTGTAGCATGTGTGAAGCCCTGGACATAAGGGGCATGATGACTTGACGTCATCCCCACCTTCCTCCGAGTTGACCCCGGCAGTCTCTCACGAGTCCCCGCCATTACGCGCTGGCAACATGAGACAAGGGTTGCGCTCGTTGCGGGACTTAACCCAACATCTCACGACACGAGCTGACGACAGCCATGCACCACCTGCACACAGGCCACAAGGGAACGCCTATCTCTAGACGCGTCCTGTGCATGTCAAACCCAGGTAAGGTTCTTCGCGTTGCATCGAATTAATCCACATGCTCCGCCGCTTGTGCGGGCCCCCGTCAATTTCTTTGAGTTTTAGCCTTGCGGCCGTACTCCCCAGGCGGGGTACTTAATGCGTTAGCTACGGCACGGATCCCAAGGAAGGAAACCCACACCTAGTACCCACCGTTTACGGCGTGGACTACCAGGGTATCTAATCCTGTTCGCTCCCCACGCTTTCGCTCCTCAGCGTCAGTTACTGCCCAGAGACCCGCCTTCGCCACCGGTGTTCCTCCTGATATCTGCGCATTCCACCGCTACACCAGGAATTCCAGTCTCCCCTGCAGTACTCTAGTCTGCCCGTATCGCCCGCACGCCGAGAGTTAAGCCCTCGGTTTTCACGAACAACGCGACAAACCACCTACGAGCTCTTTACGCCCAGTAATTCCGGACAACGCTCGCACCCTACGTATTACCGCGGCTGCTGGCACGTAGTTGGCCGGTGCTTCTTCTGCAGGTACCGTCACTTGCGCTTCGTCCCTGCTGAAAGAGGTTTACAACCCGAAGGCCGTCATCCCCCACGCGGCGTCGCTGCATCAGGCTTGCGCCCATTGTGCAATATTCCCCACTGCTGCCTCCCGTAGGAGTCTGGGCCGTATCTCAGTCCCAGTGTGGCCGGACACCCTCTCAGGCCGGCTACCCGTCGTCGCCTTGGTAGGCCATCACCCCACCAACAAGCTGATAGGCCGCGGGCCCATCCCACACCGCATAAAGCTTTCCACCACAAGACATGCGCCTCGTGGTCATATTCGGTATTAGACCCAGTTTCCCAAGCTTATCCCGAAGTGCAGGGCAGATTACCCACGTGTTACTCACCCGTTCGCCACTCGAGTATCTCCGAAGAGACCTTTCCGTTCGACTTGCATGTGTTAAGCACGCCGCCAGCGTTCGTCCTGAGCCAGAATCAAACTCTCCAAACAAAAACAACCCATCTCGAGAGACAGGTGAATTCGAATCAGAAAAATCTGATCTAACAAAAAGACACCAAAAACTGGCATCCAAAAAATGCGACCACACCCGCCCACGGGGAGTGTTTGGGTGCGGTCAAAAAAACAACAAAAAATAAAAACACCAAACACACTATTGAGTTCTCAAACAACACTCTTACTTGCTTTTCTGCCCGTTTCGGGGCAACCCTACCAGCTTAATACAGATCCGGTAGGAGAGTCAAGCCCGGGTTTTCAGCCACCTTGTGGTCACCGCGCCGTCGGGCGTTGTTAGGAGCATACCCTGTCGATCTCGGCTCCCAAAATGCCCAGGTTCTCAACGAATAACGGGTAGCCGCGATCGATGTGGAACACGTCGTGGACCTCGGTCTCGCCGTCGGCGACCAGGCCCGCCAACACCAGGCCCGCGCCGGCCCGGATGTCCGAACACCACACGGGGGCGCTCGACAATTGCGGCAGACCCCGCACAACAGCGTGGTGGCCGTCGGTGCGGGCATCGGCACCCAGCCGGATCATTTCTTCCACGAACCGGAAGCGTGCCTCGAACACGTTCTCCGTGATCATCGACGTGCCGTCGGCGATCGACGCCAATGCGATCGCCATCGGCTGCAGGTCGGTCGGAAATCCCGGGAAAGGCAAGGTTGCGACGTTGACGGCCTTTGGCCGCTCGTACTGGCTGACCCGGAAACTGGTGTCCGTCTGTGTGACGGTGGCACCCGCGTCGTGCAGCTTGTGCAGCACAACCTGAAGATGCGCCGGGTCGACGCCGGTCACCGATATGTCCCCACGGGTGATGGCCGCCGCGATGCCCCATGTCGCGGCGACGATGCGGTCGCCGATGACGCGGTGCTCGGTCGGGTACATCCGTGGCACACCGGTGATCGTTATCGTCTGCGAGCCCGCGCCTTCGACCTTGGCGCCCATCTGGTTCAACATCATGCAGAGGTCGACCACGTCGGGTTCGCGCGCCGAATTGTGAATCGTGGTGACACCCTCGGCCAGGACCGCGGCCATCAGAATGTTCTCGGTGGCGCCTACAGAGGGGAACTCCAATTGAATTTCCGCGCCGCGCAACGTATCTGCATGAGCGACCACGCACCCGTGCTCGATATTGCATGTCGCGCCCAGTTGCCGCAGCCCGGCTTGGTGCATGTCCAGCGGACGTGAGCCGATCGCGTCACCGCCTGGCAGCGCGACTTTGGCCCGCTTACACCGGCCGACCAGCGGCCCCAGTACGCAGACCGAGGCCCGGAACTGCCGGACTGCGGCGAAGTCGGCGTCATACTTCGGCTCGTCGGGTGAGGTGATGCGGGCGACATCGCCATCGAGTTCGACGGTGGCGCCGAGGCCACGCAGTACCTCCGCCATCAACGGCACGTCGAGGATGTCAGGGCAGTTGGTGATCGTGCTGGTGCCCTCGGCCAATAATGTCGCCGCCATCAGCTTGAGCACGCTGTTTTTGGCGCCCCCGACCGCGACTTCGCCGGACAACCGGTTGCCACCGGTTACCACGAAACGATCAGCCACCCGTGTCAGTCTAGTGACGCGGTATCGGCTTGTCAGTCCGCGAGGTCTCGGCCGAGTACGGTTTCCTCATGGCAGTGCACCTGACCCGCATCTATACCCGAACGGGTGACGACGGAACCACGGGATTGAGCGATTTCTCGCGGGTCGCGAAGAACGACGCGCGCCTGGTGGCGTACGCAGATTGCGACGAGGCCAACTCCGCGATCGGCGTCGCGATCGCCCTCGGTCAGTCCGACCAGGAAATCGCGGGCGTGCTGCGCCAGATCCAAAATGATCTGTTCGACGCGGGCGCGGACCTGTCGACTCCCGTGGTGGAAAACCCCAAGCACGTCCCGCTGCGGGTCACCCAGCCTTACATCGATCGCCTCGAGGGCTGGTGCGACAGCTATAACGAGCCTCTTCCGGCGCTGAATTCCTTTATCTTGCCGGGTGGTTCGCCGCTATCCGCGCTACTGCAGGTTGCCCGAACGGTGGTACGTCGAGCCGAGCGGTCGGCGTGGTCAGCGGTCGACGCTCACCCGGAGGGGGTCAGCGTGTTGCCGGCGAAGTATCTGAATCGGCTCTCGGATCTGCTTTTCATCCTGTCACGGGTGGCGAACCCGGACGGGGACGTGCTTTGGAAGCCGGGCGGGTAGCTAGGCGCCGCTGGCTCGATAAATCCGGTCACTAGACGCTGCGACGACGTGCGCGCGGTGAGGGACGGGACTCCAGCCACGACTGGAACGCGGTGAATGCACCCTGGTCGAGCGCGATCTCGTAGTCCACCCTGCGCTCCTGGGTGGTGACGCGCAGTTCCAGCACGACGATCTTGTCGGTCATGATGTCGAACTCGTCGCCGCGAGGTGGGCGACGGGCCAGAATCTCCACGCCCCGTCGGCTAAGCCGGCGATCCGGCCACAAACGCACGCTGGACAGCCGATAGAAGGCGGCTTCGCCGCCGCGATAACGGATCACGCCGTGCCGCCAACCGTGCCCGCCGACAGCCGGAATGTCCCGCATGATTGCCGCGGTTCCGCCCTGCCGAAGTTTCCACAACCGATAACTCAGGGCGAGGACGGCCGCCCCCAACACGACGACTAGCGCGACCATGGCGATCATGGGCGCGCTCATCGCCGATTAGTCAATCGCGCCGACGGCGCGCAGTCTGGCGCGTCCCCTGGCGGCTGTGCGGGGATCGTCGGACTCGGCATCCGATCGGGCAGTACTCTCGTCGATCTCCGACTCGAACTCGGCGGATTCGGCCAGAACGGTGACCCCTTCTTCGGTCACCGACATAAAACCGCCGTCGATCGCAATCCGCAGATCGTCCTGGCCTTCCCGCTCGACACGCACCATGGCGTCGTCGACCAATTGGGCCACCAGCGGGATGTGGTGGGGCAGGATGCCGATCTCGCCAACGGTGGTACGGGTGAACAAGAACGTCGCCTCACCCGACCAGATCTTTCGGTCTACGGCGACGATCTCAACGTTCAATTCTGCCATGCCACATCACCTTTTCAGACCTTGCGAGTCATGCCGGAAGCTAGAGCTTGACGCCAAAGCTCTCGGCTTTCTTAGCCAAGTCGTCAAGTCCGCCGATCAAGAAGAAAGCCTGCTCGGGCACGTGGTCGAACTCGCCCTTGCAGACGCGGTCAAACGACTCGATGGTCTCCTTCAACGGAACCGTCGAGCCCGGCTGGCCGGTGAACTGTTCGGCCGCCATCATGTTCTGCGAGAGGAAGCGCTCGATCCGCCGGGCCCGGTTGACCAACTGCTTGTCCTCCTCGGACAGCTCGTCGATACCGAGGATCGCGATGATGTCCTGAAGGTCCTTGTAACGCTGCAGGATTCGGATGACTTCCTGCGCCACGCGGTAGTGCTCGTCGCCGACAACAGCGGGGTCGAGGATCGTCGAGCTGGACGCCAGCGGGTCGACCGCGGGGAAGATGCCTTTGGAGAACACCGACCGCGACAGCTCGGTGGTGGCGTCCAAGTGCGCGAACGTCGTAGCCGGCGCAGGGTCGGTGTAGTCGTCAGCAGGGACGTACACAGCCTGCATCGAGGTGATCGACTTGCCTCGCGTCGAGGTGATGCGCTCCTGCAGCTCGCCCATTTCGTCGGCCAGCGTGGGCTGGTAACCCACCGCCGAGGGCATACGGCCGAGCAGCGTCGAGACCTCCGAGCCGGCCTGGGTGAATCGGAAGATGTTGTCGATGAACAGCAGCACGTCCTGGCCCGCCTCGTCACGGAACCACTCCGCCATCGTCAACGCGGAAAGCGCGACTCGCATACGGGTGCCGGGCGGCTCATCCATCTGACCGAATACCAGCGCGGTGTCCTTGAGCACGTTGGCCTCTTGAAGCTCCACCCACAGGTCGTTGCCTTCGCGGGTGCGCTCCCCCACGCCCGCGAACACCGAAGTGCCGCCGAAGTTACGCGCGATGCGGTTGATCATCTCCTGGATCAGCACCGTCTTGCCCACGCCGGCACCGCCGAACAGCGCGATCTTGCCGCCGCGCACATACGGGGTGAGTAGGTCCACCACCTTCAGGCCGGTCTCGAGCATCTCGGTGCGAGGCTCCAGCTCCTCGAAGGGCGGCGGCTTGCGGTGGATCGACCAGTGCTCGAAGTCTTCGCCATATCCCGGCTTGTCCAGGCAGTGGCCGAGCGCGTTGAAGACGTAACCCTTGACGCCCTCGCCCACCGGCACCGAGATCGGGGCACCGGTGTCGGTGACCTCGACGCCGCGTACCAGTCCGTCGGTGGGCTGCATCGAGATGGTGCGCACCAAGTTGTCGCCGAGGTGGTTCGCCACCTCCAGGGTGAGGGTCTTTTTGAGCTCCTCGAATGTGATCTCCGCGTGCAGCGCGTTGAACAGCTGCGGGACGGAACCCCGTGGGAATTCGACGTCGACGACGGGGCCGGTGATCCGTACTACCCGGCCGCTGGTCTCGCTCTTTGCAGTAGCAGTCATGATTTTCTTCGCTTCCTCGTGGGTCTGCCTAGCGCGCGTCGGCGAGCGCATTTGCGCCACCGACGATTTCGCTAATCTCCTGGGTGATCTGGGCCTGCCGCTCCCGGTTTGCCTCCAGCGTCAGGGCTTTGATGAGATCGTCGGCGTTGTCGGTGGCCGACTTCATCGCCCGTTGCCGCGACGCCAATTCCGATGCCGCGGATTCGAGCAGCGCCGCATACACGCGAGTGGTCACGTACCGCGGCAGCAGCGCGTCGAAGACGGTTGTCGCATCCGGCTCGAACGAGTACAGGGTATGCACTGCGTCAGGTTCCCCGGTGTATTCCACCACCATCGGGGCCATCCGGCGGGCCTCCGTGGACTGCGACAGCATCGACTTGAACTCGGTGTAGACGATGTGTAGCTCGTCGACACCCTCGGCACCGCTGCCGATCATGAATGCATCGACCAGGGTGGAACCGATCTCGGACGCCTTCTCGTACGTGGGTTGTTCGGAGAATCCCGCCCACGATTCGGTGATGGTCCAGTTGCGGAACGTGTAGTAGTTCAACGCTTTACGACCGACCGTATACAGCACCGGGGCCTTGCCTTCGGACCGCAGCAGCGAAAACAACTCCTCGGAGCGGCGAAAGGCGCTGGAGTTGTAGGCGCCACACAGACCACGGTCGGAGGAAACCACCAGCACGGCGGCCCGCTTCGGTTCCGCCCGCGCGACCAGCAACGGGTGGTCGAGCGCGGCCTCGCCGGCCAACGTGGTGAGCATCTGGGTGATCTCGTCGGCATATGGGCGGGCCGACTGAAGCCGACTCTGAGCCTTGGCGATACGCGACGTCGCGATCAGCTCCTGGGCCTTGGTGATCTTCTTGATCGAGCCGGCGGAGCGAATCCGTCCGCGCAATTCGCGAAGTGTGGCAGCCATGGCGTACTACTTCTTTTTCTCTTCAGGTGCCGGCTTGTTCACCTTGACCGATTCCTTACCCAACTCGTCCTCGTCGAGCGCCTCGGCGTGCTCTTCGGGGACCACGGATCCGCCGCCCGTTGCGGCGAAGCCCTTCTTGAAGTTGTCGATGACCTTGACGAGAGCGTCGGAAGTCTCGTCGGAAAGCTTCTGGCTTTCCCGGATCCCGGTCAGGATCTGTTCTTCGGAGGCCCGAATATGGTCGAGCAGTTCGGTTTCGAACCGCCTGACGTCCTCCACCGGGACCGAGTCCAGGTGACCGCCGGTACCCAGGAATATCGAAACCACCTGCTCCTCGACGGGCATCGGGCGGGATTGCGGCTGCTTGAGCAGCTCGACCAGCCGCGCGCCGCGCTCCAATTGCGCCTTGGACGTGGCGTCCAGGTCAGAAGCGAACGCAGCGAAGGCTTCCAGTTCGCGGTACTGCGACAGGTCCAGACGGAGGCTTCCTGCCACCTCTTTCATCGCCTTGATCTGCGCCGCGCCACCGACGCGGGAGACCGAGACGCCGACGTTGATAGCGGGCCGGACACCCTGGTTGAACAGGTCAGTCTCCAGGAAGCACTGCCCATCGGTGATCGAGATGACGTTCGTCGGGATGTAGGCCGAGATGTCGTTGGCCTTCGTCTCGATGATCGGCAGACCGGTCAACGAGCCGGCACCGAGCGCATCCGAGAGTTTTCCGCATCGCTCCAATAGCCGCGAGTGCAGATAGAAGACGTCGCCTGGGTAGGCTTCGCGACCGGGCGGACGGCGCAGCAGCAGCGAGATGGCGCGGTATGCCTCGGCCTGCTTGGTCAGGTCGTCGAAAACGATCAGCACGTGCTTGCCGTCGTACATCCAGTGCTGAGCGATCGTCGAACCGGTATACGGGGCAAGCCATTTGAAGCCCGCGGCGTCCGAGGCCGGCGCCGCGACAATGGTGGTGTAGTCCATCGCGCCGCCCTCCTCGAGGACGCGGCGGACGCTGGCGATGGTGGTGCCCTTCTGCCCAATGGCTACGTATACGCAGCGCACCTGCTTCTTGGGGTCCCCAGTCTCCCAGTTCTTGCGCTGGTTGAGGATGGTGTCGACACAGACCGCGGTCTTGCCGGTCTTGCGGTCGCCGATGATCAGCTGGCGCTGGCCGCGGCCGATCGGGGTCATTGCGTCGATGGCCTTGATCCCGGTCTGCAGGGGCTCTTTCACGCTCTGCCGCTCCACCACCGACGGCGCCTGCAGTTCTAGCGCGCGCCGCGTGTCGGTCTCGATGTCGCCGCGCCCGTCGATTGGTTGACCCAGCGGGTTGACCACCCGGCCGAGAAACGCGTCTCCGACGGGCACCGACAACACTTCGCCGGTGCGCTTGACCTGCTGACCTTGTTGGATGTTCGCGAAATCGCCGAGGATCACCGCGCCGATGCTGTGCTCGTCGAGGTTCAGTGCGACGCCGAGGATTCCGCCCGGGAACTCGAGGAGTTCCTGGGTCATTACCGACGGCAACCCTTCGACGTGCGCGATGCCGTCCCCGGCGTCGATGACGGTGCCGACCTCCTCACGGGAGGTGTCGGCGGTAAAAGACTCGACGTACTCCTCGATCGCGCTCTGAATGTCATCAGCGGAGATTGTCAACTCGGCCATAGCTTTTCGTCTTCCTTCTTGATTATTTCTGCTGACAAGTTCGTGTTCAGTCAGGCAACTGAGCTTCGGCCGCGGCCAGACGAGACGAGAGCGTACCGTCGATCACCTCGTCGCCCACGGCGATTGAGAGCCCACCCAGCACTGCGGGGTCGACTTCCAGCTGCACTGTCACGGGATGACCGTAGATGCGGCTGAGCACTTCGGTGAGACGAGTGCGCTGGGCATCGCTGAACTCGGCCGCGGCACGGGCTTGCGCGACGACTTCACCGCGGCGCGCCACCGAGTCCTGGGCCAAGAACAGCACCGCCTCCTCGGCGGACTGACCTCTCAACAGCTCGACCGTCTGAGACAGCAACGCTGCCGCAATCGGATTGGCTGCGCCGCCGCTGCTCTCAAGCACCTTGCGCAGCAACCCACCCCGGCCTTCGGCCGGAACGGTGTAATCGCTCAACAGGGTGCCAAGTCGGGGCTGTGCATCGAGAATGCGGGAGAACCGGAACAACTGTTCTTCGACGTCGTCGGACTGGCCGTCACGTTCGGCGACTTCCAGCAACGCCTGCCGCGAGATGTGTTCGACGGCGTCGACCAGATCACCGTTGGCCGACCAACGCTGCGAGACAACCGTCTTCAGCACGTCGAGCGCAGGGGCACCGACTTTGCCAGCCACCAGCCGCTCGACCAGCCGGACCCGGGGCTCCGAGTCTTCGGCAGCCAAGGTGAGGTAGCGGGTAACGACGACTTCGCGGACCAACAACTTGGCTACCTCGACCAGATCGCTGGCGAGAGTGTGCAGCCCTTTGCCGTCGAGGTCCTTGGCGATGGTGTCGAACCGGTCCGAGACGCTGACCACCGCCCGCCGACTGGCCGAACGCATCTTGGCCATCAGCGGATACTCGACGTTGGCCGCCGTCGGCGCCATTTCGTCGAGTTCATCCAGGAATCGATCGACGGTGGCCGACTGCTGCGCGGCATCGGCCACGAAGCTGCGTACCAATTCTCCTGCCTGGCGTACAGACTCGAGGCCGAGCTCCTGGCGAAGTTGCCGGCTCAGCTGGGATCGCAGTAGCTCAGCCTGGCTCGAGCCCTGGCCCTTGACGCGTTCCGCCTCGATTTCGGCCTGGGCCTCTAATTGGGCAGATATTCGTTCGGCGTCTACCTTGGCTTCTTCGACGACGCGCTCCGCCTCCGACTTGGCGGCCTCCACGGCCTTGCTGTGGGCCGTTGTTGACTCGGTCAACCGCTCGGCGGCGGCCGCCGCGTCCGCCAACTGCTGACGCACCGTGTTCTGCCGTGCCGTCATCAAACGGCGCACCGGCGGTACCGCATAACGCACCACCAGGAACACGATGAGCGCGAAGCCCACCAATTGGCCGAAGAATGTTGACATTGGCAGTTACCTCGATGCAGCGGAGGTGGTTACGTCGACACCGAGGATTCGACTGGCCAAGGTTGCCGACATGGTCCCCACGTTGGCCCGCAGATCCAATTCCACGGCATCCCTCTCTCGCTTCAATTGCTCGCTAGCCGCGAGCAACGTCTCGGTTACCTGCTGCTCCGCGCCGGCGCGGGCGTCTTCGACGACCTTGCGACCCTGCGCCCGGGCATTGTCACGGTAGGACGATGCCTGCAGTCGGGCTTCCTTCATGGCTTCGTCGTAATCGGCCTGGGCCGCCGCGAACTGCTCCGCTGACTTCTTGTTGTCGCCGGTCGTCTTGTTGACCATGGCGTCGCGTTCGCGCAACACCTTCAGGATCGGCGGAACGACGAAACCGCCGATGACACCCAGGACGACAAGGAAAATGGCCAGCTCGACAAAGAAGGTGCCGTTGGGGATGAGGAAGATGCTGTGCTTTTCTTCCTCTGCGGCCAGAAGAACAGGGTTCACTTCACGCACCCAAAACCCATCACAGCCGAATTAACCGGCGGGGGTGGCGAAGACGAACAACGCCATGAACGCCAGGTTGATGAAGTATGCCGCCTCGACCAGACCGACGGTGATGAAGAACGGTGTGAACAGCCGGCCCTGCGCCTCGGGTTGCCGTGCGATACCCGAGACCAGCGCGTTGCCCGCGATACCGTCACCGATACCGGCGCCGATCGCGCCACCGCCCATAATCAGGCCACCGCCGATGAGGGCACCCTGAACGATTTGTGGATCCAGTCCTGCCATTCCTAATCCTCCTTGATTACTGGTATCGGTCTACCAGGCTTTTGTAATCGTGTATGGGTCAAGCCAATTCCTGGTGGCCTAGTCATGATGTTCCTCGAGCTCCATGGCCTGGCTGAAATACAAGATGGTCAAAATCGAGAAGATGAACGCCTGGATGGCGCCCACGAACAGATCGAACGACTTCCAGATGGCATTCGGTGCCCACATGACCCACGGCCCGAGGAGCGCGATCAGGGACACCAGGATGCCGCCGGCGAAAATGTTGCCGAAAAGTCGGAGGGACAACGAGATCGGCTTGGCGATTTCCTCGACCAAGTTGATCGGAGCGAGGATTGCCACGTGCCCCTTGAGTACCTTGATCGGGTGCCCGATGATGCCGCGACGCCAGATCCCCGCGGCGTGGTAGCCGAAGAAGACGAAAAGAGCCAGCGCCAGCACGAAATTGATGTCCGCCGCCGGCGAGCTCAATAATTCTGTGGGTTGTCCTGCCGACGTGGAGTACTGCAGTGGAAGCACCGACAGCCAATTGCAGATCAGAATGAACACGAAGATGGTGACTGCCAGCGGCAATACGAACGGAGCGATGCGCATCCCGATGGCACCCTCGATCTGGTCGCGCATCTGAATGGTGATGGCCTCCCAGAACAATTGGACTCCGCTGGGCACACCGCTCGACGTGACCTTGGCGCGCAAGAAAAAGGCAAGGGCGATCACGATCGCCGCGGCGATCGCGGTCGACAGCACTGTGTCGACGTTGACGGGCAGCCCGAACCAGTCACGGGTGTCGTGCACGCCCACCTCAATCGTGGCGGCGGCCAGGATCGACTCAGTCATCGCCAGCGTTCCCTTCTGATCCCTTGAGTGCGCCGCCGTCTGGGGCGGCCGAAGCAGTCACAGGCTCCCCGGTGCGCAGCTTCTTCCAGACCGGCAACGCCGTCGAAAACACCAGTAGCACCTGGAAGAGCGCCAGCCCGAACAGCACGCCCAGGCCGTTGGGCCGGAAAACGAAGGCGAGGATCAGCCCAATGACGGTGATGATCGCCAGCCGCATCGCCGAGTTGACGGCCATCGAGCTTTTCAGCGGTTGGTCTTTGGCGGTGATCACATTCACGGAACGTTGCACCAGGACTGCGTTGAGCAAACCCAGTAACAGACCGATGCCGAAGAACACCCCAAGCATTAGCTGACCGGACAATCCGGCGCCGAGCGTCGCGAGCGCCGTCAACACGAGACTGATGACGAAGAGGCGTGCGGGGCGGAAAGCAACAGAGGGAAACACCAACGGCGCGTCCTGCGCTGGTGTCGTCACTGAAGCACCTCAATCCCAGATTGATGGAGTGGAAACCGCACCGACTGATCGGTGGCCCGCCGAGCGTATCGCAGTGGTCGCGCTGGACTTACCCAAGGGGTAGCTCCCTATGTCGGTCGTGAACCGGCACGGTCGGACAAGCATCCGATGGGCCGGTTGGCCGGCAACCCGCGAGGTTGATTTCGGGGTTCTACCTGCACCGTACCATAATTGTTAGAGGCGCTACTACTCCTCGTCGTAGAGGTCGTTGCGGCGGCGCACGAGCGGGATCGCCGTCGCGACACCCGCGACCCCGATGGCGCCCAGCACCACCGCCGCGGTCTCGCGGGGGTCGAAGAAAATGGTGCTCGCGGCCCCGAAAGCAACGATGCCGACCCAGAGATAGATCAGCAGCACTACCCGGCGATGCGAGTGACCGATCTGCAACAGCCGGTGGTGCAGATGCATCTTGTCGGGACTGAATGCGCTGCGGCCCGCGCGGGTTCGCCGCACGATCGCCAGCAGCAGGTCGAGCATCGGGAAAAACATGACCGCCACCACCAGCAGGAACGGTGACAGCAGAGCAAACACGTCGCGGGCGCCGTAGGCGTTCTGCGAGATCGGGCCGACGGCGGTCGTGGAGGCGGCGGCGAGCATCAGGCCGATCAGCATCGAGCCGGAATCGCCCATGAAGATCCTGGCGGGGTGGAAGTTGTGCGGCAAAAAGCCAAGACATGCCCCCGCAAGTACCACCGAAATCACGGCGGGGGGATAAAACAGCACATCACCGCCGTGGTCGCGGAGCAGACCGACCGAGAACATGCAGATCGCCATCGCCATGATCAGTCCGAGCCCGGCGGCCAGTCCGTCGAGTCCGTCGACGAAGTTCATCGCGTTGACGATCGAGACCGTTAGCGCGAGGGTGAGCAGGATCGAGGAGGCCTGGTCCAGCACGATGGTGCCCACGCCGCCGAACGGGATGTACAGGACACTCCAGGCAACGCCCATGGTGACCAGCACGCTGGCGGCGGTGATCTGACCGGCGAACTTGGTCAGCGCGTCCAGCCCCCAACGGTCGTCGATCAGCCCGATGCCCATGATCACCGCGCCCGCCACCAGGACGGCCGGCAAACCCGTGGAATAGACGAACCCCCGGGTGAGCGCAGGAAGCTGGGATGCTAGAAAGACGGCGGAGATAATGCCCAGAAACATCGCCAGGCCGCCCATCCGCGGCGTTGGCGACACGTGCACATCGCGTTCCCGCGGGTAGGCGACCGCTCCCAGGCGAGTGGCGAGCACCCGCACCGGCCCGGTCGCGAAGTAGGTGATGATTGCCGCGGTCAGTCCCACCAGCGCGAGCTCGCGTAGCGGGACACCGGCGCTGCGATCGGACAAGGCGAGCAAACCACCGGCAAGGCTGGTTACATCGCTGGACACCTCGAGACCGTACTGCACCAACCTGAGAGCTCTCCATCCACAAGGCCCGCGCTGCGACCCGCGCCCAACGTGCGACCGGTGCGAAAAGCCTGGCGGGACTTCACAGCCAGCGCGCGCTCGCGACTAAGTGATCAAACTCTCCGGCGCCAACCCGAGGACTTCTGCGACCCGCTCAACGCTGACCGGGCCCGCTCGCAGGACGCGCGGGTTGACCCCGGTGAGGTCGACGATCGTCGAGGCGGCCTGCTGTTCGGACGGTCCGCCGTCGAGGTAAACGTCGACCAGGTCGCCCAGTTGGCCGTGGGCGTCGTCGACGTTGACCGCGGGCGGGCGCCCGGAGACGTTCGCGCTGGATACCGCCATGGGCCCCACTTCGCGCAGCAGCTCGATGGCGACCGGGTGCAATGGCATCCGGAGCATCACCGTGCCGCGAGCGTCGCCGAGATCCCACTGCAACGACGGCGCTTGCGCGACCACCAGGCTGAGCGCGCCCGGCCAGAACGCACGGATGAGCTCGCGGGCCCCCGCAGGCACGGTGTAAACCAAACCCTCGATGGTGTGCCAGGATCCGACCAGGACGCCCACCGGCATGTCGCGGCCGCGTCCTTTGGCCGCCAACAGCGCGGTCACCGCGGCGCTGTCGAAGGCGTCGGCGCCGATGCCGTAGACCGTATCCGTCGGCATGACAACCAGTTTGCCGCCTTTGAGCGCACCTACCGCCGAGGCGATGCCTTGTGCACGCTGGGTGGGGTCAGCGCAGTCAAACACTTGCGTCATCGGCGCCGCCCCTCCTTCGGGCTGTCACGAACCTCGGTCGCCCGGTCAGATCTTGCCGGGCTACGACGTCGTCGAAAAGTCCTGTGCTTGTGATTAATTCGACGGTCTGTGCCGATGTCGTGTCATCGTGCTCGACGGCGAACAGGCCGCCGGGACGCAACCACCGGCCGGCGTGGGCGACAACGGCGATTATCAGCGCCATGCCATCTGGTCCGCCGAACACCGCATGATGCGGATCATGTTGGGTTACTTCGGGTTCCAGAATGNNAACAGAGTCGTCGATACCGATGATCCGGGCCGCGGGCCGGTGCCGGGCCAGCGCCACCGCCAACGCCCCCGATCCGGTGCACACATCGACAATCACCGGCCGCGCTGCCAGGCGCTGCGCGGTGGCCCACGCCAAGATGGCTTCGGTCTCCGGTCGCGGGATGAACACACCTGGGCCGACGTGCAGTAGCACCGGCCCGAACGCCACCGTTCCGATGAGATGCTGCAACGGCACCCGCTGCGAGCGTGCCGCAATGACGTCGCGGTAGCGCCCGAAGAATTCGTCGCCGGGCGACTCGATCAGTGTCAGCCGGCCGCGGTCGGTACCCGCCACGTGCGCGGCCAACTGCTCGGCGTCGCAGCGCGCCGAGTCGATCCCGGCTTCGGCGAGAAGCTCCGCAGCCGAGTCGATTGCGCGCCGCAGAGCGGTCATGCCTGTTGCAGCCTCGATTGCTTGTCGGCGGCGCTGAGCGCATCGAAAAGCGCGTCGAGGTCGCCGTCGAGAACCTGATCGAGATTGTGTGCCTTGAAACCGATTCGGTGGTCGGTGATCCGGTTTTCCGGGAAGTTGTAGGTGCGAATGCGTTCGCTGCGGTCTACCGTGCGGATCTGGCTGGCCCGATCCGCTGACGCGTCGGCCACCGCCTGCTCCTCCGCCAAAACCTGCAGGCGNNTGGGCAGATGGGTGATCCGCACCGCGGAGTCGGTGGTGTTGACGCCCTGGCCACCCTTACCGGACGACCGGTAGACGTCGATGCGCAGATCGGTCTCATCGATCTGCACCTCGCCGACTTCCTCGGGTTCCGGATAGACCAGCACCCCGGCCGCCGAAGTATGCACGCGGCCTTGAGATTCCGTCACCGGAACCCGCTGCACCCGGTGNNAGCGTCGCATCCTTGTAGCCACCCAGGTCCGAAAAGGTTTCGCCCAGCACCGTCACCGTCCAGCCATGCCGCTCGGCATAGCGGATGTACATTCTGGCCAGATCGGCGGCGAACAACGCCGATTCTTCGCCGCCCTCACCGGATTTCACTTCCAGCACGATGTCGTCGGCATCATGCGGGTCGCGCGGCGACAGCATGTCGGTAAGTTGGGTGTCCAGCTCGGCCACCCGGGATTCCAATTCGGCGACTTCCTCGACGAATGACTCGTCATCGGCGGCCAGCTCGCGAGCGGTATCCAGGTCGCCGGAAGCCGACACCAGCTTGCGGTGGATCGCCACGATCGGGGCCACCCGGGCGAACCGTCGTCCGGCTTTGCGCGCTTCGGCGGGATTGCTGTGCAGGTCGGGATCGGCGAGCGCGCGCTCGAGCTCGGCGTGTTCGGCGATCAGCACGTCGATCGTCTTTATCGGCTGCGTCATATCCGACCTCCCGTCCTGCGCCGTCGTTGACCCTTAAACGCGGATGACCCGTAAACGCGAACCGACGCCCGGCCTGTGCAAGTTCAAGCACAGTTCGGGCGTCGGTAAGGCAGCTAGTTGTCGGTCTGCTCCGGCGCGGCAGCCTCAGCGGTCGCGCCCTTGCGCTTGCCGTAGCGCTTTTCGAAGCGGGCCACCCGGCCGCCGCTGTCGAGGATCTTCTGCTTGCCCGTGTAGAACGGGTGGCACTGCGAGCAAACCTCGACAGTGATGTGACCTCCCGACTTGGTGCTGCGCGTCTGGAAGCTGTTCCCGCACCCGCAGACCACAGTGGTCTCGCCGTAGGCGGGATGAATGTCAGTTTTCATCATGTCCTCTTCGATCGTTGGCCGCCCGGGCCCCATTTTGGATCCGGCGGTCGGGCGTGAACTTCACGAACCTGAGGTGGTTCTGGCCCAGTCGAACCTCGATTATGCCAGGTCAACCTCCATCAGCCCAAACACCGAGTTGCGCCCCCGCATTCCCGGCGACCCGCCGGCCAAATTCACCGAGATATAACCCACGCAAACCCGTTTTGTGCCCGGTTGTATGGGCGGCGCTCAGCGCGTCACCGGGCGTTGAAGGCCGTGGGGTATGCCCAGGCCAACATCGGGCCCTGAGTTGTCGGTGCCGCCAGGCCCCAACGTCAACCCGACCACGATGGCAGGCACGGCAGTTCCGGCCCACCGCTACGCACACGATGCGCACCGGTTCACCGGAGAACACCCGCCGCCAGCGGCCAACACCGTTCGGGCCGCAACCGAGCAGAACTCACTGCTGCTCACTGACAAGGAACGGTGTTGCCCAGCAATGTGCCGACGTGCAACGGGCGGTCCCGATCGGCAACGCCGATCAGGGCGGCGGCCATGCCCGCCGCGTCGGCCAGGCCGCCGCGTCGGCCAGATGTTCGCCCCAAGTCCAGGCTTGGTCGCCAAACTTCAGCGCCGGCGTGTCTTGGTCCAGACGCTCACGAAGCAACTGCTGAAGCGTCTCCGCCGCAGCTTGCGACGTTAGTCGTTATCCATATTCCCCGGTGTCGTCTTGGACACCTGAACGAGGAACTCGTAGTTGGTTTTCGTCTTGCGCAGCTGCGACATCAGCAAGTCGATGGCCTGGTGGGAGTCCAGACCCGACAGCACGCGGCGCAGCTTGTGCACGACGGCGAACTCGTCGGTCGACAGCAACAGCTCGTCCTTACGGGTACCGGAGGGGTTCACGTCGACCGCGGGGAAGACCCGGCGTTCCGAGATCTTGCGGTCGAGCTTGAGCTCGGCGTTGCCGGTGCCCTTGAACTCCTCGAAGATGACCGTGTCGCCGGTGGACCCCGTCTCAACCATCGCGGTGGCGATGATGGTCAGCGACCCGCCCTCCTCGATATTGCGTGCGGCCCCCAGGAAGCGCTTGGGCGGGTACAGCGCGGTCGAGTCGACACCGCCGGACAAGATACGGCCCGACGCCGGCGACGCGTTGTTGTACGCACGGCCCAGCCGGGTGATCGAGTCGAGCAACACCACGACGTCTTTGCCCTGCTCGACGAGGCGCTTGGCGCGCTCGATGGCCAGCTCGGCGACCGCGGTGTGATCCGACGGCGGACGGTCGAACGTCGAGGCGATGACCTC
>PLSK01000327.1 GCA_003165155.1 Mycobacterium sp. | reverse complement strand
GCGTCCTTGTCTTCGTCCAGGTAGCGGGCCAGCCCCACGCCGCCGATCACCAGCTCGCCCACCTCGCCGTAGCCGACCGGTTGGCCGTCGGCGTCGACGACGGCCAGGTCCCAACCCGGCAGCGGCACCCCGATGCTGATCGGTGCACCACCGGTGAGGATGGCCGCGCACGCAACCACGGTCGCCTCGGTCGGGCCGTAGGTGTTCCACACCTCCCGGCCCTCGACCGCAAGCCGCTCCACGAGCTCCGGAGGGCAGGCCTCACCGCCAAAGATCAACAGCCGCACCGCTTCCAACGCCTCCGCGGGCCACAGCGACGCGAGCGCCGGCACCGTCGACACCACGGTCACGTCGCGCGTCACCAACCAGGGACCGAGGTCCATCCCGCTGCGCACCAGCGATCGCGGGGCCGGAACCAGGCACGCGCCGTGGCGCCAGGCCAGCCACATCTCCTCGCAGGACGCGTCGAAAGCCACCGACAGCCCGGCAAGAACTCTGTCTCCGGGTCCAATCGGATTGTCGCGCAGGAATATCCGCGCCTCAGCATCAACGAAGGCGGCGGCGTTGCGGTGGGTCACCGCCACACCTTTCGGCGTGCCCGTGGATCCGGAGGTGAAGATGATCCACGCGTCGTCTCGGGTCAGCGGAGCGGCAGCCCGCCAGCCGCGCGATGAGCCGGGGCCCCGCAGCAGCCCGGCTTCAGTGATGATTGCGACGACGCCGGCCTCACCGAATACCAGTTCCGCGCGTTCGTCGGGATCGTCGGCGTCCACCGGCACGTAGGCCGCGCCGGTGGCCAGCGTGGACAGAATTGCCACGTAAAGCGCATAGCTGCCGGACGGCATCCGGATCCCGATCCGGTCGCCGCGGCCGATTCCCCGTGCGGCCAGCCATTCGACGCTGGCCTCGATATCACCGATCAGCTCGCTGTAGGTGAGTTGCACGGAGCCGTCGTCGATGGCCGCCGCGTCCGGGAACCGGGCGGCGGTTTCGTGAATGATCTCGATCAGCGTCCGCGGGCTGGGGGCAGCGGCCGACAACGTGTATTGCGCAGGGATCTGGGGCATCGCCACTTAAACTTAGTGCTTAGTGCCGGAAGTTAGCGCCGCTGCTCCAGCCATCCGGCCAGCGAGCGCCCAGCCTCCAGGACATGTCGCTCGGCGATCACACGGGCCCGCTCGACGTCTTTGTCGGCCAGTGCGTCGAGCAGCTGTTGGTGCTCGTCGAGCGAATGCTTCTCGTGATCGGGAAACACGGCGAGAAAGTTGCTCGGCACTACGCGGGCCGCCTGCTTGATCTGGGTCAGCAGCCGCGGGGAGTGCGCGGCGCGGTGAATCTTTTGGTGAAAATGCCAGTTGGCCTCGCCGATGCTGTCGTCGCCGGACCGTGCCACCACGTCGGCCGCCAGCTCTCGCAACGTCTCGAGTTCGTCCGGCTCAATCCGCTCGGCCGCCCAGGCCGCCGCCTGCCCGGTCAGCACACCGAGGATGGTGAAGCTGTCCACAACGTCGTCGGGACTGATGCCGATCACTGTCACGCCACTGCGCGGGGCGACTTCGACCAATCCTTCGAAGGAGAGCTCCAGTAATGCCTCGCGCACCGGGGTCCGGCTGGTGGCGAACTCCTCGGTGATCGCGTCGAGGTCGATCCGTGCACCTGCCGGCAGGGCACCGGTGAGAATGCGGTCTCTGAGCTCACGGGCTGCGCGCTCCCGCACGGTACCGGAGATGTCCATCCCGGAGGAAGAAGCCATCCAGGCACTATATCAAACTAGACACCTAGCATTTGAAATCTAAAATATCAGATGTTACGTTTCGCTTATGGCATCACGAAAAGACAAGATGGCGCTCGTAGCGTTCATGCAGGCGGGCAGCACCTCGGTGTACGCGGGCTCGTGGCGGCACCCTGCGACCGAGCACGGCTACCTCGACGCGTCTTACTACGCGAAAATCGGACGCCAGCTGGAAGAGGGCTGCTTCGACCTGATGTTCTTCGACGACCGCCTGGCGATGCCTGGGGTCTACGGCGGATCGGTGGCCGAAGCGGTGTACTACGGTGCCCGACCGGTCAAGCTCGACCTTGGCGTGATTCTCGGGGTGCTGGCGCAGGCCACGTCGCGAATCGGCCTGGGCGCGACGTACTCCACCACGTACTACGCGCCGTTTCACGTGGCCCGAACCTTCGCCACGCTCGACCATCTGTCGCGTGGTCGAGCCGCCTGGAATGTGGTCACCTCGGTCAACGACAGCGAGGCGCAGAACTTCGGCGTCGACGCCCATATGGGTCACGACGAGCGCTACGACCGGGCCGACGAGTTCATGGACGTGGTGGCCGGTTTGTGGGACACCTGGGAAGACGACGCGATCCTGCATGACCGGATTTCCGGTCAGTACGCCGACCCCACCAAGGTGCACGAGCTGCGGCACGTCGGAAAGTACTTCTCCGCGCGCGGACCGCTGACTGTGCCGCGCACCCCGCAGGGTCGGCCGGTCATCATCCAGGCCGGTTCTTCGGGGCGGGGTCGCGAATTCGCCTCCCGATGGGCCGAATTGATCTTCACCGGCGACCCGGGCATCGAAGTCGCACGTAGCCACTACACGGATCAGAAGGAACGCATCGCCGAGGCTGGGCGCGATCCGAGCGCG
The DNA here is from genome assembly GCA_003165155.1 of Mycobacterium sp. Lineage (GTDB taxonomy): Bacteria > Actinomycetota > Actinomycetes > Mycobacteriales > Mycobacteriaceae > Mycobacterium. Next base: position 1,023 of record PLSK01000327.1, on the reverse strand, counting down.
GTTCGCATCTGCCCGATGGCCTATGCCGTCGTGGGCGAGTCAGAGGCCCACGCCAAGGAGCGGGAAGCGCTGTTCCTCAACGATCTGGTTCACCCCATGGCATCGCTGACGCTCCTATCGGAGTTGATGAACTACGACTTCGCCAAACACGATCTCGACGACCCGGTAACCGATGAACTCATCGCATCGGTCTCTGGTATCCGCGGGCTGGTGCAGAACCTGCGCACGCACATTTCTTCGCAGGGCGGGAGCGACACTGTGACGCTGCGCGACCTCGCCGGCCACCGCGCAACCCTCCTACAGGGCCCACGCTTCGTCGGCACCGGTGAGCAGGTCGCCGATCAAATGGCCGACTGGTTCGAAAGCGGTGCATGCGACGGCTTCGTACTGGCGGCAACCCATCTGCCCGGCGCGTTTGAGGACGTGGTGCGTATGGTGGTCCCGGAACTGCAGCGGCGCGGGCTGTTCCGTACCGAGTACGAGTCGTCGACGCTGCGGGGACACCTTGGGCTGCAACGACCTTCGAATACCGGGATGGGCGCCAGTGTCAATGCTTGACGGCGTGCGAGTGCTCGACCTCGCAAGCTTGGCCGCCGCTCCGCTGGTTGCGACCTATCTGGGCGAGTTCGGCGCCGACGTGATCAAGGTCGAAGAACCAAAAAATGGCGATCCGATCCGCGGTTGGGGCAACCAGCGTGACGGCGTCGGGTTGATGTGGAAGTCGATAGCGCGCAACAAGCGATCCATCACGCTGGATCTGCGCTGCGCCGAGGGTCAGGCGCTGGTGCGCCGCCTGGTGGAGCACGCAGACGTCGCCATCTTCAACACCCGGCCGCAGACATTGCGCAAGTGGGGCCTGGACTACGAGAGCCTGCGCGCGGTCAACGACCGGATCGTGATGCTGCACATCACCGGTTACGGGTTGACCGGGCCGAAAAGCGAGCGCCCGGGGTTCGGCACGCTGGGGGAAGCGATGAGCGGATTCGCGCACATCACCGGCCAGGCCGGCGGACCGCCCACGCT
>PLSK01000283.1:1546-5317 GCA_003165155.1 Mycobacterium sp. | reverse complement strand
CCGGCCGGCGGCGGCAACGGCGGCGAAGCGATCACCGATTCGACCCCAGCCATCGCAGGCTCTGGCGGCGCCCCAGGCGCGGGTGAAGCCGGCGATAGTCCCGGATTCCCCGGCTTCGACGGAGCGGTGATGAGCATCTGATGCCGGCACTGTCGCGGAGCGAGAGGGACGCTAGTCGTCGATCTCTGCATTCAGATCGAACTCGGCGAATGTGCGCGAGATAACCTCCCGCAGCTCATCTTTGGTATTTTCCCGGCCGAGAAGGTACGCAGAAATTCTGATGGACATCTTTCCGCTGCCCCGCCCCGAACCCAGATACAGTTGTCCCCCCATGCCCTCGAGCGTGCTTTTCTTGATGTCGGGCTCAACGGGTCGCAGGTACACATAGTCAGCATCGGTGCCGTCGGGCCGGTTCACGGCCCCGGACAGGTCACCGACGTTGGAGCACGTGACCGGAAGGATGTCACNNTGGGTGATCGTGTCGTGGATTTCCCCGAGGTCCGTCGTTGCGCGCGTTGGGTCGACGGTGACGTCGACGTTCGTGAGCGCATTGGCACGGGTATCGTCCTCTGTCCGCAGCGACACCAGAAACCGCAGGGTCACCGTTCCGTCGTCATGAACGCGCCCCACCCGCACCGCGAGTCGGCACGCGATCCCCGCCACCAGCGAGTTACCGCCTGCACCAAGTTCTTTCGCGCGAGCATCCCATTCCGCCAAGGCGACGGACGCGGTCAGGGCAGGCATCTCTACGACCTGATCGTGACCGGCCGCCGACGGGGAAGGTGGTGCCGCCTGGATCGACGATTTCAGCTCTTGGCGGTCGCGCCGGGCCCTTCGAACCAGGGCGCCCACCGCCTGCGAAATCTCGGGCAGCTCTTTGACGGTTTGGCGAAGATCCTCACGCAACGCCCGTCCACGGGTGCGCGATCCGGCGGGCGGATAACCCAGATCGAGCCTCCTGCCCGCGGCAGCATCGGCGATCGCCTGACCGAAAGCGATCGCGTCGACGATCATGTGCGAAGCCACCAGACTCACCGCGGCCCCGCCGTCCTCGAGCGGAAGCACCCCGATATGCCAGCCGGGTCCCCACTCCGGATCAATGGGCAGCCGTGCCCGCTCGTCGATCCATGCGTTCACATCGGCGCGCCGCCGCGGCGTTGCGGAGAAATCGATGTCGTCCGCCTCCGGGGCTAAGACCCAGCGATCACGCGCGAACCACAACGGGGACGTTTCGATTCTGCGACCCAACAACCCGTAGCCGAGATTGCGGTGAAAACGTCGTAGCCCTTCAACATTGACGGCACGGTCGTATATCCAGGTGATCTGAATCAGTGCGCCGTGAACCGCTCGCAGCGCGAGAAATCCCGCTTGATCCAGGTGTGCGAGCCGATTGTCCACCGGCTCACCACCGCGCGTGCTGACCTCAGCCGCGGGGACTGCAGGCGAAACGGTGTCGGCCAGTAGGCCGGCCAGGTGGGTGGCGAGCGAGGTGGGCGTCGGGTGGTCGAAGGTCAGGGTTGCCGGCAGGGCGAGACCGGTGTGTTGGTTGAGGGTGTTGCGTAGTTCTAGGGCGGTCAGTGAGTCGATGCCGAGGTCCTTGAACGGACGATCGGGATCGAGGGCGGCCGGGTCGGGGTGCGCCAGCACGGAAGCCGTAGTGGCGGTGACCATCTGGGTTAGGGCGTCGAGCCGTTGTTGGGGGGTTTGGCCGGCCAATAGAGCGGCCAGTGTGCGGGGGCTTGCGGTGGCGGCTTGGGGGCGGCTGGTGATCAGGGCGGACAGGATCGGGTCAAGCGCGTTCTGACGCGCGCGGCGGGTCAACGCGCCGGTGTTGAAGGGGCTGGCCAGCAGGTTGGGCCGCGCACTGGTGAGCGCGGCATCGAAGAGGGCCAGGCCGCGCTCGTTGGTGATCGGGGTCAGGCCGGTGCTGGCCAGGCGAGTCACGTCTGCCGTGTTGAGGTGGGCGGTCATGCCACTGGGCGTTTGCCAGTAGCCCCACGCCACACTGGTCGCCGGGCGTTGGGTGTGGTGGCGCTGGCGGGCCAGCGCGTCCAGGAATGCGTTGGCGGCCGCGTAGTTGGCCTGCCCGGGGCTGCCCAAAATTCCCGCCGCGGAGGAGAACAAGACGAACGCTGCGAGATCCCGATCGGCGGTGAGGTGGTGCAGATGCCAGGCGGCGTCGGCCTTGGCGGCCAAGACGACATCGAGTTGTTGAGGACTCAGTTCCGTGACCATGGCATCGTCGAGAACGCCTGCCATGTGGATGACCGCGGTCAACGGGTGGCCGGCGTCGATGGTGTCAAGCGCTGCCCGTAACTCGGCGGGGTCGCTGGTGTCACAGGCGACGATAGCGACGTGGGCGCCGAGCCCGGTCAAACGTTGCTGCAGTTCGTCGGCCCCGACAGCGTTGGGCCCGCTGCGAGACACCAGCAACAGATGCTCGACGCCATAGCGAGTGACCAGATGTTCGGCGAAGAGCGCGCCCAGCATCCCCGTACCGCCGGTGATCAGCACCGTGCCTTCGGGATCCAGCACCGCCGGGGGAATCAGGACGATCTTTCCGGTGTGCCGGGCTTGGCTCATGTCGCGGAAGGCCGCGGCGGCGTTCAGCAGGCCGTAGCTGGTGGTGGGCAGCGGATTGACGAGACCGGCGGCGAAGAGCTTCGTTAGGGCCGTCCACGCAGGCTGCAGGGATTCCGGCGACGCGCTGGCGAGGTCGTAGGCCTGATAGTCGACTCCGGGATGGGTTGCGGCGACGTCGCCGGGCAGGCGGATATCGGTCTTGCCGATTTCGACGAAATGGCCCCCGCGGGGCAGTAGTTGCAGCGACGCATCGACGAAATCCCCGCTGAGGCTGTTGAGCACGACGTCCATGCCCTGCCCATTAGTGGCGTCGTGGAAGGCGTCGACGAAATCCAGCGTGCGCGACGAGGCGACGTGTTCGGGGTCGACGCCCAGATCGTGGAGCACGTGCTGTTTGTTCGGGTGAGCGGTGGCGAAAACCTCTGCACCGAGGTGCCGGGCGAGCGCAATGGCGGCCTGACCGACACCTCCGGCGCCCGCGTGGATGAGCACTCGCTGTCCAGCCGATAACCCGGCGATCTCGACCAAACAGATATATGCAGTCAAGTACGCCACCGGCGCGGATGCGGCCTGGGTAAACGACCACCCGGATGGGACAGCGACGACCATGCGCTCATCGGTGATCGCGGTGGGCGCAAACGCGTTATGCGGGAAAAGGCCCATCACTGCGTCACCGGGACGCAGCGATGTCACGTCGGGGGCGGTGTCGATGACGACACCGGCGGCTTCCCCGCCCAAGCCTTCGTCGCTGATTGCGCCTAACGCCACGACGACGTCGCGGAAGTTGAGCCCGGCGGCCCGCACCTGAACGCGGATCTGCCCCGGGTCCAGCGTGGTGGGCGGGTTCGTCGGGACCAAGGTCAGGTTGGTTAAGTCACCTTTACCGCTGGTGCCCAACTGCCAGGGGCCCTCCGGTGGAGTGAGGGTCGACGCGCGGGCCAGTCGAGGGATATGGGCAACGCCGTTGCGCAGGGCCAGCTGCGGCTCTCCGGCAGGGGGCGTCGAAGCAATGGCCAGCAAGCTGTCCGTGGTGGCGGCGGTGTCATCCGTGTCGAGCAAAACGATGCGGTCGGCATGTTCGTTCTGGGCCGTGCGTATCAGCGCCCAGGCCGCGGCATGCGCCAAATCGGGTGCACCGTCATAAGCGCTGACACTCACCGCGTGACGGGTGACGATCACCAGGCGGCT
>PLSK01000283.1:0-1529 GCA_003165155.1 Mycobacterium sp. | reverse complement strand
GCCGGCAGCTGCTCGGGCGCATCGGTGCATACCGCCCACGCCGGTGGGGTTGCTGACGGCTCGGGCAGGTCGGGCACCGCTGGCCAGGTCAGCTCGAACAGGCTGTCGGATACTGCCGCTGTCTGGGTCGGCTGGCCGATGAGGTCGGAGACGGCGCGCAACGTCAGTGCGCCGATGGTGATCACCGGTGCGCCGGTGGGGTCGGTGGCGTGCAGCGTGTACGTGTCCGGGCCGGTCGGGGTCAGTTGGATATGCAGCTGGGTGGCCGCGGTGGCATACAGCGTGATCCCGCTGAACGCGTACGGCAGCCGCAGCGCCGCTGAGTCGGCGTCGCCGGTGCGGTCCAGCACGGCGGCCAACGGGTGCAGGGCGGCGTCGAGGAGGGCGGGGTGGATACCGTAGCCGCTGATATCGGCGCCGACGGGCAGCGCCACCTCGGCATAGATAACCTCGGGTCGAGCGGGGTCGGTGCCGATACCCCGCAGCGACCGGAACAGCCCGCTGTACCCGTAGCCCTGTTGGGCCAGCCGTTCGTAGAAGTCATCCTGATCGAAGGGCGCCACATTGGGCGCCGGCGTGAGTGGGGGGCCGGCCGCGGGCTGATCAACGCTGAGCGCGCCGCTGGCGTGCAAAGTCCACGCGTCGGGCTGCTCCCCACCGGTACGCGAGTGCACGCTAAACGGGCGCCGCCCATGTGCATCGAGCGGCGCCACCAGGATCTGCAGGTCGGTCGGCACCTGCTCCGACAGAATCAGGACGGCATGCAGAACCAGCTCATCGATGCCTGGGCTGCCGGTCAACTCACCGACGGCCAGGATCAACTCGATGAACCCCGTCGCCGGGAACACCATGGTGTCTTTGACTTGATGGCCGACCAGCCAGCCCTGGGTGCCAGGCGATAGCCGCCCGCTGACCATGACCTGGTCTTGGTCGGCAAGTTCGGCGACCGCGCCCAACAACGGATGGTCGGCACGGTCCAGGCCGAGCCCGCGAGCGTCGCCGGTGGAGGTGGGGGCCAGCCAGTAGCGGCGGTGCTCGAACGGGTAGGTGGGCAGCCCGACGGTGCGGGCGTGGGGATACAGGGCCGACCATGACGGGCTGTGGCCGTGATTGTGCAGCGCGGCCAGCGCGGTCGCCAGGGCGTCCTGGTCGGGCCGGTCGCGGTGCAGCGTGGTGATCACCGCCGACTGGGTGCGCCCGACGGTCTGCGCCAAGGTGTCGGTGATCGCCGGGGCCAATACCGGATGCGGGGACAACTCCACAAACGTGCACTCACCGGCGGCCAGACGCTGCACCAGAGCGTCGTAGAACCGGACCGGCTCACGCAGGTTGCGATACCAGTAGTCGGCGTCCATGGTGGTGGTGTCGAGCGGGTCGGCCGAACGCGCTTCTCCGACAGTGGAGTACAGCGGGATGCGGGATGGCGCCGCAGTCAGGTCGGCCAGCTCGGCCAGCAGGCGCTCACGCAGGGGCTCGATCTGAGCGGAGTGCGAAGCGTAGTCGACGGCGATGGGCCGGATCTGGATGCC
>PLSK01000161.1:7012-8707 GCA_003165155.1 Mycobacterium sp. | reverse complement strand
CAGTGCCCCAAATGCAGCTGGGCCGGATCGCGCAAGTCAACATGCCGTGGACACCGTTCTGCGACAACACGAATCGCTCGGCGGCCACCTTGCTTTCGGTATACAGCTCATTGAACCGGGTGGTGAAGGGCAGCGTCTCGTCGCCGCCGACGATGTTCTGGCCGCCCAGCACCACGCTGGTGTATGACGGGTAGACGAACCGCCGCACCCCGGCCGCTTGCCCAGCGTGCACCAGGTTCTCGGTGCCGCCGACGTTGACCGAGAAGCTGCGCTGCCGGTATTCGTCGGTCACCGACGCACCGCCCATCAAATCGATGACGGCCGCGGTATGGAACACCGTGTCGATGCCGTCCGCCGCCGCGGCGCAGACTGCCGAGTCGCAGATGTCACCCTGCAGCACCTCCAGTTGCGGATGCCTCGGTAACTGCGACGGGACGCGGTCGAAGGAACGTACCTGGTATCCGCGGTCGAGCAGGGTGGTCACCAGGTTGGCGCCGACGAATCCGGAGCCGCCGGTAACCAGGACGTGGCCGAGTTCGGTCGTCAGTGCGTCATTGCCCATACGCAAAAGCATAACTGAAACGTGTTCCAGTTCTGAAAATGCTCCCGCTGGCTGGCGGTCGTCAGGATTCCTCGGCCTGGCCGGCCGCGAGTGCATCCGCCACCCGCTGGCGAGCGCCAGCTAGGTGCTGTTCGCACCGTTTAGCCAGCTCCTCGCCCCTTTCCCACAGCTTCAGCGACTCGTCGAGGTCCAGTCCGCCTTGCTCGAGAAGCCGCACGACCTCGATCAGCTCGTCGCGGCACGCTTCGTAGCCAAGTTGACTAATGGGTGTAGCAGACTTGTCTTGCTCAGCGGCCATCTGTCGCTCCCTCGCTTACCGCCGTCACGGCGCCGTCGGCGACGCGTACTCGCAGCCTGGTGCCCGCCGGGGCATCATCGACCGACCGCATTACCTGGGGTTGTCTGCCGGCCGCCACCGTCTGTACCACCGAGTAGCCGCGGGCCAGTGTGGCCGCCGGGCCCAACGTGGCCAGCCGCGCAGCCAGGTGACCGATACGCTCGCTCTCGGCGCCGACCAGCCGGGTGATGTCACGGCGAACCGCTGAGCGAGCGCGGTGGATCTCTTCGCCGCGCGCCGCGAGCGCCGCCAGCGGATCGGCCAACACCGGGCGGCCGCGCAACTGGGCCAGAGCCTTTTGTTCGCGAGAAACCCAATTGCGTAGTGCCTGCGCGCTGCGCCGGCGCAAGTCGCCGACCAGCCGCTGTTCGCCGGCAGCATCCGGGACCACCTTCTTGGCCGCGTCGGTGGGAGTCGCGGCACGCAGATCGGCGACCAGATCGCACAGCGGATTGTCGGGTTCGTGGCCGACCGCGCTGATCACCGGCGTACGGCAAGCCGCGATCGCCCGGCACAGCGTCTCGTCGGAAAAGGGCAGTAGGTCCTCGACGCTGCCGCCGCCACGCGCCATGACGATCACGTCGACGTCAGGGTCGCGATCGAGTTCGCCTAACGCCGCAACGATTTGCGCGACAGCGTTGGTCCCCTGAACGGCGGTGTTACGCACCGCGAAACGTACCGCCGGCCACCGCGTGCTGGCCACGGTCGTCACGTCGCGTTCTGCGGCACTGGCCCGGCCGGTGATCAGTCCAACCATGTTGGGCAGGAACGGGATCGGCCGCTTCAGTCTGGGGTC
>PLSK01000161.1:0-7007 GCA_003165155.1 Mycobacterium sp. | reverse complement strand
CCGCAAACGACGACCTGGGTGCCCTCGGTTAATTTCACCGGTGCGTTCAGCACCAGGTCCCGCGAACACGTCACGGTCAGCGACATGTCGGCCGCCGGGTCACGCAGCACCATGAATACGGTCTTGGTGTCGGGCCGCATGTTGATCTGGGCCAACTGGCCCTCTACCCAGACGGCGCCTAGCCTGTCTATCCAGCCCGCAACCCGGATCGCCACCGCGCGAACCGGGAACGGGTTCTCCGCCGAGTTGGCCTCCGAATTCGCCGCTCGGGTCACTTCGCGGTCGCGCGGGTGATCCTGTTGGCAAGCAGGGTCTGGAATGGGGCACGGGCTTGGGTGGCCTGCTCGTAGGCCAGCAGGGCCTCGAGGTCGTCGACACCCAGCGATTGCAGCCTGGCTCTCAGCTGGGCCAGCGTCAGCGCCGGATAGCCGATGTCGGCCGCCACCGCCGGCTCCGGGGTTGCGTTGCCCGGTGCAGACTTCTTCGACTGCCGGCCTGCCTTGGATTTGGCCGGGGGACCGGAGTCCGCCGGCTCGGCTCCATCGGCGATCGAGTACAGGGCGAACCGCCCTTCGGCCCGACGATCGCCGTCGAGGCCGTCGGCCAACACATGGGGAGCTCCGTGGGCCCCTTCGATGGCGTCGGGCAGGTCTTCGTCGAATGTCGCCCACTCCGGGTTCTCGTCCTTGGGCGGAAAAATGGACTCTAAAGTGCTGTCGCCCTTGATGGCCAGTTCCGCCAGGTTCTGTTGAAAACGCATCACGAGGTGGGCTGCTTGACTGACTAACGTCATCGGATACATCAGGATGGTGTGCGGCAGCTTGATGGTTTCCTCGACGGCGAGCGCCGTCGCACCGACCAGCAGCCGAAATCCATATGGAGCGTTAGCCATGATTCCAAGACTGCCTCAAGCGACGGCTAACGCCAAGCTGGACGACGTTATGTGCTGTCTAGGCCGGCAGAAAGTAGGCTGAATATCATGCCGCCGACAATCAACATGGGTTTCCCCGGTGCTGTAGGCCCGGGGAAGTCGGCAGCCGACGACCCAACGCGCAAACGAGTGTTGCTGGCGGAGCCGCGCGGCTACTGCGCGGGCGTCGATCGGGCCGTGGAGACGGTCGAACGCGCGCTGGAAAAGCATGGGGCTCCCGTGTACGTGCGGCATGAGATCGTGCACAACCGGCACGTGGTTGACACCCTGGTCAAGGCGGGCGCGGTCTTCGTCGAGGAGACCGACCAGGTACCAGAGGGCGCCATCGTGGTGTTCTCGGCGCACGGGGTCGCACCAACCGTGTACGCCGAGGCCGCCGAACGCAACTTGCGCACCATCGACGCCACCTGCCCGCTGGTGACCAAGGTGCACAACGAGGCCAGGCGATTCGCCCGTGACGACTACGACATCCTGCTGATCGGTCATGAGGGCCACGAGGAGGTCGTCGGAACTGCCGGGGAGGCGCCCGACCACGTGCAGCTGGTCGACGGGCTCGCCTCGGTGGACAACGTGACCATCCGCGACGAGAACAAGGTGGTCTGGCTGTCCCAGACCACGCTGTCGGTCGACGAGACCATGGAGATCGTCCATCGGCTGCGGCGGCGCTTCCCGAAGCTGCAGGACCCGCCCAGCGACGACATCTGCTACGCGACCCAGAACCGTCAGGTCGCCGTCAAGGCGATGGCGCCCGAGTGCGAGCTGGTCGTCGTCGTCGGGTCGCGCAATTCGTCGAACTCGGTGCGGCTGGTCGAGGTGGCGCTGGGCGGCGGCGCTAACGCCGCGCACCTGGTGGACTGGGCAGACGATATCGATCCCGCGTGGTTGGACGGCGTCACCACGGTAGGCGTCACCTCGGGCGCGTCCGTTCCCGAAATTCTGGTACAGGGCGTCTTGGAGCGGCTGGCCGACTGCGGTTATGGCGTGGTCCAGCCGGTGACGACGGCTCAGGAGACACTGGTCTTCGCATTGCCCCGGGAGATCAGGAAACCCCGACCTAACTAAGAGTTGACCCGTAATGGGTCATGCAGTGCCAAACAGTTTTGGGGGCTGTTTTTTTCGGCTGCTCCCGCGACGTCCGGACTTGTGGTCTGGTCTGTTCGGGGGTGGGCCGAGTGCCGCGTATTCAGCAGAGGCCACCGGGTGGTGGCTGCCGGTCCTGGCCGGTTCAGCACCTGATGGTGCTGGTGGCTGGTGCCGGTTGACTGAACCACCCCACTCTTGCTGGGGTGCAAGCCACGTCCGCAGGACGTGGGCGAGTGTGTAGTCGACCCGCGCGGTGCGCGGGTCTTCTGGATCAGTGAAATCGACGCAGGCAGCCAACATCGCCGACACCACGTCACGTTCAGCGTGCAGCCCGCAGCGCTGGCAGTCGTGTATGCGCTGGTCGAGAGTCTTGGCGACCCGCTGCCCGCACAGACAGTGCTGACTCATCGCGGTCGAGCTAGTGCCGGCCCGATACAGCCGGCCGCCGGTGGCGGCGCATTCGCGTTCCAGCGCGGACACCAGCATGCCGGGACTGAACAACGCGATCCGCTTACCCCACAGCTTCGCCCAGGTCGAGATCCGGCAGTCCTCCACGGTGAGGGTGTTACCGTGGGCGGCCACGATCCGCGCGGCGATGTCGGCGGCTCTGGCCTGTTTGGCTTGACAGGTCTTTCGGGCGTCATCCCGGTGATCCCAACGGGTCTTGCGGTAGCGGGTCGACAGCGTGTCGCGGCGGTAAGCGCGCAACGGGACACCATCGGCACGGGCCGCCCGGGGCCCACCCGGGTCGCTGATCTGTTTGGTCGCCAGCCCGGCCTGGCAACGGCGTTCCGCCCGCGTCGCCTGCCGGACCGAGGGGCCGTATTGCTCACGGTTGGTGTTGCGCCGCGAGCGATCCAAAGCACGCTGACGGGCACGGGTTTTCACCGCCGCCCGGGCGGCCGCGTTCTGCTGCTCGGGGGTGCAGATGATTTGATCGGTCACCAGCCCGTCGTCGGGACCGTCGGCGGGAAACGACGCCACCGACAGGTTAGACACGTTGGCGTCCACCCCGCCGCGACGGCCGACGGGGATCCCGGCGCGCCGCGCCGTTGTTGACGCCGACTGGTATCCGGCTTGGTGGGTCAGCAGGTGGGCGTAATAGCGCCAGCCACCCGGTGCCTGGTGATCAGCTACCCGCACCAGGTCGATCTTGTGCCACACGTGCGGGTCGGCCAGGAAATGACGCAGGTGTGCCCACTGCCCGGCACCGCACAGCAACCGCACCGGCACCACCAGGTCTCCGGCTGGCAGCCCAGTGAACACCACCGCCAGGGCGCCGTCGTGTTTCCACCAGGAACCACTCGCCGGCCGCGCTGGTGTCGGCAACCGACTGGGCGCCATCAGGATCGACGACCCGCCCGGCTGGCCCGCGGTGTCGCCGGCGCAGGTGATCGACGCCGGCAGCCCAGGATGGCGGTAGGTGTTCAGGTGCCCGTCCAGGCTGCCGACCAGCCGATAGGTCTCCCACGTCGGTCTCGGTTTGGTGTGCGAGCGCGCCCGTCCGGGAATACGGGCGAAGTCCCACCACGAGCCGACCCGTGGTGGTCCGTGCCGGCGCCCCGATTTGTCGGCGAACAGGTGCCGGTCAGCGGTTTCCCACACCTCGGCGGCCACATGCAAACCGGTCGCCTTGGTCAGATGATCGCCCATCCAGCCGCTGGCCTCGATATGCTTCTTGGCCGCCGCCTCCAAACCCTTACGAGTAAGCCCGAGACGTTCCCTGATCTTCTTCTGGTCGCGTTGACGTTCGTGACGCGCCGCCGAGTACGCGCGACAGCGATCGGCGGCATCACGCTGCAGCGCACGCCGCAACCGGAACACCGCTTCCCAATGCTTTTCCAGGCGCCGGCGCATCAGGTCATCAGCGGCATCGAGCTCCAGTCGGATCACCGCCACCGGCCCCTCATATTTGAAGTTGGGGGCCTTCGACTTACCACGACGACGCATCACCACACCCATATCACCGCTGATCGCGGCGGTGATATGGGTGGGCGCGGATGCCATGGCTTCATGAAAACACCACCCACCGACATCGACCCACTGCCGCCCCCGATACCGTCGCCTGGCTCCGTTGACCGGACTTTCTGCCAGCCAGGTCCACACCGTCTACCTGGCCGCACGGCGGCTGCTGCCAGACCAGCCCGGACTGCCCGGGCGCCCGTGGGTCTGCCGCTGGCGGTACGGGTGCTGCTGGTGCTGGTCCATCTGCGCACCAACCTGACCACCCGCGCGCTGGCCGTCCTGTTCGCCACCAGCCAATCGGGGCCGATCGGATCATCGGCCACCTGGTACCGATACAGGGCGCAGCGCTTCGACCGCAACACGGCGCCCACGCCACACCGTGGATCATCGACGCCACCCTGATTCCGGTGCACGACCAGTCCATCACGGCCCGTCGAAAAACTATCGGCGCAGCACCAACACCCAGATCATCATCTGCTCAACCAGTCGCGCTGTGGCGGCGGTCGGCGACTGCTGGCCCGGCAACCGTCACGACGTCATGGTCGCCCGTGAAACCATCGCGCACCTGCTCACCGGTGAGCGTGTCATCCTCGGTGACGGCGGTTATCGCGGCATCGACACCATCACCACACCCGCCCGTGACCACACCGGGCGCATCATCGGCGAAGACCACAACCGAAAACACCGCCGCATCCGTGCCCGCGTCGAACACGTCATCGCCAGGCTCACGGATTGGCAGATCCTGCGGCAATGCCGCCGCCACGGCCAGGCTATCAACCACAGCCTTCACATCGTCGCCGGACTACGGAACATCAAAACGAAAGCCGCACAAGCCATTAAATAGCCATCCGACAATTACGGGTCAACTCCTAGCCGTCGTACTCCCGAGATTCTGCCGGGGGTCGGCCCNNNNCGGCGCGGCGGCTCATAGGCCTCATGCGGGTTGAAATGGTCAGGCGCCACTGGCTCGTACCGGCTCCCGCGAGTCGGTCGTTCGTAAGGGCTACGGCGCGCGCGCGGGTCCTGACGCATTTCCCGAGGCAGGGGGGCGCGCAAGTCCGGGTCAGCATCGGGCCGGGGGCGGCGCGGCCGACGGGGCGGCTCGGCAGGGTCGAAGTCCCGCGGAGGTGGCGGGCGCCTGCGCCGCGGGCGGTCACCTGGGGGTTCGTACTGATCGTCCAGCGGTGGCCGAGTATGCCGGGAAGCGGTGCGCGCGGTGGGGCGACTGCTGCGCGGCGCGCGGGCGGGTTTCCGGGGCGAGCCGGTGGGGCCACCCTCGGCGGCCAGATCGTTGTCGCCGTGTGAGCCGATGCCCAGCACCGAGTTCAGTTTCGTTGCGATACCGCCGAAGAAGGACTTCCCCGCGGCGGTGGTCGCTGCGGCCGGGTCGTCCGCCCCGTTCGCTGCCAGGGTCGTTCGCTGCGAACCACCGAAAAACCATCTGACCAGGCCGATCAGCAGCACGCCGCCGGCGGTGCCCAGCATCAGCGGGAAGCGCTCGATCAGCGGATAACCGCAGTTGATCAGGAGGTCTTTGACATTGCCGACCTTGGCTCCGTGGAACAACCAGTAGGCGCCAGGAACTGCGCAGAAAAGTATCAGCGGCGGCTGGATGACCGCGGTGAACACGCCCGACTGCTGCACGGCCAGCACCGCAGCCACGCAGCCGGCTATATAGAGGCCGGAGAAGACGTGCGTCAGCTCCTTGTGGCCGGCGTCGATCCCATACCCGATGGCGGTCGCAGTCACGGCGATGAGCAGCGCCGTCCACCAGGGCACGCCCGGGATATTGGGGTGGATCGAGCGATGGGTCGGCTCTACCGCCGACCTTCCCCGCTGTGTTGACACATGTAGACCGTACCGGGAATGAGCCGAAAGGCTTGTAAATACCTTGTGGCGTCGCCGCGAATGCCGTGCAATTCGCACGCGGGCCGTCGAGCCCTAGACTTGTCTCCTCGTGAGCCTGAGCCTGGGAATCGTCGGTCTGCCCAATGTCGGCAAGTCGACTCTGTTCAACGCGCTGACCCAAAACAATGTGTTGGCGGCCAACTACCCATTCGCGACGATCGAACCGAACGAGGGTGTCGTCGCGCTGCCTGATCCGCGATTGGCCAAGCTGGCGGAGCTTTTCGCATCGGAGCGCATCGTGGCGGCGCCGGTGACCTTCGTCGACATCGCCGGCTTGGTCAAGGGCGCGTCCGAGGGCGCCGGGTTGGGCAACAAGTTTCTGGCCCACATCCGCGAATGCGACGCCATCTGCCAGGTGGTCCGGGTGTTCTCCGACGACGACGTGACACACGTCACCGGACAGGTGGATCCCAAGTCCGATATCGAGATCGTCGAAACCGAGTTGATCCTGGCCGACCTGCAGACCTTGGAGCGTGCGCTGCCGAGGTTGGAGAAGGAGGCCCGCACCAACAAGGAACGCAAGCCGGTCTACGACGCGGCGCTGAACGCTCAGCAGGTGCTGGACGGCGGGACGACCCTGTTCGGCGCCGGCGTCGAAGGCTCCGACAGCGCCGTTCTGCGCGAGCTGAACCTCCTGACCACCAAGCCGTTTCTCTACGCGTTCAATGCCGACGAGGCGGTGCTGACCGACGCCGCACGGATCGCCGAGCTGCGCCAGCTCGTCGCGCCCGCGGATGCGGTGTTTCTGGACGCCGCCATCGAGTCCGAGTTGGCCGAACTCGATGACGAATCGGCCGCCGAGTTGCTCGAGTCGATCGGCCAGACCGAACCCGGGCTGGATGCGCTGGCACGCGCGGGTTTCCACACCCTCAAGCTGCAGACCTACCTGACGGCCGGCCCGAAAGAAGCGCGGGCGTGGACCATTCATCAAGGCGATACCGCGCCCAAGGCCGCCGGCGTTATCCACACCGACTTCGAGAAGGGCTTCATCAAAGCCGAGATCGTGTCCTACGACGACCTGATCGCCGCCGGGTCCATGGCAGCGGCCAAAGCTGCAGGCAAGGTCCGGATCGAGGGCAAGGACTACGTGATGGCCGACGGTGATGTGGTCGAGTTCCGA
>PLSK01000243.1 GCA_003165155.1 Mycobacterium sp. | reverse complement strand
ATGCCGAAGAAGTACGACGACGAGTTCAAGACACGGGCAGTGCGGTTGGTCACCGACTATGCCGAGGAGTACGACACCCGCACGGCCTGCGTGGCTGCGGTCGCCAAGCGCCTGGGTGTCGCGCCGGAGACGCTGCGCCGGTGGATCAATCAGACCGAGGTTGATGCCGGGGTCCGCCACGGGGGTGCCCACCGACATCGCACGGGAGAACCGGGAGCTCAAACGCAAGAACCGCGAGCTTGAGGAAACTGTCGAAATCCTCAAGGCGGCAACAAGTTTCTTCGCGCGGGAGAGCGACCCGCGACGCCGTTGATCTGTGCGTTCATCGCCGAGCAACGTGCTCGGTTCGGGGTCGCTCCGATCTGCCGCGTGCTCACCGAGCACGGCTGTGCGATCGCCCCGAGAACATTCTACGCCTGGTTGTCGAGGCCCCCGTCGGCGCGGGCGTTGTGGGACACGGTGATCACCGAGGTGCTGGCCGGCTTCTACGAGCCTGACGAGCACGGCCGCCGCAAACCCGAGTCGCTGTATGGGGCCACCAAGATGTGGGCTCACATGCAACGCCAAGGCATCACGGTGGCTCGCTGCACCGTGGAACGCCTCATGCGTGCCAACGGCTGGCGTGGGGTCACACGACGCAAGAAGGTCCGCACCACGATGGCCGATCCGGCCGCGGCGCGCGCTGCTGATCTGGTCAAGCGCCAATTCCAGGTACCTGCCCCCAAACATGCTGCTGGTGGCTGACTTCACCTAATGGGAGAGTCGGAGCCCGTTCCGACACGCAAGACGCGAACCGGCAGGGGTCACTGAGATTTCACCGATCCGGGCGCAGTCTGGCCGGTGAGCTATCGGCAGGTGATCACTGCATGTGATGACACGGACGCGTCAGAGATCTCTACGTAGACGGTGACCCTGCCGGTCCGCCACGAGGTCCGTGATCGGCTTGTGAGATGCCGCGCCGCCGAGCGCTGTCCATTAGGTCGCCGCACCAACCTCGAGCTCGACCATGAAGGAGAACACGACACAGAACGGAGACGGTTATATGGCATTAACGTGCGGGGTCGATTGGGCCGAAGCGCACCACGACATCGCGTTGGTCGACGAGGACGGCGCGCTCGTCGCGCGCGCCCGAATCGATACCGGCGCGACCGGATTCACTAATCTTCTCGCGTTGATCGCCGAGCACGGCGGCAGCGCCGCCGAGACGCCGGTCGCGCTCGAAACTGACAAGAACTTGCTCGTCGTCGCGTTGGCCGAGGCCGGGTTCACGCTGTATCCGATCAACCCGCGCGCGGTGGCCCGCTACCGGGAACGGCACGCGCAGGCCGGCGGCAAATCCGATCCCGGTGATGCCGCGGTGCTGGCGCACATTCTGCGCACCGACCGGCACCTGCACCGCCCGCTGCCCGTGGTCACCGAGCACGCCCGTGCGGTCAAGGCGCTGGCCCGCCAGCATCAGGAAGCGATCTGGGCGCTGCACCAGACGATCAGCCGTCTGCGGTCGGTGTTTCTGGAGTTCTATCCGCAAGCGCTGCACGCTTTTCCGAACCTCAAACACCGTGCCGCGATGACGGTGCTCGCGGCCGCGCCGACCCCGGCGGCCGGGCAGAAGCTGACCCGCCGACGCCTGGTCACGTTGCTGCAGCGGTCCGGGCGCGGCAACCACCCCGCCCTGGCCGAGCAGATCCTCACCGACCTGCACACACCGGCGCTGCGGCAGCCACCACGGGTCGAACAGGCACTCGGCCACACCGTGGCCGGGCTCCTCGGGATCGTCATCGCGATGCAGCGAGCCGTCGACGACCTCGAAACGGAGCTGGCCCGCGAGTTCGACACCCACCCGCAGGCAGTGATCCTGCGCTCGGCACCCGGCCTCGGTCCGGTCCTCGCTGCCCGCGTCCTGGCCGAGATCGGCGACGACCCCACCCGCTTCGCCACTCCGGGCAACTTGCGCGCGTTCGCCGGGACGGCGCCGGTCACCCGCGCCTCGGGACGCTCGCATTACGTCAAGGCCCGCAAGGTCCGCAACAAGCGCCTCGGCGACGCCTGCCACTGGTGGGCGTTCGCGATGCTCACCAAATCCCCAGGCGCCCGCGAACACTACGACAAACGCCGAGCCGCCGGCGATCACCACAACGCCGCGCTTCGCAACCTCGCGAACAAGCTGCTCGGTCGCCTGTGGTGGTGCCTGGCAAACAACCAACTCTGGGACGACAACGCCGCCTGGCCACACCGAGCCGAACACCAGAATCCAGTCGCTGCTTGACAACTCACTCGCGTGGGATGTCTATGTCCGGCTGGCCAGCGGGGTGTTCGTCTACACCGCGTTCGCCATCGATGCCTACGCTGGTCGGATCGTCGGCTGGACCTGCTCGGCAGGCAAGAGTGATGCGTTCGTGCGCCGGGCGATCCGCCACGCCGCGCAACTCCGCATCGGCGAGGGTAACCCAATGTCGGGCAACACTATTCACCATAGTGATGCGGGCTCGCAATACACGTCGGTACGGCTTGGGGAAACCCTGGCCTTGTCAGGGCTGGTGCCCTCGATCGGCTCGGTTGGGGACTGCCTTCGACAACGCCCTGGCCGAAACAACGATAGGGCTGTACAAGAACGAAGCCGTCCGCGACGACTCACCATTCCGACGCGGCCCGCTGCACAGGCTGGCCGACGTCGAGCTGCTCACCGCCGACTGGGTCGGCTGGTACAACACCGACCGGCTCATGCACCGCCTGGGCCGCATCCCACCGATCGAGTACGAGGCCATCCACTACGCTGCAACCACAGCCCACTCCGCGGCTGCACACCAATAACCACGTGTGCATCGAACCCAGGGCGGTTCAGTCCCATTGGTCCGGCTCCAATTCTCTCGCAACCTTGCGACCAATAGCAGTCGTTACAGGTTGGATCTTACGTCTAGCCCCTGTCAACCGTTCAACTGGTCGTTCTGTCCACTTGCACACTTCCGGATTGCCGTCAGACTGCGCCAATGGCACTGTCACGTTAATTGGAATGTGTAGTGCCGTAGTTGGTTTTGGAGCTGTAGTGGTGGATCAGCGTTGGCTCGTGGACATTTCAGGCGGCGGCGGCGTCGAGCGCGGTGACCTCACCCCAGACCGCGAAGCGGTCAGTCATTTCGGTTCGCCATCCGGGCGCGCTGAGCAGATGTCGTCGTGGTCGAAAGTGTGGGGAGATGCCGCTGAAGGCGGACAGGAACCGTTGGGCATGTCGCGCTGATTTGAAGCGTTTGATCGCCCGTTCACGCTGTCGGGTGGGTTGATGAGAGTTCTCGGCCCGGTTGTTCAGGTACTTCGACTGTCGGTGGGTCACCGATGGCATCAGCTCACGATGAGCGACCCCGTAGCTGGCCAGCTTGTCGGTCACCAGCACGCGTGGCACATACCGCAGGCCTTTGAGCAACTTGCGGAAGAACCGCTTGGCTGCTTTAGCGTTTCGCCGTGACTGCACCAACACGTCCAAGACGTTGCCGTGCTGGTCGACCGCGCGCCACAGGTAATAGGTGATCCCGTTGATCTTCACAAACACCTCGTCCAGGTGCCATTTGTCACCCAGTTCGGGGCGGCGGCGACGCAGTTGGTTAGCGTACGCCTGCCCGAACTTCTCACACCAACGTCGGATCGACTCGTAGCTGAGCACGACACCACGTGCGAGCATCAGCTCCTCGACCTCACGAAAGCTCAGCGGGAACCGAAAATACAGCCACACACAGTGATTGATGATCTCCATCGGATAGCGGTGGCACTTGTATGACGGCGTAGCGGTGCTCACCCCACCGATTCTCCCAGATCACCGACGCTCATTAACGTGACAGTGCCGGCGTGGCTCCAACCGAATGGAGCCCAACCCATGACCACCACCACTACTAACCCCTTCCCCGACATCCCGCTGCCCGCCGGCGCCGAGTTCGGCGACACCTGGGACCCCGACGGCTACCGCGCCGTTTTCGGCATTGATCGCACTGTCACCGACCACGAAGTTCGCCTCTACTCGGTCTGCTCGCAGTCCACGAGCGGGGCAGTAGAACTGGCTTGCGTAGTTGTGGCGCTTGGAGAGCGGGAGGGTTTTGTCCTGAATGGCGACCAGGCGCGCGAGCTGGCCGCTGTGCTGCTCGAGGCTGCTGCTGAGTTGGACGGGTGGGCACGATGACCATCAAGACCGAGACAGACAATCCGACAGTCCACCGCCACGGCTACTGCATCCTCGGCTGCGGCCACGACGGACCCAACAACGGCGACCCCAAACACGGACCTTATTGCGAGCGCATGGGAGCCGCGCCAACGGGGTCACCGAACCCGGGTGGGATCGCGTCCAGTTTTGGTGCACGGTCATCCACCCCTACGTCCATGGCACGGTGTCGCAAGCGCACGCGTGGGACTGCGACCAGAATCGTGACGGAGTGCAGCTAACGGCCTGCATCAGGGACGAGTCCTGCACCGAGACGTTGGGCTGGCGTGAGGTCAAGTTCAACCTATCTGCTGCCGAGGCACGCTCACTGGGCGCGCAGGTCGTCGCTGCGGCCGACAGTCACGACGGGATCGGCGCCAAATAAATCAACGCCAGCCCAACCGAGAACGGCCGTCAGGGCGATTTCTGACGGCCGTTTCTCTTCGCGGAGAGCGGGGAATTGGCTGACCCGTCAATTAATTGGCGGTGTGGTGCGGGAGTGGACCACCTGTGGCACTTCGCGAGGTCTTCGGCGATGCCTTCTAAGGTGTCACCGTCGCCTCGTAGGAATGCGCCGGATGCCACCTTAGAGTCGGGCAGGTGGTTATCGGGGCAGTCGGCGATCAACACGTACAGGCCGTAGCCATCGGCTGACGGGTCGCGGCTGCGGTTGCGCCGCAACAGCAACCCTATGGACTTAGCTTCGCGGCTTAGCTTGCGCTCAAGCGCTTCGCGATCGCGCCCGGTCCGAACGTGGTTTTCCGGCAAGGTAGTCACTCCTATTTCATCTTCTGCCCTAGCAACCCCTTGCCCATCTCTCGGACCGGGGTTGATGAGAAGTCCTGAGACGACTTCGGGCTCGATCGCAAGCTGAGGTTCCCCCCGAAAAGTGGACAGGGGGTTATGCGGCTTGTGTGGCCGCGTTGAGTGATTGTTCGTAGGCGATGGGGCTGAGCATTCCTATCACCGAATGACGCCTCTGATCGTTGTAGAAGTGCATCCACGTGTCAACTGCTGCAACGAGTTCGGTCTTAGTAGCGAAAGTGTGCCGGTAGTAGTACTCATGTTTGAACGTCGACCACAGCGATTCCGCGCCACTGTTGTCCCAGCAGATCCCGGTGGCACCCATCGATCGGCGCAGGCCGGCATCAGCGCAGGCCTGGGCCATCGCGAGTGCCGTGTACTGGGCGCCGCGGTCGGAATGCATAATCGTGCCGCCGACCTGGCCGCCGCGCACGGCGACCGCCTGGGCCAGCGCGTCGGTAACCAGCTCGGTGAGCATGTGATCAGCCACCGACCAGCCGAGCACCCGTTTGGAGTGCTCATCCTTGATCGCACACAGGTACATCTCGCCTTCCCCGCACGTCAGGTAGGTGATGTCCGAACTCCACACCGCATCGGGCCGGCCCTGATCGAAGCGGCGCTCAACCAGATCAGCCGGAAACGACGCGCTGGGATCGACAATGGTGGTACGCACTTTGAACGTGCGCGGACTGATCCCGGCAAGCCCGATCTCGGACATGATCTTGGCAACCGTCTTCTCCGACACCCTCTCACCGGCAGCCCTCAGGTCAGCAGTGATCCTCGGCGAGCCATACACCCCGCCGGAGTCGCGATGATGCTCGATGATCTTCACCGTCAAGTCGGCCTTCCGTTGCTGCCCATCGGTCAATTCCGGTGTTACCGAACGCTTCGCACGCTTGTAGTAGCCGGAGGTGGACACCCCCAGCAGTCGTGCCATTCGGGTGATCGCAGTGGTCGCGCACTCTGCGGCCATCAGCTCAAACCGGTCTACCTCGGTTGGCTGGCGGCAAAGTACGCCGAGGCTTTTTTCAGGAACGCAATGTCCTTCTCCTGCTCAGCGACCTGCTTGCGTAAACGCGCCAACTCGGTGCGCTCCGCCACAGTCAACGGCTCCTCATTGCGGGCTGCCGCAGCCTCCACGCGGCGCCGCTCATCAGCGACCCACCGCCCGAGCAGGCCCTCATTCACGCCAAGCTCGCGAGCAACCTCGGCGATCGTGCGACCAGAATCGATCACCCGATGAGCGGCCTCGACCTTGTACTCGGTTCGTTAGTACGATTACGAACGCCGGGGGGCATGGCGTGATCTTTCCGCGGGAGCGTGAATGACAGCAGTGATGTCGAACGGAGGCTTGCGGGGTCGCCGTCGCGAGGTGTTGCGGGTGCTCCGGGCGTCTTCTGATCCGATGAGTATCGTCGCGATCGCCGATGTGCTGGTCGTGCATCGGAACACCGTCCGCTTCCACCTCGACAGCCTGGTCGGTGACGATTTGGTGGAGCTTGTGGAGCCTGGTCGCATGGGACGAGGGCGCCCGGGGTTTATGTTTCGGGCGGTCCGGCAGATGGATCGCGGTGGAACGCGGCATTACCAGACACTCGCCGAGATCCTGGCCACGGCCTTAGCTGCCGACCGCCGGCCGCGTGTCAAGGCGCTGGCTGCGGGGCGAGCGTGGGGCCATAGCCTGGCAAGTCTGGAATTAGAGCTGGAATCGCCGCCAGATGTCACCAGCCCTGACGAGGCCATCGACCGCCTGGTCGACGTGCTCGACGAGCTGGGCTTCGCCGCCGAGCGCCGGGCATTCGATGGAGAGCACAACGGAGAGCACCAGCTCGGCCATAGACACTGCCCGTTCCTAGAACTCGCCGAGAACCAGCCCAACGTCGTCTGCCAACTCCACCTCGGGCTCGTTCGAGGAACCCTAGAAGCCTGGGGAACACCGATCACCGCCGAGCGGCTCGACGCGTTCGTGACACCGGATCTGTGCCTGCTCCACCTGAAGCTGGTCTCAACCAACGACTGAAACTTGACCCTGTGGTGCCGGGCTCAGGTGGAGTGCCACGCCCGGCGCACGGCGCCCCTGTTCTCCTCAGGGGCGGCCCGTCTGTCGTACGGCTGGCGTTCAATGACCGCCATGACCGAACCGGAACGCCCCGAGCACCTGGACGGGCGCTGTCACGTTATTTGAAAACTATTGTGGTGTAGTTGGTTTTGGAGCTGTGGTGGTGGATCAGCGTTGGCTCGTGGACATTTCAGGCGGCGGCGGCGTCGAGCGCGGTGACCTCACCCCAGACCGCGAAGCGGT
>PLSK01000114.1:659-14121 GCA_003165155.1 Mycobacterium sp. | reverse complement strand
CTGGGGAAGGAGTGACGTGGACTCGTTGAGCGCCGCCTCCGACACCGCCACCGACCGAGAGACGCTGCAGCTGCTGGCCGACTCGGTGCGCACCACCATGACCAATCCGTCCGTGGCCTCGGGCGCTGAGCTCGATGCGGCGCTGGCCGACCTCGGCTGGCTCGACATGCTCGACGAAATCCCGGATTTCGCCATATCTTTAGTCTTCGGGTTGCTCGGCGAGACCGGCGCGCACGCGCCCGTGCTCAACGACGTCGTGTTACGCGCCGCCGGACGCGTACCTGGCGGCACCGCGACGCTGCCGTTCACGGGCGGCTCCTGGGTGGTATGGGAGCGTACCGATGAACCAAGTTCGGCAGTCGACGGCGATCTGCCGATTCATCAGGTGCCAGAGGGTGATCCGCTGCCGCTAGCTGCGTTGGCCGCCGGGCGCAGAGCGGTGGGATGGTGGCTGGTCGGCACCAGCCGGGCGATGCTTGCACTGGCGCGCCAGCACGCGGTGGACCGCGTTCAGTTCGGCCACCACATCAGCTCGTTCCAAGCGATCAGGCACCGACTGGCCGAGACACTCGTCGCAATCGAAGGCGCCGAGGCCACCCTGCAGGCGGCCGCCGACGTAACTGACGATCCGGACGGTCTGGCCTGCTTACTGGCGAAGGCCGCGGCCGGTCAGGCGGCGCTGACCACCGCACGTCACTGCCAGCAGGTGCTCGGCGGTATCGGCTTCACCGCCGAACACCCGCTGCATCGCCACGTCAAGCGCGCCTTGGTGCTGGACGGACTGCTCGGCAGCGCCCGAGAACTGACCCGCGAGGCGGGTGTGGCGTTGCGGGCCAAGGGATCTGCGCCGAGGCTGGCCCAGCTGTGACGGATTCGGTGGCGCAGCATCGTGAACAGGCGCCCGGCGCCTACAATTGAGCCATGACGGAGCCCGACCCACCTCAAAATCAATTCGGCGTTGCGTCGTTGCTCCTGGGCGTGGTGGGTCTGCTCACCTGCTGGGCACTCATCGGGACGTTCTTCGGGATCGCGGCCGTGGTGACCGGCGATATCGCCCGCGGCCGCGTAAAGCGCGGTGAAGCCAACAATCCCCGAACCGCACTGGCCGGCATCGTGTTAGGGGCGGTGGCGATCGTGGCGGGACTGGTCGCGATCGGCTATTTCGCCTCGCAAAGCGACTAGCGCGCCACGACGCACGGATGCCCGGTCCGGCAAACTAATTGCGCGGCAGGCCGAGTACTCGTTGAGCGATGATATTGCGCTGGATCTCGGAGGTACCGCCCGCGATAGTCGCGGCGAAGGTGCGGGTGTATCGGTCGAACCAACTCGAGTAGTGGCTGTCCAGGTTCAGCGGGGCGAAGGGGGCGGTGACCGCGCGCAGCACAAGCCCGTCTGGCCCTTCGGCGTTCAGCGCGTCCTCACAGGCGCGTTGCATTGCCTCAGAGCCGAGCAACTTGAGCACCGAGTGCGCGGATACATCCTCTTCTCCGCGAGCGGCTTTGGACAAGGCCGCCGATCCCATTAGCCGCAGCGCGTGGCAGTCCATCACCAGGGTCGCGTAGTGATCCCGCTGAAGCACTCCCGATGGACTGAAGTCGACGGTCAGCCCGTGCAACATGTCCGCATAATCCATCCACAGCATGGCGCGTTCGTGGCCGAGCGATCCGGTTGCCACCTGCCAGCCCGCATTCAGCTCCCCCACCAAATTCTCGATCGGTACGCGCACGTCGGTGAAGAACACCTCATTGAAGTCCACGTCTTCATGGTCGGACACCGACGCGAACGGGCGACGGACCACACCGGGGGTGTCGGTCGGAATCAGTAACGCGCTGATGCCCTTGTGTTTTGGCTGCTCCGGATCCGTGCGCACGAACGCCAGCAACACATCGGCGTGATGGGCACCCGACGTCCACACCTTCTGCCCGTTGACCACGAAGTGGTCGCCGTCCAGGACCGCCCGCGTTTTCAGCGATGCCAGATCCGAGCCCGCGCCGGGTTCGCTCATGCCCAGTGACGCGGTGATCTCTGCGCGCAGAATCGGGATGGCCCATCGCTGTTTCTGCTCCGGGGTGCCAAACGACAGCAAGGACGCGGCGATGATGCCCACACCCTGCGGATTGAAGCTTTGGTACATCCGCCGCCGCGCCAACTCTTCCAAGTACACGTATTGCTGTATCAGCGAGGCGTTGCGGCCGCCGAACTCCGGCGGATTGCCGGGCAGCAACCACCCACTGTCGAACAGCAGCCGTTGCCAACGGCGCGCCCACTCCGGTATGTCCGAACTCGACCGGGGGCGATCGAGGACATCGCCCGAGTCGATCACGCCAGGCAGGTGCTCGTCCAAAAAGCCGATGAACTCGGCGCGGAACGCCTCGACGTCGGCATCAAAGGTCAGCTGCACAGCACTCCCCGGTGTTCGCCGGCCAACCGCGGATCAAGCCTCTGAGGTTCTCCCGGACGGCGCGTTCTGCTCTTTTCACTGCGCTTCCATACACGCGCGCAAGAGAATAGTATTCTCGTAGTAAGAAAGTTACAATCTCCGAAACACCATCCGTGAGGGGGTCGAGCACACCGATGGCACGGCGTTCTCCGGTACAGTCCAACCATGTTCTCCCCTTGCGGCAATCGTCCGAGCCGCCGGTGACCAGCCCAAGCGAAGAACCGGCCTGGAAGCAGCGGGCGGTCGAGCGGTCCATCAAGACGGCGAAATTGCGGGCGGCCCAGCGCGTTCAGCGGTTCCTCGATGCGGCGCAGGCGATCATCATCGAAAAGGGCACCACTGATTTCACCGTCCAGGAAGTCGTGGACCGCTCTCGCCAGTCGCTGCGGAGCTTCTACCTGCAGTTCGATGGTAAACACGAGCTGCTGCTGGCGCTGTTCGAAGACGCCCTGAGCCGGTCCGCCGACCAGATCCGCGCAGCCACGGAGAGCCACTCCGATCCGCTCGAGCGCCTGAAGGTCGCCGTCGAGCTGTTGTATGAGTCCTCACGCCCGGATCCGATGGCCAAGCGGCCGTTGTTCACCGACTTTGCACCGCGGCTGCTGGTCACGCACCCAGTTGAGGTCAAGATTGCGCACGCCCCGTTGCTGGCGTTGCTGGCCGAGCTTATGGAGGCGGCCAGCGAGGCCGGGGAGTTGCGTGACGACGTCAATCCCCGCCGGATGGCAGCTATGACGATGCAGACGGTCATGTTCATCGCCCAGTCCAGCGGCGGCAACGACGACGCGACGGTTCATCCAATCGGTGCCGACGAGGTGTGGGACTTCTGCTCACGCGGATTCGCCGGCTAGCACCGTTGCGTTCGGGCCCCGAGGGGCCGCGTTTCGTCGGACCGCAGCACCGAGCAAATAGCGCACACTATTTGCCGCGCGAGAATTGGATTCTCTAAAAATTAGAACCGGAGATAGCCAAAACGGATCCGCCGTTGACACCTGTTGGCGGCTGATGAAAGAGTTCATGGATGCGGCGCGATTCGCGGCATCTCCGCTGAGACGGGCCGAACAAATCAAGCGAGGAATGAGGTAGGTAAGCCATGACCGGACGTGTTGAGGGCAAAGTCGCTTTCGTCACCGGGGCGGCACGCGGTCAGGGCCGCAGCCACGCAGTGCGGTTGGCGCAAGAAGGCGCCGACATCATCGCCATCGACATCTGTAAGCCGATTCGCGAGGGCGTCCTGGACACCGCGATCCCGGCATCCACACCTGAGGACCTGGCGGAGACCGCCGACCTGGTCAAGGGGCACAACCGCAGAATCGTCACGGCCGAAGTCGACGTGCGTGACTACGACGCACTGAAGGCCGCCGTAGACAGCGGTGTGGAGCAACTTGGCCGGCTGGACATCATCGTGGCCAATGCGGGCATCGGCAACGGCGGCGACACGTTGGACCAAACCAGTCAAGAAGACTGGGACGAAATGATCGACATCAACCTGTCCGGGGTGTGGAAGTCCGTAAAAGCCGGGGTTCCGCATATCCTGGCCGGTGAGCGGGGCGGCTCGATCATCCTGACCAGCTCGGTCGGCGGCCTCAAGGCCTACCCGCACACCGGACACTACGTCGCCGCCAAGCACGGCGTCGTGGGGCTGATGCGTGCATTCGCAGTCGAGTTGGGGCAGAAGATGATTCGCGTCAACTCGGTGCACCCAACGCACGTGAAGACAGCTATGCTGCACAACGAGGGCACCTTCAAGATGTTCCGGCCGGATCTGGAAAATCCGGGTCCCGACGACATGGCCCCGATCTGCCAGCTGTTCCACACGCTGCCCGTTCCGTGGGTGGAGCCGATAGACATCAGCAATGCGGTGCTGTTCCTTGCGTCTGACGAAGCTCGTTATGTCACCGGCGTGACTCTGCCGGTCGACGCGGGCGGTTGCCTGAAATAAGTTCCGTCCGATGGAGGGATTCGACGGACGCGGAACGGTCATCACCGGCGGTGCGAGTGGCATCGGTCTGGCCGCCGCCACCGAGTTTGCCCGGCGCGGGGCAAGCGTCGTGCTCGCGGATGTCGATAAGCCTGGGCTGGAACGGGCCGTGGCGCGGCTGCAGGCCGACGGGTTTGCCGCGCACGGGGTGATCTGCGATGTCCGGCATCTCGATGAGGTAGTGCACCTGGCGGACGAGGCTTTTCGTCTGCTCGGCCATGTCGACGTCATATTCAGCAACGCCGGCATTGTTGTCGCGGGTCCGATCGCGCAGATGACCCACGACGACTGGCGCTGGGTGATCGACATCGACCTGTGGGGCTCGATCCATGCCGTCGAAGCGTTCCTGCCGAGATTGCTCGATCAGGGCACGGGTGGCCACATCGCCTTCACCGCGTCCTTCGCCGGCCTGGTACCCAACGCCGGCCTCGGGACGTACGGCGTTGCTAAATATGGTGTTGTCGGCCTCGCCGAGACGCTGTCCCGGGAAGTCAGGGACAACGGCATCGGTGTCTCGGTGCTCTGCCCGATGGTTGTCGAAACCAAGCTGGTATCCAATTCCGAACGAATCCGCGGCGCGGATGACGGACTGTCGACGGCGCCCGACGTGACGGGGGAATTCGGTCCGCTTCCCACGCAGGACGACAGCCTGGGCGTCGACGACATCGCGCGCCTGACGGCCGACGCGATTCTGGCCAACCGGCTATACGTCCTCCCGCACGAAGCCGCCCGTGCGTCGGTCCGGCGGCGGTTCGAGCGCATTGATCGCACGTTCGACGAACAGGCCGCTGAGGGCTGGCGGCACTAACACCGCCGAGCAGAGGGTTAGGTCCTCGCGTGCATCGCGGGCGTGCTCCCGATGATTCCGTCGGCTTCCAGCTCTGCGATCTCTGCCTCGGTCACGCCCAGCTCGGCCAGCAGCTCGTGGTTGTGCTGCCCCAGAAGCGGGGCGGGATGCCTGTGGAACGGGACGGAGCCGCCGGACAATCTCATCGGCACGGTGCTGAGCCTGGCCCGGCCGTTCACCGGGTGGTCCAGCTCTTCGAAGAAATCCCGAAATGTCAGCTGGTCCAATTCCGTTTGGCGGTGTGGCTGTAGAACTTTGGCCACCGGCACACCGGCGTCCCAGAAGGTGCGGACGATGGCGTCGACGGTGCGATCTCGACAATACGCGGCCAGCTGTTCATCGATGAGGTCTTCGTGTGCGCGGCGCCCGGCTGCAGTCGACAGCCTCGGATCGACTGCCCAAGATGGTGATCCGAGCGCATCACACAAGCATCGCCATTGGTCGTCGTTCGCCACCGCAACCGCGACCCAGGTGTCGGGGCGCCCGAATTCGTCGATATCGGCGGCGCGGTAGAGGTTCTGTGGCGCGGCGGTTGGTCCCCGGTTACCCGCGCGGTCCAGCAGTGCCCCGTATGCGGAGTATTCGATGACCTGCTCGGCGGAGATGCTGAGCGCGGCGTCCACCATCGCCGCCTCGACAAACACGCCCTGCCCGGTGCGACGGCGATGCTCCAATGCCAGCAGTAGCCCGTTGAGCGCATGCACGCCGGCGTTTGGGTCACCGAGGGAATACGGCTCAAAGGGAGGGCGGTCGGGATAGCCGGTCAGCCAGCTCAACCCGGATGCCGACTCGATGGCGTACGCGAACGCGGGATTGTCGCGCCACGGCCCGTCTAGTCCGAATCCTGGCATTCGCAGCATCACCACGTCGGGCCGAATCGCTTGAACGGCTTCGAAATCCAGCCCGATCTGGTCCAGGACCCGAGGGGTGAAATTCTCCACGACCACATCGCAGGTCGCGATGAGCCGCCGCAAAAGCTCGCGGCCGCGCGGACTCTGCAAGTCCAGCGTCAAGCCCTTTTTATTGGTGTTGAGCGCAGCGAAGATCGGCGACTTCTCCCACCATTGGTCTTCGCTGACGGGTATGCCGGCGATCAGTCGGGTGCCGTCGGGACGACGGGCGGATTCCACATGAATGACCTCCGCCCCGAGCATGGCCATAAAGTGGGTGCAGCAAGGGCCTGCCCAGAACGTCGTCATGTCCAGGATCCGGAGTCCGCTGAACGGCAGAGGTTTTACGTTCCCGGTCGGCTTCGGCCGCGGGGTCACGTACGCGGCCCGATAATGCGCGGTGTGCTCACCCAGTCGGGGTGCCGGTTGCGGCTGTCGAAGTTGCGCGGGTCGCATGCGGAAGGGGTGGCCGGGCTGCTGAAATCCGTCCCGCGGATTCCGCACAAACGAGCCGCGCTCCCGGAAATGGTCCAGCGACGCGACGTTCGCACCGTTGGCCACAGGCGCGTTGGGAATCCGGAATGCCGTTGCCAGATCATGGATCTCGTCGGCCGGGGTGCTTCGCACCCAGGCATAGATCTCCTCGGCATGGACATTGGCCTGCTCGGTGATCGACAGGGCCGATTCCTCGTCGATCCACTCCGGGTGGCCAACCATCGCGCATAGGTCGAACCATTGCTGTGCAGTCCCGCACCCGAGGTCCACCAGACCGTCCTTGGCTTGGGCCACACCCGGCACCGTGAGACGGCGTGCGTTGCGCCACGGGCGTCCAAGCATTTCAAAGTAGCTGACCGGGTAGTAGGTCAGGCAGAGGATCTGTGTTTCCAGCATCGACAGATCGATGAGTTGTCCCGCACCACTGCTGAGCCCGCTGCACCGCGACGCCAGTGTCGCAGCGCTCGCGTAGGCACCCGCCAGATATTCGCCGACCTGCCCACCGACGAACACCGGTGCTCGTTCCGGCAACCCGCGCCCAAGGCCGACGATCCCGCCGGACCAAGCCTGCAGAGTGAATTCGGTTGCCGCCCGGTCGCGCCACGGACCTTTCAGCCCGAAGGGCGTGATCGAGGTGACGGTGAGGTGCGGGTACGCAGTGTGGATTGCGGCGGGCCGAAAGCTGTGGTGTTCGGCTAGCTTCGAGCCCGCGGACCACACCACGGCGTCGGCCGCCGCCAGCAGCTTGTGCACCATCTCGATGTCGTCGCCGACCTCCGCATCGGCGACGACGCTGTGTTTCGAACCCGCCAGATAGCCGAACAACGCTCCATCGCTGGCGGCTGGGATGGCCGTGCCAGAGGACGACCACCTGCGCAGCGGATCACCTTGCGGTGACTCGACTTTAACGACGTCGGCGCCTCCGTCAGCGAGCAGCTTCGTGCAGTACGCCCCCGCTATTCCGGTGGACAGGTCGACCACGGTGTAGCCGACCAGCGGTGGCTCGACCCGCGCTTTCTCCACTCAGGCCTTCCAAAACGGGCTAACGGTCAGCACTTCGGGACCGTCAGTTGTGATTAGGACCGCTTCTCGGCCGAACACCGCGCCGATCCCCTGCTCCCAGACATAGCCGGTGACGGCGAGCACCATTCCGGGCTCGAGTCGTTCGCCGGCCGCAGTCTGCGGCAGGTGTGACGAAATGACCGGCGGGTCAAAGCCCATGCCCAAGCCCCGGGCCACCGGCATCGGCGGCGCCGGTTCTCCGGCGGATTGGTAGGCAGCGAGCAGATCACCGGCGCCGGCGCCCGGCTGGCACGCGGCTATCAGCCGGGACCACAAGCTGTCCCAGCGGCGGTACAGGGCTGAGACATTTGGGGCGTTCCGCGCCTCCCCCACGGGCCAGGTTCGCCCGACCTCACCCGCGTAGCCGCCGGCCAACACCCCGGCGGAAAAGGCCACCAGGTCACCGTCTTCGACACGACCGTCGCGGCCACCTCGGCTGACTCGGCGCCACGGATGGTCGGGGGAAGTCACCCACGCGACATCTTGGTTCGTTGGAGTACTCACCCCGCCCGCGGCGGCGGATTCCAACAGCAGGCCGGCGAGCGTCTGCTCGCGCACGCCGGGCGCCAGCTCGGCCACCGCGACGGCCAGACTTGATTCGGCCACCGCGATCGCTTCCCGCAATGCAGCCACTTCCGAATCCGTTTTGATTCGCCGGGCCGCGCGCATCGCGAGTTCCCCGTCGACCAGCTCGGCGTTGGGAAACGCCTTCGGCAGCAACTGGGCGAAACCCGGTGACAGCGCATCGGTTCCGACGCGCCGGGCGGTGGCCGCGCCATCGATACGCTGCAGCGCCGCGATCGTGTTCATAGGATTCCACGAGATGCCGTACAGGTTCTCGTGCGGGATATCGTCCGGAACGCCCTCATCCCACGTGCTCAGCAGATGAATGGCACCGGTTGCGCGCACCAGCACACAGCCGGGACCGAATGGTCGCGTGCCCGCGACCCAAAGCTGTGGCGCACCGGTGACGTAACGCACGTTGGCCTGGCGGCCCAGGACCAAGACATCGAGATCGTGCGCGGCCATCTGGTCCAGTGCCCGTTGACGTCGCCCCGACCGCAGCGTGCGGTCGTCGGGCAGAACTTCAGTTGCCATAGGGGTCATACGGGTAGTCGGTCAATCGAATCACGCCTTCGTCGGTAATCACCAAAACCTCTTCGCTTCGGTAGCCGCCGGTACCGTCCTCCCAAACCACCGGTTCGAGGACTAGCACCATGCCGGCCTGCAGGACGTAGTTCTCGTCAAACTCCTGGCCGAGATCGGTTCCGATCATCGGCATTTCGGCGGCGTTGACGCCGATGCCGTGGCCCAGATAGAAGTGCGGCAGCCAGGGCTTGCTACCGCCGTTGGCCTTAATTGCCGCCCTGGCCAGATCGGCGGCGGTTACTCCGGCGCGCGCCACACCCAGGACAGCGGTCATGATCTCAAACCATTTGTCGAACTGCGCTTGCTGGCGTGGCGACGGGTCCCGGCCGACGATCCAGGTGCGGCCGAAGTCGGAGCAGTAGCCGTGATAGGTGATGCTGACGTCCGTCCATAGCACGTCACCCTCGACCAGTTCACGTTCGGTGCTCAGCAGCGGCAGCGCCAGGTCACCGTGTGTGGTCCAGACGCCCTCGGCCTTGCTCGGCGGCATCACCTGCCAGATCGGTTCCAGCATGCTGGCCGTGGCCCCCAATTCGAAGGCCTGTCGCAAGAAGCTCGCCGACAACTCGGTCTGGCGGATACCGGGGGCCAGACGCTTCTGGACCTCCACCATCGCCTCGTCGGTGATCCGGATCGCGGTACGCATGCAGGATAATTCATCCGGGGTCTTCACGGCCTTGGCGGCGCCGATAACCGCGGCCGCGTCGACGGGAGCACCATTGGGGAACAACAGTTTCCCCGCGCGCGACATGGCGCCGGTGAATTCATCGACGGCCGTCACCGCGCCGGCTGGCACCAGATCGGCAAGAACCCGTGCGAAATTGGCCACGCCTTCGTCGAATTCGAGATAAACCGGCCCGTGCAGATGATCGGCGGGCAGACCCGACTCCATCGAGGCGCCCTCACGGAACGGCAGGAACAGATGCGGCCACTCATCGTCGGCTACCACCACAGCCACCGGTCGCTCGACGTAAGACAGCCCGGCGTCGCCGAGCGGCCAATTGGTGCCGGTGGCGTAGACCACCGCGTTGTTGCCGAGCAGGACCATCGCGTCAACGCCGCGATCTGCCATCGCCGATCGCAGCCGTGCGCCGATCTCCCGGCGCAGCCGGCCCAGGTCGGGTGTCGCGGGAATAACCAGGCTCGAGCTGGTGCCCGTTTGCGCGAACGTTGTCATTGCGCCACCAGCCCAGGCCTTATTAAAGACCTCATTAGAGCCCCAGGAATTTCGTGATATTTCCACTGACGATCCGCGCCGCATCGGCCGGCCCGACAGCGTCGACAACGGCCGCCAACGACTTCTCGGAATAGCCGTAGGTGCTTTCGTTGTGCGGATAATCGCTGGACCACATCACCTTGTCCACCCCGATCTGGTCGATCAACTTCAGCCCCAGCGGGTCGACCATGAATGATGCGCTCATGTGGTTGTCCCAGTAATAGCGCACGTCGTGCTCTACCGGCCGGTTGAACATATGCTGATAGGACGCCACCAGGTGCTCGGCGTCTTGCAGCGCCCACGGCACCCAGGAGATGCCGCCCTCGAACCAGCCGAGTCGCAGCGCCGGGTGCTGGTCGAGAATGCCGCCAAAGATGTACTTGGAGAACGTTTCCCGGAACCCATCGATGTTGATCATCATTCCGACGACAAGGCCGTTGAACTCGGTCGGGGTCTTCGGCGGGGTTTCCCCGATGTGGTGCGTGACCGGAAGGCCGGCGGCCTCGATCTCATCCCAGACGGGCCTCATGCTGGTGCTTGCGTAGTCGATCACGTTGCCGTCGTCGTCCTTGCCGGGGTTCAGCGGCATCAGGAACGTCTTGAGCCCCAACGATTTCAGCTCTTCCAGAGTTTGTCGAGTACCTTGTGGATCCCACCAGTTGATCAGCCCGACGCCGTAGAAGTGGCCGCCCGAGCGCTCTTGCAGCTCCGCGATGTATTCGTTGTAAATGCGGAACACAAGTTCGCGAAGTTTCTTGTCCGGGTAGTGGAAAAGCGCCAGGACCGCGTTAGGGAATGCCAGTTCTTTCTCGACGCCGTCGTCGTGCAACTCCTGGATCCGGGCCTCGATGTTGTCGGTTGCGGCCCCGGGTAGCTCGTCGTACTGCATCAGCACCGCGCTGAAATCGCCGGGCAGGAACGACTGGCCCTTGCGCCCTACTTGATAGGCCCCGTCCTCATACCAGATCCGCGGGGCTTTGTCCTTCAGGTCGTCCGGGAAGCGCTCATAAAAGATGTCGGCGGCCAGCGAGATGTGGTTGTCCGCGGAGAAGACCACGGTGCCTTCCGGCAGGCCCACATCGCTGTCCGCGGCGTGCCCGCGGCGATTTTTCGGCGCGCCATAGCCTCCGGGCGGATAGAACGAAACGGTGCTTGTCGGCGTTGACATTGTTGACCCTCCAGTCGGATCGGCATTTTCGACAGTAGTCATCTCGGGCTGATCAATAAACTTCGTTCACCTACGCCTACCACTTCACTGGCAGTTCGTAGACGCCGTAGGCGAGCCGGTCATCCTTGAACGGGACATCCTCGAACGGAATCGCCAGCTCCAGCGTGGGAACACGACGGAACAGGGTGCCGAAGACGATCTGCATCTCGGCGCGGGCGAGTTGCTGCCCCACGCACTGATGCCTGCCGTAACCGAACGCGACATTGCGGTCGGCGCCAGAGCGGTGCAGATATAGCCGATCCGGCTCGGCGAATGCCTGCGCATCCCAGTTGGCCGGAGCCAGGTCGATGATGATGCCTTCGCCGGCGCGGATGACCTCCCCGGCGATGTGGATGTCTTCGACGGCGACGCGGCGCTGGCCGTTCTGGATGATGCTCAGGTAGCGAAGCAACTCCTCGACCGCGTTGGCCGTGATCTTGGGGTCTTCGGCATCGCGGATGACCGCTGCCTGCTCGGGATTTTGCAGCAGAGCGAGCACGCCGAGCCCGATCATGTTCGCGGTGGTCTCGTGCCCGGCGATCAGCAACCCGGTACCCAATTGCGCGGCTTCCTTGACGCTGAGCTCGCCGGCCTTGACCCGCTCGGCGAGGTCGGACACCGCGTCCTCTGCCGGGTTTTCCATCTTGGCCTCGACCAGTTGCGCAAGGTACTTAAACAGGCTTGTCGCACCTTTGGCGGTGTCCTCCCCCGTGGCAAAGCGCGCCAGCCCGACGTTGGCGTGGTGCTGAAACATCTCGGCGTCCTCGTAAGGGACCCCGAGCAGCTGGCTGATCACCACCGACGGGACCGGCAGTGCGATCGCGGCGACCACGTCGGCCGGCTGTGGCCCGGCCAGCATCGCGTCGATGCTCTCGTCAGTGACCTGCTGGATGGTGGGGCGCAGACCTTCCACCCGCTTGAACGTGAACGGCTTCGACAGCATCCGCCGGAATCGGGTGTGCTCTTCGCCGTCGGCGGTGAAGACCGATCGCGGGCGCTTGTGCACCGTGGACAACATGCCTTCGTTCCAGTGCGGAAAGCCGGGCAGCCGATCGTCGACGCTGACCCGGGCGTCGGAGAACAGTTCGCGCACCGCCTCGTGACCGGTGACGAGCCACGGTGTGCTGCCGTCCCAGATCCGTACCCGCGACAGGGGTTTGATGTCCGCGAGGGCCATGACGTCAGGCGGCGGTGCGAATGGGCAGCCCGGGTTCCTGGCCATCGGGTAATCCGGGGCTCCGGAGGCGTTCTCGGTCGCGCTACTGGTCAGAGTCTCCGACATGTCTCTCATTCCTCGATATGGATAGCCAGTGCGGGACATGCCGCAGCCGCTCGGCGCGTGCCCTCGGCCTGCTCGGCCGACGGGTTCGCGATCAGCAGGACGACGACGCCGTCCTCATCCCGTTGATCGAACACGTCGGAAGCATTCATTACGCAGTTCCCCGACGATGCGCAGACATCTTGGTCAACAGTCACTTTCATCTGCAACTCTTCACTCGTACGGCGTCACGGGCGCCAACCACAGGCCCACGATCGCGTCGATGAGGCCGGATGCGGCAGCCGGCCAGGAACGTTGGGACATCGATTTGCCGGCGGCGAGCGTGCGT
Organism: Mycobacterium sp.; assembly: GCA_003165155.1. Classification (GTDB taxonomy): domain Bacteria; phylum Actinomycetota; class Actinomycetes; order Mycobacteriales; family Mycobacteriaceae; genus Mycobacterium. Next base: position 1,227 of record PLSK01000114.1, on the reverse strand, counting down.
TCGCGATCGGCGCAGGTGTGCATCAACAAGTTGCGGGCCATGATGTTGCGTTCGTAGCGCACATCGGCCGGCAAGTTAGGCAGGCAGTGGTTGAAGCCTTCGACGACCTGAACCAGCGACGGGGAGCTGAGCGCACCCTTGACCACGACGTTGTAATACGCGGGATCGGTCATCGCCTGCGCCGCAAAGCGCGCATACCAGCTGGGGTTGCCGAGAGCCGCCAGGTGGTCGGTGAGGGGACGCACCAGGCAGGCCACCCAGCCCCGCAACTCGGCGGAGTCGCCCGAAGCCACCAGGTCGGCCACCATTTGCTCGCGAAGCTCTTCGACGGGCCCACGGTGCTTCTGCTCGATGGCGCGCACCAGGTCCGCTTTGGTGCCGAAGTGGTAGCCCACCGCGGCGTTGTTGCCCTGACCTGCCGCTTCGCTGACCTGCCTGTTGGACACCGCGAAAACGCCGTGCTCGGCATACAACCGCTCGGCCGCCACCAGGATCGCTTCCTGGGTGGAGCTGGCGCGCTCGGTGCGAACGGCCCTGCCGGCTGCGGTCACCCAGCCAGTCAACCGCG
>PLSK01000114.1:0-651 GCA_003165155.1 Mycobacterium sp. | reverse complement strand
GCCCAGATCACCAACAGCGGCTGGAACAGCAGCCGGATACCCCGTGTGAGGTCGGAGTCGAGCCCGAAAGCATTAGCATGCGTGACGAATTGGGAGATGTTGCCGGGGAACACTAGAACGAAGAAGGTCGCCACAACCCATCCGACCGGCACGCGCCACCGGGTGAGCAGCACCAGGCTGGCTCCGAGAACGATTTCCACCACGCCCGAAGCGATGACGACGAAGTCCGTGTTCAGCGGCAGCCACGGCGGCACCTGAGCGTAGAAGGCAGTTCGGGCGAAGCTCAGATGACTGACCCCGGCGAATATCAGGAAGACTCCGAGGATTAGACGCGCGATAGTTCGCGGCCGGGCGAGCCCGCCAGTCATGGCTCGCGCTTCTTGGACCGGACCACCTTGCCCGCCGACGTCCCGCCGTCGACCGGCAGAACCGTTCCGGTGACGTAGCACGACCGGTCGCCGGCGAAATACAGGGCCGCCTCGGCGATGTCCGCGGTCGTGCCCTCACGCTTCAGGGGCCGGTCGGCCCGCATCGTCTCGCGGATCGCCGCCTCGTACCGCGCGAGCTCCGCCGGATCAACGTTAACCGCCGACGTCGCTACGATCTGCGTGGGTATATTGCCCGGCGCGATGGCGTTGACCCGAATTTCGT
>PLSK01000053.1 GCA_003165155.1 Mycobacterium sp. | reverse complement strand
TCGGCCAGCAAGCTGCCTTGTGTGAAGCGGCTTTTCGCACGGCGCGACATCATCTCGACCGCGCGCTGCGCCATCCCGATCGCGCGCATCGCGTGATGCAGCCGCCCGCCCGCCAGTCGGGTCTGCAAAATCAGAAAGCCCTGACCGGGCTCACCGAGCAACGCGTCCGTTGGAACCCGCACCCCGTCGTAATGCACCAGGGAATGCCCCGGCTCGTGGGGATCCGCTCCAACCAGGTGGTGAGTGGCTTCCAGGTTCAGACCTTCGGTTCCCGCCGGGATCAGGAACGTCGAGGCGCCTTGGTGCACTGGCACATCGGGATCGGTGATCGCCACGACGATAAAGAATGACGCGACGGATGCGTTGGAGGAGAAGTACTTTCGTCCGGTGAGGACCCAGTCTGAGCCGTCGCGGACGGCGCGGGTGGTGAAGACTCGTGGATCGGCGCCGCCTTGCGGCTCCGTCATCGAAAAACACGAGAAGATCTCCCCGGACAGCAGCCCGGCCAGATAGCGGTCCTTTTGAACCCGGGTCCCGAAGCGAGCGATGATCTCGGCGTTGCCGGTGTCGGGTGCCTGCGTTCCGAACACGATCGGCGCCCAAGGGCTGCGGCCCAGAATCTCATTGATCAACGTCAGCTTGACCGCACCGAAGCCCTGTCCGCCGAGTTCCGGCCCCAAATGCGGAGCCCACAAACCATTGTCGCGTACCTGCTGTTTGAGCGGGTCGACGATGCGGCGCCGTTCGTCGTTCAGCGGCAGGAACTCGCAGCCCGGGAACAGCACCTCGAGGGGTTCGACCTCCTCGCGCACGAACTCGCGGATCCAGTCGAGCTTCTTCTCGAACTCCGGTTCGGTGGAGAAGTCCCAAGACATTCCAATACTCCTTCGTGTTTAGGGGAAGCCGCCATCGACGCGCAAGATCGAGCCGGTGGTGAAGCTGGATGCATCGGAAGCCAGGAACAATGCGGCGCCGACGATTTCAGGCGGGTCTCCGGCGCGTTTCAGCGACATATGGCCGAACATATTGGTGTCCATCTTGTCGAGATTCCAAGCCTTGCTGACGTCGGTCAAAAACGGTCCCGCCATAAGCGTGTTGACCCGTACGGTCGGACCGAACGCCCGTGCCAGGCCTTCGGTCATGGCGTTGAGCCCAGCCTTGGCCGCGGCATACGGAATCATGCCGCCATCCGGGCGTAGCGAGCCGGCGGAACTCACGTTGATGATCGACCCGCTGCCTGCCGCGACCATTCGTTCGCCCACCAACGCCGACAACCGGAATGGCCCCTTGAAGTTGAGGTTTACCACTGCGTCGAAGAGCTTCTCGGTGACATCGGTCAGCTTGTCGTACAGCGGCGACATGCCGGCGTTGTTGATCAACGTGTCGACCTTGCCGAATCGCGCGTACGTCGCGTCAACCAGTCCGTCCAGCTGGTCCCAGCGTCCCACGTGCACCTGATACGGCATGGCGGCGCGCCCGGTCTCGGCCTCGATCTCCTTGGCCGTGGTCACGCAGTTGTCCATGTTGCGGCTGGCGATCACCACGTCGGCGCCGCAACGCGCGGCGGCAAAAGCCATCTCACGGCCCAGCCCGCGGCTGCCGCCGGTGATCAGTATTACCCGGTCGGTGAGGTCGAAAAGCTGATCCGCATAGCCCATCGCGCGGTCCTTTATCGTCCATTGGCGGGTAGTGACCGGGCGAGCTCGGCCGCTGTGGCGATGAGCCGCGGGGTCATCGAGCCAAAGGCATCGGCGATCTTAGGATCAACTCCTCCCTTTTCGGGTCCGGACCGCACAGCGGCGGCGTAGGTCTTCTCCAGCACGATGCCGAGTTTCCAATTGGCCAGCACCAGGTAGTAGTCGATGTTCTCGGTGGACAGTCCGCTGACTTTCTCGTAGTGCTCTAGCAATTCGCTGCGGGTCGGCATGCCCTGCATGTCCAGATAGAAACCATCGGCGCGGGGATTTTCGCCGTAGTAGCCCAACAATGCCCAGGCGAGATCCAGCAGCGGATCACCGACCGTCGTCATCTCCCAGTCCACGATCGCGGCCAGCCGTGCCGGCCCCCCGTGCTCGAACATGACATTGGCGAACTGGTAGTCGCCGTGCATGATGCCCGCCCGGTAGTGCGAGGGCCGGTTGCGGCGCAGCCAGTCAGAGGCCTCGTCCAGGCCGGGAAGCTCGCGCACTTTGTAGCTGTCCAGAAACGACAGCCAGCGATCTACCTGCCGTTCGTGAAACCCGTCGGGGCGGCCGAAGCCCTCGAGGCCTTGCGCGCGCCAGTCCACCCGGCCCAGCTTGGCGGCGCCCTCGACGAGTTCGAAAGCCAGCCCGCGCCGCGCACCTAGGTCGGTGTCGAACGGCGCCTGCCACCCGCCCTCCATCGGGCTCCACCCATCGATTGCCTGCATCACGTAGAACGGCATCCCGAGGACGGTGCCGGTGTCATCGGCGGCGATCAGACCCGCGTGCGGCACGTCGGTGCCAGACAGGGCCCGTACCAGCCGGATCTCTCGCAATAAGCCGTCGATACGGGCCGCATCGGCGCGTGCGCCGGGCATCCGGAGCACCATTCGCTCGGCGGTCTGCCCCGAACCGCGTTGTATCAGGTAGAGGGTGTTCTGCGAACCGCCCTTGAGTAGTTGCAGCACCGGTTCTTCGCCGTTTCCCGGAGCGTCGTTCGCATCGAGCCAACGACCAAGGACACCCGGGTCCAGTTGGGTCTCGCCAGCAGTCGCCATTGTCCGCACACCCCACTCTCTGGACAGAGAATAGCATTCTCCGCCCGCCTGGAAAGGTGCGGCCGCCGCGGTCATGTAAGGCTTAGCGGCATGCAAGTGCTTCTTGTCCGGCATGCGTTGCCGCTGCGCAGCGAACACGGCCAGGGTTCCGACCCCAACCTGTCCGATGAGGGGATAGCGCAGATCGCGCGCTTGCCTGAGGCGCTTGCCAGGTTTTCCATCACCCGGGTGGTCAGCAGCCCGCAGCGCCGCGCCATCCAGACCGCCGAACCAGTCGCTGCGGCGCGCGAGTTGCCCGTCGAGATCGACGATCGGTTCGCCGAATATGACCGCGACCTTGCGGCGTACATCCCCGTCGAGCACATACGCGCGGAAAACCCCAAGGAGTGGGCCCGACTGGTCCAGGGCCATCTGCCCAGTGCGGTCGACGAAGACGCCTTTCGGGCGCGGGTGCTCGCGGCGGTCGCCGACCTTGTGAGCGCTGGCGATCCAGAGGACACCGTCGCGGTGTTCAGCCACGGCGGGGTGATAAACCTGCTCCTGCACGAGATCCTGGGGACGGCCCGGATGTTGTCTTTCCAGGTGGACTACGCATCGGTGACCCGGCTGCTGTACTCGCGATCCGGCCAGGCGATGGTGGCGTCGGTCAACACCAGCGAACACGTATGGGACCTGTTGCCCCGCAATCAGCGCCTCCTCGATGGCAATTAGCCCGGTGTAACGACTTCGCTATCGAAGGGAGAAGTTGTTCACGCCGGGCAGTCGGCGATGGTAAACAAGTCCCGTGACTTCGGCTGACCAACTTGACGGGCTGGACCTGCCCGGGCTGGACCGGTATCTGCGTTCGCTCGGCATCGAGCGTGACGGCGAATTACGGGCGGACTTTATCTCCGGGGGCCGCTCAAATCTGACGTTCCGCGCATATGACGACAAGACGAATTGGCTGGTGCGGCGCCCACCGCTGCACGGGTTGACGCCGTCGGCGCATGATATGGCCCGCGAATACAAGGTGGTTGCCGCGCTGCAAGACACCGCGGTTCCAGTGGCGCGCACGATCGCGCTGTGTGAGGACGACTCGGTCCTGGGCGCGCCGTTCCAGATCGTTGAATTCGTTGCCGGGCAAGTGGTGCGCCGGCGGGCTCAACTCGAATCGCTCAGTCGCACCGTCATCGACGGCTGCGTCGACTCGTTAATCCGGGTCCTCGTCGACTTGCACGGCGTCGACCCGAACGCCGTGGGGCTGGCCGATTTCGGCAAACCCAGCGGCTACCTGGAACGCCAGGTACGCCGGTGGGGCTCACAATGGGATTTGGTGCGGCTGCCCGACGACCACCGCGATGCCGACGTCGAGCGACTACATTCCGGGCTGCGCCAATCCATTCCGCCGCAGAGCCGCACATCGATCGTGCACGGTGACTACCGGATCGACAACACCATTCTTGACGTCGACGACCCGACACGGGTTCGCGCCGTTGTGGACTGGGAGCTTTCGACGCTGGGAGACCCGCTCAGCGACGCGGCCTTGATGTGCGTCTACCGGGACCCCGCGCTGGACCTGATCGTCAATGCGCAAGCAGCCTGGACGTCGCCGCTGCTGCCGACGGCCGACGAGCTGGCAGACCGGTACTCGCTGGTCTCCGGGTTGCCGCTGGCGCACTGGGAGTTCTACATGGCGCTGGCGTACTTCAAGCTCGCCATCATCGCGGCCGGCATCGACTTCCGCAGGCGCATGTCCGACCAAGCGCGCGGCAAGGGTGACTCTGAGCACACACCCGAAGTCGTCGCGCCGTTAATCTCCCGCGGCCTGGACGAGCTCGGCAAGCTACCCGGCTAGAGGGTCTCGGTGCTTGCGGTCTGGACCGCGGTAGCTGCCGCGAAATGTTTTTTTGCCGTGCGCCGCAGCTGAAGCATCCGCGCGGTGCCGACCGCCACGGTGAGCAGGCCGCCCGCCACTGCGGCCAGCAGAATGGCCACGCCTAGCGGCAAGGTCCAATGCCAGCCGAAGAACGCAAAGGACGCTGACGCCGTGTTCTGCGCTATGAAGATCAGTAGCAGGATCAAGGTCAGGAACCCGACGGTCAACGCGGACCATAGGGCGCCCGCGCGGGTGAACTTGACCGCCGGCTCCACGGGTGTCACAACGACGTGGGATTCCGGGGCCGGACTCGTTGAGTCAGAAGAGGGGCTGCTCATGTGTCCATCTTTGCCCCATCTGCCACAGAAAGAAACCGACCACGCAGAAAACCTGCCGGCACCTGCGCGGGCACGGCAGCGTGCCGCCGATTGTGACGTTAGTGTCAGCGGTATGGGGATGCCGCGGCGCCTGCGTAGCGCAACGGTCTTCGCGGCGGTCTGGTTCGCCACGGTCTGCCTGCTTGCGGCCTGCAGCAATTCCAATCCGCTCGGGCAGGAAACCCACGACGTCAAATCCATCGTGGTCGGCTCCGGTGACTTCCCGGAATCTCAGATCATCGCTGAAATCTACGCACAAGCGTTGCAGGCCAACGGCTTTGACGTCGGAAGGCGAATGGGAATCGGGAGCCGCGAGACGTATATCCCGGCGCTCAAAGACCATTCCATCGACCTGGTGCCAGAGTACATCGGCAATCTGCTCTTGTACTTCGAACCTGACTCGACTGCAACCATGCTCGACGCCGTCGAGTTAGAGCTCTACAAGAAGCTGCCGGGCGACCTGTCGATTCTGACGCCGTCGCCGGCCTCCGATACCGACACGATCAGCGTCACCAGTGCCACCGCCCGTTCGTGGAACCTGAAAACGATCGCTGACCTGGCGGCACACTCACCGGATGTGAAGTTCAGCGCTTCGTCGTCGTTCCAGAACCGGCCATCGGGGCTGCCCGGACTGAAGCGGAAGTACGGGCTCGACATCAGGCCGGGTAACTTCTTGGCCATCGAGGACGGTGGTGGTGCGGTGACCGTGCGTGCGCTGATTGAGGGACGGGTGAACGCTGCCAACGTTTTCAGCACGTCGCCGGCTATTCCGCAAAACCATTTGGTGGTACTCGAGGACCCGGCCCACAACTTCTTGGCCGGCAACATTGTGCCGCTGGTGAATTCGCGGAAGAAGTCCGACCACCTCAAAGAGGTGCTGGATGCGGTATCGGCAAAGCTCAACTCGCCCGCCGTGGCCGCGCTCAACGCCACGGTGGAGGGCAACGCGGGCGTTGACCCTGCCCAGGCTGCGCGAAATTGGGTACGGTACAACGGCTTCGAGCATTCAATCGGACAATGATCAGATTCGACTCCATGAT
>PLSK01000042.1 GCA_003165155.1 Mycobacterium sp. | reverse complement strand
CAAAACGGCCAGCCATCGCACGCATTGCGTGCGGGTCAGTCATAAAACGCGTTGCCATTTGCCTGTCTCCTTGTTAACTGGATTGAATTACTTTGGACCTGTCATACAGTTTGTCTTTGTGGTTGCCGGAAATATCTCTCAACCGGCCGCTGGTGAGTGGGGTACTACACTACTGGTCCGCGGGAGTTCGAAACGAGGTTCGGCTTCGCCCTGCCACTCGGCCCATTCCGACCACTCATTCCATTCGTCGGTGCCTTCGGCGGGGTCTTCGGTATTTGGATTCGTCTCGACCGCGGCTTTGACTTCGGCCTCGGCACCTTCTTTAGGTTCCGGTGCCCAATGGTCATAGTCGTCCGGTGGAACGGCGACGCCCCAGCTGAGCGGGACCGTCAAGCCACCAAGCAAGCCCGACTTAGCACGAGCCGCCACTACCGCGTCATCCGGCAAGGGCGAACCCAGAGGCAATAACACGTTGCCTCCTTCCGCAGCCGATCCTGTATACCTAGTACCCAGCGGTAAACCTGTCGACACCGAGTACTTCGCATCGTAAGCCAATACTGGGGACAATATCCCGATTTTTCCGATTTCGCGCCCCCTAGACTCAACGAGTTCACAAACGGTCCGGTCGGTGAACCGATCCGCCGTCCAGCTGCACCCGCAAGCAACGGCTCCGGTGCACGTCAGAACCCTTCCCGGGCCGAGGCCAGGGCGGGATCCCTGGGCACCGCGGAACGGCGACTGGCAACGCATTTCCCGAGTAGCGGCGTCGGTAGTTGCCGTCTCGCGGCAGACCAGCCGATTACCCAGCGCAACCCGGCGTCGGGCCGGTAGCGTCACGGCCATGTGGTGGACCGTGCTGATGTTGGCACTTGTGGCGACGATGGACCCGGTCCGGCTCGCCACCAGCGCGCTGTTGTACTCGCGCCCGCGACCCGTGCGTCATCTGGTCGCGTTCTGGCTCGGCGGCGTGACGGTCTGCATTGTCCTTGCTCTGGGGGTGCTCGTCGGGTTGCGTGACGTCGCGTCCGGCGTCATACACCGGGTGCAGCACGCCACCGCAAGCTCGACCGTCGGGCACATTCAGATCGCGATGGGCGCGCTCGCGCTGCTGGTCGCCGCGTTGGCCGTTGGTCTCTCGCCTCGTCGGCGGGCCAGGCTGGCATGGGCCGCCTCATCCCCGCCTACGCGCCGGCTGCTCAGCCCGACTGCAATGTCGCGATTATCGACGCGCGCGCAGGATGCCCTGCAGACCAGACCGCTCTGGGTGCCGTTCGTCCTGGGAGTTGGGCTGTTCACGGACTTCAGGTACTTGTTGGCGCTCAGTGCCATCGTGGCCTCTGGGGCCACCGCGGGGATCGAGGTAACCGCGACCGCAGCGTTCGCCGTGGTGTCGCTGGCCTTCATCGAGATACCGCTGGCCAGTCAGCTGGCCGCGCCGGAAAAGACGGGCGAGATCATGTCTCAGGCGCATGCTTGGGTAAAAGCTCGCCGACGCCAGCTGTTCGCCCTCGTCATCGCCCTGCTCGGCGTTTTTCTCATGACCACCGGCATGGGCCACGTCTGAGTCGAGCGGGGATGCCGGATGGCGGGAGCGCCTATCCGACACCCACCCGCGGCACCACGCTGGGCCGGTTCTGCATCACGTGCGGACTGGCGCCGCCGCGGCCCATCGGCATACCGCCGCCGGCGCCTGCACCGCCACCCATCGGCATCGGCATCATCGGCATGCCACCGCCACCGGCGGGAGCCCCAGCCCCAGCCATCGCGGCGGCATTGGGCATGCCCATCCCCGACATCGCCGAAGTCCCCATCCGTGACGGCATCGAGCCCTGCCAGGTCTGCGGCACCGACATCGCCCCCACCAACCGGGCTTGACCCAAACCTGCTGACATCCCCGCACCCATGCCGCCCATGCCGCCCAGGCCCTTCAGCGCGCCAGCAGCCGGATCGACGAGCTTCGGCGCATCCACCAATCCGGCCCCCGCCGCACCAGCGGCCATGCCCGCTGCGTTCGAGCTCTGCGTTGCCGCCTGCACGGCCATCATGATCGGCGACATCGCCATGCTGGCCGGATACATCGCGATCTGAGCAAACGACTGCACCGACGACAACGGTATCTGCGAAGCCAATGAGGACACCTCAGACCCCACGCCCGACAGCGTCGACGCCCCGGACGTTAGGTCGCTCAGCAGCGGGGCCGTCGCCGTGGAAACCAATCCCTCCAGCCCCGACAGGCTCAATGAGGGCAAGCTGAACGACGGTAACGCCGACGCTACCGTCGTCGCTCCCGCGTGATACCCCAACATCGCGCCCACATCCTGGGCCCACATCTCGACATAGTCGAACTCGGTAGCGAAAATCGCCGGAGTGAGCTGACCCAACCAGTTGCTCGACACCAACGACTGATACGCCGCCCGGTTGGCGGTCACCAGTTGCAGCGGCACCGTGCCGGCCAGCGCCGACTCAAATGCCGTCGCCGCCGCGCGAGCCTGGCCAGCGGCTTCCGCGGCCTGCGCCGCTGCCCCGCTCAACCATGTCACGTACGGCACAGCCGCTGCGGCCATCGACAACGACGCCGGACCTGTCCAGGCGCCGTTGGCCAGCCCCGACAGCACCGACTGAAACGACGACACCGACGCTGACAAGTCCGACGCCAAACCGTCCCAGGCCGAAGCCGCGGTATGCAGCGATCCCGAACCGGCACCCGCAAAGATCCGCGCCGAGTTAATCTCCGGCGGCAACCAGGAAAAATTAAGAACCATTCCACCCTCGCAGATCCGGCCGCATCAGCGGCTCCGACAACCTCGCACCTCGACATCCACCCGCCGCAACGACATGCGCGTCACTATGGCCGGATCGCAAAGCGTAAGGCAATTTAACACCCAAAATCGGCACTTTCATCAAAGCGTCAAGCATCGGACACCCCGTGTACGCAGCCTAGTCCTGCGCGGTGGTCGTTAAGTGTCATTTCCCGGCCTATCCGACGCCGACCCGCGGCACCACACTGGGCCGGTTCTGTGCCATGTTCGGACTGGCGCCGCCGCGGCCCAGTGGCATCCCGCCACCGGCACCGGCGCCACCACCACCCATCGGCATCGGCATCATCGGCATACCGCCACCAGCGGGAGCCCCGGCCATCGCAGCCGCGTCGGCACCCAGCCCTGGCATCGCCGAGGAAACCATCCGCCCCGGCGCCGCCCCTTCCCAGGTCGGCGGCACCGACATCGCGCCCACCAGCCGCGCCCTACCCAAGCCCCCCGACGCGGCCGAGCCCAGGCCACCCGCACCGCCCAGCCCGGTCATCGCGGGGGTAGCCCCACCGACGAACTTCGGCGCATCCACCAAACCGGCCCCCGCTGCACCAGCAGCCATACCCGCTGCGTGCGTGCTCTGAGTTGCCGCCTGCACGGCCATCATGATCGGCGACATCGCCATGCTGGCGGGATACATCGCGATCTGAGCAAACGACTCCACCGACGACAACGGTATCTGCGAAGCCAACGCCGACGCCTCGGACACCGCCGTACCGGCTTCGGTGGCCAGTGAGGCCGCCCCCGACGAAACCGCCGAGCTAACTTCTGACGCCGCGAAGGACATCAAGCCCGACAACCCCGTCAAGCTCAACTGCGGCAAGCTGAACGATGGCAACAGCGTCGCTGCCGACGTCACCCCGACGTGATACCCCACCATCGCGGCCACGTCCTGAGCCCACATCTCGAAATACTCGAGCTCATTCATTGCGATCGCCGGCGTGTTCTGACCCAAGAGGTTCGTGGCGACCAGCGTCACCAAAGACACCCGGTTCGCGGCCACCGACGCCGGAAGCACCGTCGCGGTCCTGGCCGACTCGTATGCGGTGGCCGCCGCCCGAGCCTGGTTGGCCGCCGCCTCAGCCTGCCCTGCGGCCGCGGTCAACCACGTGACATAAGGCGCGGCGGCCGCCGCCATCGACAAAGACGCCGGACCGGTCCACACCGCACTGGCCAACCCAGCTACCACCGACTGAAACGAAGACGCCGACGTCGCCAAATCGGACGCCAACCAATCCCAGGCCGACGCCGCGGTCAACAACGGCCCCGAGCCGGCGCCGCCGAAGATCAATGCCGAATTGACCTCCGGCGGAAAGAACGTAAACGTAGGAATCACGGCAACCCCACCATTCCCAGCCGCACCAACGGCTTCAAAAACCTCACAGCCCTGACAGCGGAACCAGACGCGTGTCGACTACTACTGCCAAATAGTAGGCCAATCCCATCCAAAAATCCGCAGTTACGCCAAACCGATACGCCCGCAACCACCTGATTAACCAGACAACTGTCCAGAAGCCAGGTTTTGCGGCGCGGTGGTTTTAGCTGCCCTTGAGCCGCACCGCCAGATAATCGGCGACGGCGTCCATCGCGATTCGCTCTTGAGTCATGGCGTCTCGCTCGCGCACCGTGACGGCGTTGTCCTCGAGTGAGTCGAAATCCACTGTGATGCAGAACGGTGTACCGATCTCGTCCTGGCGCCGGTAGCGGCGACCGATGGCGCCGGCATCGTCGAACTCGATGTTCCAGCTCTTGCGCAGTTCGGCGGCCAGGTCACGGGCCTTCGGACTCAAGTCGGCGTGCCTCGACAGCGGCAGCACCGCGGCCTTCACCGGCGCTAGGCGTGGGTCGAGACGAAGCACCACACGCTTGTCCACCCCACCTTTGGCATTCGGCGCTTCGTCTTCGGTGTAGGCGTCGATCAAGAACGCCATGAACGACCGGGTCAGACCGGCCGCGGGCTCGATGACGTAGGGCGTGTAGCGGGTGTCATTGACCTGGTCGTAGAAGGACAGGTCGACGCCGGAATGCTTTGCGTGCGTTGACAAGTCGAAGTCGGTTCGATTCGCTACGCCTTCCAGCTCGCCCCACGGGTTTCCGGCGAAGCCGAACTTGTACTCGACGTCGACGGTGCGGTCCGAGTAGTGCGACAACTTTTCCTTGGGGTGTTCAAACAGCCGCAGATTGTCCGGATCGATGCCCAGGTCGATGTACCACTGCCGACGAGTGTCGATCCAGTACTGGTGCCATTCCTTGGCGGTCGACGGTTCGACGAAGAACTCCATCTCCATCTGCTCGAACTCCCGGGTGCGGAAGATGAAGTTGCCCGGGGTGATCTCGTTGCGGAAGCTCTTGCCGATCTGGCCGATTCCGAACGGCGGCTTTCTGCGGGCGGTCGTCAGTACGTTGGCAAAGTTGACGAAGATCCCCTGCGCGGTCTCAGGGCGCAGATAGTGCATCCCCTCCTCGGTCTCGATGGGTCCGAGGAAGGTCTTGAGCATCATGTTGAACTCGCGCGGCTCGGTCCACTGGCCGGGGTCGCCGGTCTCCGGGTCGCGGATGTCGGCCAGCCCGTTGGGCGGCGGCTGCCCATGCTTGGCTTCGTAGGCCTCGATGAGATGGTCGGCGCGGTAGCGCTTGTGGGTGATCAGCGATTCGACCAGCGGGTCATTGAAGACCTCGACGTGGCCGGACGCCACCCACACCTGGCGCGGCAGGATGATCGACGAATCGAGCCCCACCACGTCGTCGCGGCCCGTGACCACCGAACGCCACCATTGCCGTTTGATGTTCTCTTTGAGCTCAACTCCGAGCGGACCATAGTCCCACGCCGATTTCGTGCCGCCGTAGATCTCGCCGGCGGGGAAGACGAAACCGCGCCGTTTTGCCAGGTTGACTACGGTGTCGATGACGGAAGCCACGGGGTAGCGCACTCCCTTTCCGGGTCGGAGCGCACGGCGGTGGTCCGCCGCACAAAACATCAGTCATGGTAGCGATCGGCACTGCGATCTTTGACATGCGTCATCATGCATGTGACAGTGGAGGGCACGGTGCTGCTGTGCGAGATAGTGGACCCGCCCGATACCCGCGCTTCTCGAGATCTTCTCGAGGTGATGAGGTGATGACTCTTCAGATGGTGATGTCCTCCTCGACGCCGATCGCCGACGGCGCGCCTTTGCCTGTGACCCCGGATCTCGGCTCCGATTTGGTCGGCCACGAGCACGGGTCCGTCGAATACCCCCGGCCGCCGAGGCGCGAGATTCTCGATGCTGCGGGCGAGTTGCTGCGCGCGCTGGCCGCACCGGTGCGGATCGCCATCGTGCTGCAATTGCACGAATCCCAGCGTTGCGTACATGAGCTGGTCGATGCGCTCGGCGTGCCGCAGCCGCTGGTCAGCCAGCATCTGAAGATCCTCAAGGCGGCCGGTGTGGTTGCCGGGGAGCGATCCGGTCGCGAGGTGCTGTACCGACTGGCGGATCACCACCTTGCCCACATCGTTGTCGACGCCGTCACCCACGCGGCCGAGGACATCCCGTGACGCGCCGGCGACGATGCAGAGCGAAGCGATGAGGAGGAGCGGCGCCAATGACGGAAGCCGGAGCTAGCGTCCGTTCCACCCGGCAGCGCGCGGCGATTTCGACACTGCTGGAGACGCTCGACGAATTCCGCTCGGCCCAAGAGCTGCACGACGAGCTGCGCCGCCGCGGGGACAACATCGGGCTCACCACCGTGTACCGGACGCTGCAATCGATGGCAGCGGCGGGCATGGTCGACACTCTTCGCACCGACACCGGCGAGTCTGTCTACCGCAGGTGCTCAGAGCACCACCACCACCATTTAGTGTGCCGTCGCTGTGGTTCCACCGTCGAGGTAGGCGGCCATGAGGTCGAGGAGTGGGCGGCAGAAGTCGCCGCCGAGCATGGCTTCTCCGACGTCAGTCACACCATCGAGATCTTTGGCACCTGCTCCGATTGCAGGCGCTGACCAGGGGATTTTGACGCGCGGTAGGACCTCGACTCGGCTCACGACGGCTCACGAGGTCAAGGTGTCGCGTATCCGCGCGCCGCTGTCCAGCACCAGCAAGATCAGTGTGCGCAGTGCGTCGTCGGTCAAACCGGCGCCGGGAAAGTTGTAGCGCAGCATTACATCTGCCGTTTTAGAAGCGGAAGCCGTTTTAGAAGCGGAAGCCGTTTTAGACGCACCCTTGCCGGCCTTGTCAGCGACCTTCTCCACGAACGTCACCGCGCCGAAGTTGTTGTCGCGCGCATGCGCGGCCACCTGGTCGCTGAGCTTCTTGGTCAGCGGCAGATCCCACGCCACGATCTGGGTGAGTGATACCAGGTCAAGATCCTCGACGATGTTCACCACTTGCAGCGACGCGAACGTACCGTCATGGTGCACCGTCAGCCCGCCGTCGGGTTCCTGCTCGACCCGAAGGACATCACTAAGCACCGAGGCCAGCCGGTCTTCCAACGACGGCATCAGGCGCTCCCGAATCGTCGACTGCGGGCCGCGTATTCCTCGCAGGCCGCCCACAATTCGCGGCGGTCGTAGTCGGGCCACAACGTGTCCTGGAAGATGTATTCAGCGTAGGCCGCCTGCCACAACATGAAGTTGCTGGACCGCTGCTCCCCCGACGTTCGCAACAGGAGATCCACATCGGGAATGTCGGGTCGCTGCAGGTGATGGGCGATCGTCGACTCGGTGATCCGGTCCGGGTTCAGCCGTCCCGCCTCGACCAGACGAGCGATATCCTTTGTGGCTTCTGCAATTTCGGTGCGCCCGCCATAATTCACGCAGTAGTTGATCGTGATGACGTCGTTGTCCTTCGTCATGGCCTCCGCGATCGCCAATTCATTGATGACACTGCGCCACAGGCGGGGTCGTGAACCCACCCACCGGATGCGGACCCCCATCGCCTTGAGGTTCTCACGACGGCGTCGCACCACATCGCGGTTGAACCCCATCAGGAAGCGGACTTCATCGGGGGAACGCTTCCAGTTTTCCGTCGAGAAGGCGTACAGACTGACCCACTTGATCCCGAGTTCGATTGCGCCGCATACGATGTCAATGACCACCGCCTCGCCCATCTTGTGACCTTCGACCCGTGTCAGTCCACGTTGGGTGGCCCAGCGACCATTGCCGTCCATCACGATGGCGACATGATTGGGTAACCGGTCGGCCGGAATCCTGGGCGCAGCCGCCTTCGANNAAGGTGGGGTAATTCTCGGGCGCCGGGGGTAGCTGCGGGAAGTCGGCGGACTTCAGCTTGCGCTCGTTCCTAGCCACAGGCCACATCACGACTGATGGTTGCGGGAGCCTGATAATTCCGCTCCACCAGCGGCAACGTTTTGAGTTGCCGTTCCAGATGCCATTGCAGATGGGCGGCCACCAACCCGCTGACGTGGTTGCGGTGGGATTGCGGCGCCTCCTGCGCGGCCTCCCAATCGCCGTCGTGCAGCGCGGACATCAGATCCAGCACACCCAGCGGCGGCGTGGTCGAACCGGCCGGGCGGCAATGCGCACAGACGCTGCCCCCGGCGGCGATGTGAAATGCCCGATGCGGGCCGGGTGCGGCACAGCGCGCGCACTCGGTCAGCGCCGGCGCCCATCCCGCGATGCCCATGGCACGCAGCAGATAGGCATCCAACAGCAGATCGCGGGGCCGGCTCCCGTCAGCCACCGCCCGCAACGCGCCCACCGTGAGCCGGTGCAGAGCCGGAGCGGGCGCCCGCTCCTCACCGGCGAGGCGTTCGGCGGTTTCCAGCATCGCGCACCCGCAAGTGTACCGGCCGTAGTCGCTGACGATGTCGGTCGCGAACGCGTCAACCGAGACGACCTGGGTGACGATGTCGAGGTTGCGACCGGGGTGCAGTTGCACATCGATGTGCGCGAACGGCTCCAGCCGCGCGCCGAACTTGCTGCGGGTGCGGCGCACGCCTTTGGCCACCGCACGAACCAGCCCGTGTTCGCGGGTCAGCAATGTGACGATCCGGTCGGCTTCGCCGAGCTTGTGTTGCCGCAGCACAACCGCCCGGTCTCGATATAGCCGCATTACAATAGTTTTGCACCCCACCGCGACATCGCGGGGATCCGCGCCGATAGTGTCATAACCCGTGGTTGGCGCTTCTGGGTTCTCGTCCGGCCCCTTGTCCAAAGCAGGCAGCCAGCGCCTACCGACGCTGACCGACCTGCTCTATCAGTTGGCCAACCGCTCAGTTACGTCCGAGGAGTTGGTGCGCCGTTCCCTGCACGCGATTGGTGCCAGCCAGTCCACACTGAACGCTTTCCGGGTGGTGTTCAACGAGTCGGCGCTGGCCGCTGCGGCGGACGCCGATCGACGACGAGCCGCCGGTGACACGGCCCCGCTGCTGGGTATTCCGATCGCGGTCAAAGACGACGTCGACGTTGCCGGATACCCAACCGCTTTCGGTACCGAGGGGCAGGTCCCGGCCGTCAGCCACGACGCCGAGGTCGTTCGGCGTCTCAAAGCGGCGGGCGCGGTAATCATCGGCAAGACCAACACCTGCGAACTGGGTCAATGGCCATTCACCAGCGGCCCTGGCTTCGGGCACACCCGCAACCCCTGGTCACGCCGGCACACTCCGGGCGGATCGTCGGGAGGCAGCGCGGCCGCGGTGGCCGCGGGTCTAGTCACCGCTGCGATCGGTTCCGACGGCGCCGGCAGCATCCGCATTCCCGCGGCGTGGACTCACCTGGTCGGCATCAAGCCGCAACGCGGCCGCATCTCGACGTGGCCGATGCCGGAGTCGTGTAACGGCATCGCGGTCAACGGTGTGCTGGCCCGCACGGTGGCCGATGCGGCATTGGTGCTCGACGCGGCGTCCGGAAACGTCGAGGGCGACCTACACAGGCCGCCGCCGGTGACAGCATCCGACCACGTCGGCATCGCACCGGGTCCGCTCAATATCGCGCTATCAACCCGCTTCCCTTACACTGGATTTCGGGCCAAGCTGGATCCCGAGATCCTCGCGGCGACGGAATGGATGGGCAAGCAGCTCGAGCAACTTGGCCACAAGGTGGAGTCGGGAAACCCGGACTACGGTCTGCGGATGTCGTGGGACTTTCTCGCCAGATCAACTGCGGGCCTGCAATACTGGGTGGAGCGGCTGGGCTACGACGTGACCCTGGACCACCGCACCTTGTCCAATCTGCGCCTCGGCCAGGTGCTGGGGCAGGCGATTCTGCGCAGCGCACGCGACCACGAAGCCGCCGCCCAGCATCGGGTGGGCTCGATCTTCGACATCGTCGACGTGGTGCTGGCGCCGACCACCGCGCAGCCAGCGCCGTTGGCCCGCTCCTTTGACCGGTTGGGTAGCTTCGGTACCGACCGCGCGACGGTCCGCGCATGCCCGGTGACGTGGCCGTGGAACCTGCTGGGCTGGCCGTCAATCAACGTGCCGGCGGGGTTCACCTCCGCGGGCTTGCCGATCGGAGTGCAGCTGATGGGACCGGCGAATAGCGAGGGCATGCTGATCTCGCTGGCCGCCGAGTTGGAGGCGGTTTGCGGCTGGGCGAGCGAGCAGCCGGAGGTGTGGTGGAACAGCGGCAAAGACACGCCGCTGATCCGCAGTTGGACTGCCTAGATCGCCGTTTTAGAAGCCCAGTCGGCCTAGCTGTTTAGGGTCACTTTGCCAGTTCTTTGCGATCTTGACGCGCAAGTCGAGGTAAACCTTTGTGCCCAGCAGCTTCTCGATCTGGCCGCGTGCCGCGGTACCCACCTCGCGCAGCCGGGCGCCACCCTTGCCGATGATGATGCCCTTCTGGCTGGACCGCTCGACGTAGAGCACCGCGAACACGTCGATCAGGTCGTCACGCCCCTCCCGCGGGTTGATCTCGTCGATCACCACCGCCAACGAATGCGGCAGCTCGTCACGCACGCCCTCCAGGGCGGCCTCGCGAATGAGCTCGGCCATCAGAATCTCCTCGGGTTCGTCCGTGAGCTCACCGTCAGGGTAGTAAGCCGGGCCGACGGGCAAGGCCGAGGCCAGCACGTCGATCAGCACGTCGACCTGTGTACCGCTGACCGCCGAGACGGGGACGATCTCGGCGGAGCCGGTGACGAGCTCGTTGACCGCGACCAGTTGCGCGGCCACCCGGTCTCTGGGCACTTTGTCGATCTTGGTCACGATGACGACGAGTTTTGTCTTTGGAGCAACCGAACGAATCTGTTCGACGATCCAGCGGTCTCCCGGACCGATTCCCTCGTCGGCCGGAATGCATAGCCCGATCACGTCGACTTCGGTGTAGGTGTCACGGACCAAGTCATTTAGCCTCTTGCCCAGCAGCGTGCGCGGCCGGTGCAAACCCGGGGTGTCGACCAGAATCATCTGAAAGTCGTTGCGGTGAACAATCCCCCGAATGGTGTGCCGAGTGGTCTGCGGTCGCTTCGAGGTGATCGCCACTTTCGTGCCCACCAGAGCGTTGGTCAGCGTCGACTTGCCGGTGTTCGGCCGGCCGACGAAACACACAAAACCCGAATGGAATTCGCTCACGTTTGAGCTTCCGCCGAGCGTGCACACAGTGCGACTTTTCGGGTTATTTTTCGCCGTGAGTTCACGTTCGGCGTCATCGCGGGCTAGCCTCTCCGTTGGTTTCGGCCGGGCTGAGCAGGACGGTGCCGACCCGGACCCGTCCCCGATGATCCCTGCCGCCTTCAGCGTGCAACCGCAGGCCGTGTGAAACCACTTCGGCGCCCGGCAGTGGAACCCGGCCCAGTTCCAGCGC
This sequence comes from Mycobacterium sp., assembly GCA_003165155.1. Classification (GTDB taxonomy): domain Bacteria; phylum Actinomycetota; class Actinomycetes; order Mycobacteriales; family Mycobacteriaceae; genus Mycobacterium. The sequence goes on along the minus strand of PLSK01000042.1, from coordinate 20,672 downwards.
CAACAACCCGCCCACGGTGTCGACGTCGAGATCGTCGTCGAATTCCACGTCGTACAGTTCGCCGACGTCTTCGATCGGCAGCCGCGCCGACACCCGGAAACGTTTGTCGCCCAGGTCTTCTATCGGCGCCGTCTCCGCTTGGTCGTACTCGTCGGCGATCTCGCCCACGATTTCCTCCAGCACGTCCTCGATAGTGGCCAGACCGGCTATCGCGCCGTACTCGTCGACCAAAAGAGCCATATGGTTGCGGTCGCGCTGCATTTCGCGCAGCAGCGCGTCGAGCGGCTTGGAGTCCGGCACGAATACCGCCGGGCGCATCACCTGCGACACGTTGGTGTTGCTGCCGCCGTCGGCCGATAAGAACGTCTGCTGGACCAGGTCCTTCAGGTAGACCACGCCGACGATGTCGTCGACGTTTTCTCCGATCACCGGGATGCGGGAATGCCCACTGCGGACCGCCAGCGTTGTCGCTTGGGCCGCCGACTTGTCGCTTTCGATCCAGATCATCTCGGTGCGCGGCACCATCACCTCGCGGGCCGGGGTGTCGCCAAGCTCGAAGACCGACTCGATCATCCGGCGCTCGTCGGCGGCGACCACGCCGCGCTGTTGGGCCAGGTCGACGACTTCGCGCAGCTCGATCTCGGACGCGAACGGCCCGTTTCGCAAACCTCGGCCCGGCGTGATCGCGTTACCGAGCAGCACCAGCACTCGGGGAATCGGCTTCAGCAGCGCCGAGATCACCTGCAACGGAAGAGCCGTCGCCAACGCGATGCTGTACGCGTGCTGGCGGCCCAGGGTGCGTGGACCCACGCCGATGACGACAAAGCTGATCAGGACCATGGCGGCCGCGGCACCGAACAACGCCCAGTCCAGGCCGAAATTGTCGTAGAGGAACACAACCAACAGGACGGTCGCGGTGATTTCACACGTGGTCCGCAGCAGCACCACCAGGTTGATGTAGCGCGGCCGCTCGGACATCACTTTGAACAGGGCCCCCGCGCCGGGCCGCTCGTCGCGCACCAGCTCCTGCACCCGGGCTATCGAGACCGTGCTAATAGCGGCGTCGATCGCCGCGAACAGCCCGCCCAGTGCGATCAATACGATCGCGCCCAGCAGCTGACCCAGGCCGGTCAAAGGTCGAAATGCCTTGACTTGTCCAACAACCGGCGGTCCTTCTCGTCCTGAAGGTCGAGCCGGTAGGCCTCGACCTGTTCGGCGACCCACTCTTCGAGTAACCGGCCCTGGAGGGCGAACATCTCCTTCTCCTCGTCCGGCTCGCCGTGGTCGTAGCCGAGCAGATGAAGCACACCGTGGATGGTCAGCAGCGCCAACTCTTGTCCGAGGCTGTGGCCCGCCGCGGTCGCCTGCTCGGCGGCGAATTCCGGGCACAACACGATGTCGCCCAGCATCGCCGGCCCGGGCTCCGGGGCGTCCGGGCGGCCGCCCGGCTCGAGCTCGTCCATCGGAAAGCTCATCACGTCAGTCGGCCCGGGCAGGTCCATCCAGCGCATGTGCAGGTCGGCCATCGCCGCGGTGTCCAACAGCACCATCGACAGCTCGGCGCTCGGATTGACATCCATCTTGGCGATGACAAACCGCGCGACGCTCACTAATTCCGATTCGGCGACGTCGATGCCCGACTCGTTGGATACCTCGATGCTCATCGGCGACTGCGGGTCCCCGACGACCGCCGAGCCGCCCGATTCATCCCCGAGTCGGGGTCTTCGTTTCGCGCGTAGGCGTCGACGATTTCCGAGACCAGCCGGTGGCGCACCACATCGACACTGGTCAGGTGCGCGACGTGAATGTCGTCGACGTTGTCGAGAATGTCGATCGCCGAGCGCAGACCGGAGCGGGCGCCGCCCGGCAGGTCGATCTGAGTCACATCCCCGGTGACGACCATCTGGGAGCCGAAACCCAGTCGGGTGAGGAACATCTTCATCTGCTCGGCGGTGGTGTTCTGCGCCTCGTCGAGCACGATGAACGCGTTGTTAAGCGTCCTACCCCGCATATACCCGAGCGGCGCAACCTCGATGACCCCGGACGACATCAGCTTCGGGACCAACTCGGGGTCCATCATGTCGTACAGCGCGTCGTACAGCGGTCGCAGGTACGGGTCGATCTTCTCGCTCAGCGTGCCGGGCAGAAAGCCAAGGCGCTCACCGGCTTCCACCGCAGGCCGGGTCAAGATGATGCGGGTTACCTGCTTGGTCTGCAGCGCGTGCACCGCCTTGGCCATGGCCAGATACGTCTTCCCGGTGCCGGCCGGGCCGACCCCGAAGACGATGGTGTTGGAGTCGATAGCGTCGACGTAGCGTTTCTGGTTGAGCGTCTTGGGCCGAATCGTCTTGCCGCGCCGCGACAAGATGTCCAGCGAAAGCACTTCGGCCGGTGACTCATCTCCGGTGCCGACCAGCATGCCGACGCTGTGCCGCACGACCTCCGGTGTCAACGGCTGTCCGCCGGCCACGATCGCTATCAGCTCGGAGATTGCCCGTTCGGCGAGCGCGACGTCGGCCGGTTCACCCGAGAGGGTCACCGCGTTGCCCCGCACATGCAGGTTGGCGTGCAGGATGCGTTCGAGGGAGCGCAGATTCTCGTCGGCCGAACCGAGCAGGCCCACCACGAGGTCGGGCGGAACATCGATGCTGCTACGAACCTGAGGCGATGTGTCAGCAGCGCTGGTCTCGCGTGGCGTCACGTGGCTTTCGATGCCTGCTTTCTATGGTCGTCGGGGAGTTGTCGGGCGAGTGAAGTTCTGGCTGCGAGTCTACCGCTGGTCAGGACCGCTTCCCAATGTTTCGTTTACAGGGCCGACCGGCGAAACGACGTCGCTGAGTTGATCCCACCGGGACGTAAGCACGCCAAGCGCGCCCAACGCCACTGCGGCCGCGGTCGACGTCCGCAGCACCTGCGGGCCCAGCCGGACCGGCACGGCACCCGCGCCGGTCAGCGCGGCGATCTCGTCCGGCGCGATACCGCCTTCCGGGCCGACGATGAGCAGCAGTGACTTCGCTTGTTCTGCAGTGTTATCCGAAAAGCCAGCCGCCAAGGCATCCGCGAGCCGAGCGGTCGCCGATTCGTGCAAGGCCAGCACCGCGGCGCCGGCGGCGATCTCGTCGCGGATCAGCTGGGTCAGCGTGGTAGTGGACAGCACGCCGTCGACTGGCGGGATGTGCGCGCGGCGGGATTGCCGGGCCGCCGACCGCGCGACGGCGCGCCATCGGCGCAGGCCCTTGTCCAACCGGGCGCCCTGCCAGCTGGCCACACAGCGAGACGCCTGCCAGGCCAGGAACGCGTCGGCGCCCGCCTCGGTGGCCAATTCGATCGCTAACTCGGAACGCTCAGACTTCGGTATCGCCTGCACCACCGTGACTGGCGGGTGCCCGGGAGCGACGCTCCAGCGCTGCAGCACCCGAGCTTGCAGTCCCTCACGGCCGGCCTGCTCGACCACGCAGCTCGCGAGGCCCCCGGCACCGTCTCCGAGCACCAGTTCCTCGCCGGGACGGATCCGGCGCACGGTGGCGGCGTGAAAGCCTTCGTCGCCGTCAACGACGGCAAGCGCGCCGGTATCGGGCAGTGCGTCGATGTAGAACAGTGTCCCCACCATCTACGCGGACCGCGCTAGCGCCCGGTGAATGTCTCGCGTAGCCGGCTGAACAGTCCGCCGCTGCCGCCGTGCGTCGAGCGGACTTCGGCCACGTCCCGGGTGCGATGGTTCTTCAGCTGGCGCAGCAGCTCGGTATCCTGGTGATCCAGCCGGGTTGGCACCACCACGTCGACGTGGATGTGCAGATTGCCGCGAGCGGCCGACCGCAGTTGCGGCATCCCGTGACCGCGCAGCGTGATGATCGAAGCCGGTTGGGTGCCAGGCGGAACGGTGATCTCGCTCATTCCGTCCAGGATGGCGTCGACGGTGATCGTGGCGCCCAGAGCAGCATCGACCATCGGCACCGAAACCGTGCAATGCAGGTCGTCACCGTCGCGGACGAAGATGTCATGGGTTTGCTCGTGAATCTCGACATACAAGTCACCGGCCGGCCCTCCCCCGGGCCCGACCTCACCCTGAGCGGCGAGCCGGACCCGCATGCCCTCACCGACACCGGCGGGAATCTTGACGCTGACCTCCCGACGAGCCCGCACCCGGCCGTCGCCGACACATTGGTGGCACGGGTCCGGGATGACCACTCCGACGCCGCGGCAGGTGGGACAGGGCCGTGACGTCACCATCTGGCCCAACAGCGAGCGCTGCACGCTCTGCACCTCCCCGCGACCACCGCAGGTGTCACACGGAATCGGCGCCGAATCGGCGTTAGTGCCCTTGCCCTGGCACCGGTCGCACAACACCGCGGTGTCGACGGTGACCTGCTTGGTGACGCCGGTTGCGCACTCTTCGAGATCGAGTCGCATCCGCAACAGCGAATCAGAACCGGGCCGAACCCGGCCGATGGGACCGCGCGACGTCGAACCGCCCCCGAAGCCGCCACCGAAGAAGGCCTCGAACACGTCGCCCAAACCGCCGCCGAACCCGCCGAACCCGCCGGCCGATGCGCCCGCGCTTTGCAGCGGGTCCCCACCTAAGTCGACGATGCGGCGCTTCTCCGCGTCGCTCAGCACTTCGTAGGCGGCGCTGATCTCCTTGAATTTCGCCTGCGCTGCCTCGTCGGGATTGACGTCAGGATGCAGTTCGCGGGCCAGCTTGCGATAGGCGCGCTTGATGTCCGCATCGCTGGCGTTTCTGCTCACGCCGAGCAGCCCGTAATAATCGCGTGCCACGCTTGACCTTTCTCAGGATTTCCAAAACTCGGAGGCCTTCTCAGACTCTCGAGGCCTTCCCAGACCGCGTCCACAAATTCTGCGCCAAGTGCTGCTTCATCGCGCACCCAGAACTTCGCCGATATAAAGGGCAACCGCGGCAACACTGGCCATAGTTCCCGGATAGTCCATCCGGGTGGGCCCCAGCACNNGCCATCTGCTCGGCCGCCGTCTCCTGACCGATGCGCACCGTGACCTTGCCCGCTTCTTGCTGGTGCGCCAGCAACCGCAGCACTACCACCTGCTCCTCGAGGGCCTCCAGAATGGACCGCAGCGAGCCACCGAAATCGGCGGAGTTGCGGGTGAGGTTGGCGGCGCCGCCCATCAGCAAGCGCTCCTCGGTGTGCTCCACCAGCGACTCCAGCAGCACCGTCGCCGAGCGCCCGACAGCGTCACCCAACCCGCCGGCGCCGCGCAGCTGCCCGGCGAGGTCGGCAACCGCGATCGAGGCCGCCGCCAACTTCTTGCCCTCCAGCGCCTGGCCCAGCATCTCGCGCAGCTGAGAGAGCTGGTGATCGTCGATGACATCACCCAACTCGACGATGCGCTGGTCAACCCGCCCGGACTCGGTGATCACCACCAGCAACAGCCGGGCCGGTGTCAACGCGATCACTTCCAGACGGCGAACCGTCGACGTGGACAGCGTCGGGTACTGAACCACGGCCACCTGACGCGTCAGCTGAGCCAGCAGCCGTACCGCGCGACGCAGCACGTCGTCGAGGTCGACCCCGGATTCCAGGAAGCCTTGGATCGCGCGCCGCTCCGCCGATGACAGCGGCTTGACGTCGTCGAGCCGGTCGACGAACTCGCGGTAGCCCTTCTCGGTGGGCACCCGTCCGGAGCTGGTGTGCGGCTGAGCGATGTAGCCCTCGGCCTCCAGCACCGCCATGTCGTTGCGGATGGTAGCGCTGGATACACCGAGGTTGTGGCGGTCCACCAGGGACTTCGAACCAATCGGTTCCTTGGTGGAAACGAAGTCGGCGACGATGGCGCGCAACACCTCAAAGCGACGATCGTCGGCACTTCCCATTGGCTGTCACCTCCCTGACCGGTCCATTTTACGGTCTTGCGAGGTAGGACCCACACCATTAGGCCGGTTGCCGCCCATTAAGAGGTCCCACGCCGCAGTGATTTTTCGGACTAACCTGTCCAGCATGATCCCGCCGGACCTGGGCGATGCATTGGACAGCAGCAGCCGATGATCTTCAAGGGCGTGCGGGACGGCAAGCCGTATCCCGAACACGGGCTGTCCTACAAGGACTGGTCGCAGATACCGCCGCAGCAGATCCGGCTCGACGAACTGGTCACCACCACGACCGTGCTTGCCCTGGACCGCCTGCTGTCGGAGGACTCCACCTTCTACGGCGACCTTTTCCCACACGCGGTGCGGTGGAAAGGGGTCACCTACCTCGAAGACGGCCTGCACCGGGCGGTGCGGTCCGCGCTGCGGAACCGCGTCGTCCTGCATGCGCGGGTATACGAAATGGACAGACCGCTGGATGAGCAGACTCAGCCGGGCGGCGGGCCGAACACGCGCGGGTTTTAATTTCCTGGAGGCACACTCAACCGCGCGTCAGTGCGACGTGGCTGCCTGTAACAGCTGCGCCGCGGAGTCTTGCGACAGCGTCCAGTCACCTTGATTGACGAACGTGAGATTCCTCGTGACCGGTGCCGGGAGCTTCGGACCCGAGACGGCCACGTCCGCGGTGGCCGCATTCGGACCGGAAGGCTGGATATTCGACACGTTGAACGACAACGGGAACTCCCCGTCCCTGTACGCCTTCCTCAGCTCGTGGTCGAACAGGTGACCCTCGCCCGCATCGATGCCGCCTTGGACCAGACCGGTCTTGGTCGTGTACGACACACCGGGATCGGAGAGGCTGTTGAGCAGGCCCGTCAACTGGTCGGGAGTCGGGACGTTGGCACCCGGTGGCGGCGGGTCCTGCGGCAACGGCACGCCGACGGCGACGGGCTGGACCTGCGGCATCGTCGGCGTAACGGATGCGATAGAAGTCACGCCCGCGGCTGCCGCCCCGATGGCGGCAACGGCTGCCACCCCGGTGGCGATGGACTTCACAGTTGATTTCACGTTCAGGTCCTCCCCTGGATTCACATGGACTGCTGGTGGCTTGTGACGCGCCGCCGATCACAGGTCCATGTTGCAATTGTGCCCTCTGTGACTGGTGTTTCGTGTCTCAGATCGGTCACGCTCCAGGGTACGGACCCGATCGGCGACGCAAGCCTATGGCCTAGCTGTGTGCTGTATTAGAAATTGAGAAATTTTGGCGGGGACTAGCCTCCGGCGAGTACTTCCTCGTCGGTCAGCGACGCGACCTCGAGGTAGTGGCGTGCGATGATGGTCAGCCGCTCCGGCGTCCCGCGCTGGGCTTCCCGGAGGTTTAGTCGCTCGGCGAAACCGGCGACGGTACGGGTGCCGAACAGGTCCGCGACCACCGCATGGTCGATCTCCAGCCAGTCGCGTACCCGCGCGATGGCGGTGGTGGCCAGCACCGAATCGCCGCCGAGCGCGAAGAAGTCGTCATGCACGCCAACCGAATTCACGCCCAGCACGTCGGCGACGATCTCGGCGAGCGCGGCCTCCACATCGTTGCTCGGGGCGCCGTCCTGGGCGCCCGAAGTTCCGGCGGCTTCGGATTCGAGCAGCGCGGCGACGGTGCGGCGGTCCAGTTTCCCATTCGAAGTCAGCGGAAGCTGCTCGAAAACCACAGTGCGGGTGGGAATCATGTAGTTCGGTAGCAGATCTGCCACCGCCTGTGTTGCGGCCGAAGCGATGTCTTTGACCTCACCGGGACCCTCACCCGGATCACCCACAATGGCGGCAACAAGTTTGGGTGCACTGGTGCCCGCGATATTGATGACAGCGGCGACCGCATCGCGCACCCCGGGCACCGCGCGAAGCGCGCTCTCCACCTCGCCGAGCTCGACCCGGTAGCCGCGGATCTGCACTTGATTGTCGGCTCGGCCCAGGAACTCGATGGTGCCGTCGGGCCAGTATCTGGCCGTGTCACCGGTTCTGTACCAACGAAGACCGTCAAAATCGACGAATCGTTCCGCGGTGCGTTCCGGATCATTGCGATAGCCGGCAGCAACATTGGCGCCGCCCACCCAGAATTCGCCAGGAACCCAGTCGGGGCAGTCGCGGCCCGAGGGCGCAACAACCCGGCACCGCACGTTGCGCAACGGAACGCCGAACGGCACGCTCACCCACCGCGCGGGTGGCTCGCCCAGCACTTCGCAGATGGTGTTGTGGATGGAAGTCTCGGTGGCGCCGCCGAGACCGGCGAACCGGCAACCCGGCACCTGCCTGGACAGCCTGCGGGCCAGATCAGCGCTCACCCAGTCCCCACCGAGCGTGACGGCCCGCAGCGAATCACCGAGCCAGTCGCCGCCCAGCTCGAGGATCATGTCGAGCATGCTCGGTACGCAGTTGAGGATCGAAACCCGGTGATGGCGAAGCAATTCCACCCAGGTGGTGGCCGCGGCTCGCTGCTCGGAATCGACCGCGACCAGTGAGCCACCCACAGAAAACATGCCGAAGATATCGTAGACCGACGCGTCGAATTCGAGGGCGGACAGCGCGAGCACTCTGTCAGTGCCGCCGACCTCGAACCACTCGTTCACGGCGTCGATGGTGTTCATCGCACCGCGGTGCCGCACATCGACGCCTTTCGGCAGGCCGGTCGAACCGGACGTGAAGATCACGTAGGCGATCTCGTCGGTATCGGGGAAGACAGGCTCGCCGAGCGGCTCCGGATAGTCGCGCGCCGCGTCGATCGACACCGACGAGATTCCCGCGCCGATGCTTGCGCCGTCGGCCGTCAGCGCGGCGACGACGTCGGCGGTCGCGAGAATCTTGGCGCGCCGCGCATCCGGTTGGTCGAATCCGATTGGCACATAGGTCCCCCCGGCGGCGAGGACCCCGAGCACGGCCAGGATTTGGTCGGGCCCCTTGGGTAGCTGGACGGCGACCGCGTCCCCGGGTTGCACACCGTGTGCTTGCAGCGCCCCCGCCACGGCAAGCGCACGCTGCGCGAGCTCCCGGTAGCTCCACGCGCCCGCCTTGTGTCCCAGACCCCACACCACCGCGGGCGCCTCCGGGCTGGTCGCGGCATGCTCGAAGAAGCCCTGATGCAGGCACCGCCCGCTGACCGGGCCGTCGGTCGCGTTGATTGCGGCACGTACCTGAGCCTGGGCGGACGGCAGCCGCACCGCCGCCTCGGCATCCCAGCCGGCATCGCCGTCAGCGAGACGCTCGACCGCCGCGGTGAATCTGGCGAACATGGCGTCAACCAGCCCGTTCGGGAACGCCGACGCGCGGACGTCCCAATTCAGCAGCAACCCGCCGCGCAGCTCGGTGACCTGGGCATCCAGCAGCACTTGAGGTCCCTGCGAGATGATCCACACCGGGTCACCGAAGGTCTCGATGACGTGAGCGGCGAACAACTCGCCGAGATCGAGCGCGCTGGTGAAGACGATCGGCGCCAGTACCGGCTCGCCCCGGTGTCTCCCCAGATCGCGCAGCACCTCAAGCCCGGTATAGCCCGCGTGCGAACTACTTTCGTACATACTGCGCTGCACCGCGCGCGCCCGCTCGGCTACCGACATGTCCGCGGTGACGTCGACTTCGAGCATGATCGACGAGGTGAAGTCACCGACCACGCGGTCGATGTCCGGGTGCACCGACTCACGATGAAACAACGGCACATTCAGCAGAAACCTGCTCTGTGCCGACCAGCCGCCGATCGTGTCGGCGAACACCGCCGCCAACGCCATAGCCGGTGTGATTCCGCGCGTGTGTGCTGCTGCCACCAACCGCTGTTTGGCGTCCGGCTCCAGCCAATGGTCATAGCGGACAGTGCGATCGGGAGCGGTACGGTCGGCGACGGGCACGTTCGGCAGGTCGGGTGCACCAGGCATCTCAGGCAACCGCCGCTGCCACCAGTCCCGATCACGTTCGCGCGCGCCTTTTTCCTTTTGGGCCTCGTGGTGGTCGGTTTGGCGCTGGGCGCGATACCGTCGGTAGCTGTAGCCGGGCTCGGGCAGCGTCGCTCCGCGGTATAACTCCGCAAGATCGGAGACCAGCACGCGGTAGCTCATCGCGTCGCCGGCCAGCATGTCGATGTCCAGATGCAGCCGGCTGCGGTTCTCCTCGCACAGGGTCAGCGTGATGTCGATGACCTGACCGTCTTCAATTTCCAGACGTTGGTGGGTTTTACGGTCGCGTAGCTGCGTCAGTGCCGCGTCGCGCTTTTCCGAACTCTGTCCGCGGAGGTCGACCACGGCGAAAACCGGTCGACCAGGCCGGGGCATGGTCTGCTGGGTGCCGTCCGGGAGGAATCGAGTGCGAAGCATCGGATGCGCGGCAACGAGCTCGGACACCGCCCGCTGCAGGCGCCCGGGATCTATTTCCCTACCGTCGAATTCGACATACAAATGCGCCGCGACACCACCCAGCTCTTGCTCATCGGAGCGGCCGATCCAGTAAGCGTGCTGCATGGGAGCCAACGGAAACGGGGATTCCTCGGCGGCCGCCGCAACCGGTCGAGCGGGCTCTGTGACGACCGAGGTTGCCGCGCTCTGCCCCTCGTCCGCGTCGTCCCCGCAAAGCAGGTCGTGCCACGAATCAACGGTCGGGCTGGCCGCGAGTTCGGCAAAGGTAATGCCGGCGCCGCGTTTACGCCAACCGCCTGCCAGCGCCATCATCCGGATCGAGTTCAGGCCTAACTGGATGAGATCGTCGTCATCGGCGACGCTGTCAGCCGGGCAACCGAGTTCGGCCGCCACCGTGGCCCGGATCTCGTCCCGGCCTATCCGCGCCATACGAGCTCCTCCCTACACGACACCGGCAGCGAGCGCGGCGATGCCGCGTTGCCAGAGCTGCGTCAGTGTGTCGATATCGGCGGGCGCGAACAGCGCATCGCTCCAGCGCCAGTTGGTGATCAATTGGGTGCCTTCCGGCATGGTCGCGACAAAAGCGCTGATGTTCAGTGCAAAACGCAGCGGCAGATCCGGCTCGGGGTCATCCGGAAGGGCGTCGATGTACGGCCCGGTGAGTAGGGACCACGGTTGATCGGTGACACCACCGAGGTCCAGGCGACCCAGATAGCTGAACTGGATCTGCGGTTCGGCAGCGCCCTGCAACTCGGGGACGCGGTCGACATAACGGAGCAGGCCGTAGTCCAGACCGTCATTCGGGATCGCACCGAGATGGCTGACCACCGACTCGACCAGTCCCCGGGACGCTCCGGGTTCGCGTTCGGCCTGCTCGACATCGACCGCCGCGGCCCCCACCCCGAGCCGCACCGGGAAGGCGTTGGTAAACCACCCCACGGTGTTGGTGGTGTCGGTGTCGAGGACCGCGTCGGCGCGACCATGGCCCTCCAGCGCGACCAGCATGCCTGATGCCGGATCTTGCCGACGGGTGCTGCGCCAACTTGCGATGGCCAGCGTTGCCGCGGACAGCAGGAATTCGCGCACGCCCTCATCTCGGGTGACGGCGGCGAGCAGGCGCTCGGTGATCCCAACCGGTGTCACCACTCGCGCGACTTGCAGAGTGGACCAGGTATCCCGGGTCGGGTCCGGTGGCCGCATGCCAAGGACGGGGTCGGGTTCGCGGACCTGCGCGAGCCAGTATTCGCGCTGCGCATGCACTTCCGGCTCGACCGCCCGATGCCACATCAGCTCGCACCATCGACGGTAAGAGGTGAACTCCGGCAGCATCTTTGTTGGCGCATCGGCGTTCGCGCAGCGCCACGCCTCGATGAGATCGCCCAACATGATGTGCCAGGACACCACATCCACCGCCAGGTGGTGCGCCGTGAGGAGCAGCGCAGCCTGCCCTGGCCCCGAATACCAAACGGCTCGCACCATGGCACCGGCGTGCGGGTCGATGTCATCCATCACGGTCCGCGCGGAATGGGTGATGGCCGAGACCAATTCGGTATCGGCCGGCGTCGATAGTTCAACCCGGGTAAGCAAGTCGCCGGCATTGACGACGCCGGGCTCGCGGGTAACCAGGCGCGGACCCGCGGGCGTGTCGATCAGGATCGACCGCAATGTGTCGTGTCCGTCGAGGAGTAGCTGCAGCATCAGCTCGATGGACGGGCGGTCGATGTCGGACGGCAACCGGAGCAGGACGGTGTGGGTGAAGCGCCGATAGCTGCCGTGTTCGTACAACCAGGACACCATCGGCAGCGGCAGCACTTCACCGTATTCGGCGCTGGAGAGGTTGGTATCCGAGTCGACGGCCGCGTCGATCGCGGCCGCGAGTTGGCGGATTGTCGGTGCGGTGAACACCATTCGTGGACTCAGCGAGAGTCCGCGCCGTCGCGCCTTGTGGACCAACGAGATCGCCANNCTGGACAGCGCGCCCTCGGCCAATTGATTCAAAACGTGGCCATCCAGCTTGCCGTTGGCATTCACCGGCAACTCAGGAAGTGCCACGATCCGGGACGGGATCATGTACGAGGGCAGGTGTTCGGTGAGCGCGGGGCGCAGCAGGACCGGGTCCTCGACCGTATTCTCTCGCCACACAACAAAACCCACCAGGACAGTGCTGCCCTCGCGGCGCAGGACGGAAACTGCCGCATCCTGCACCCCGGGCTGGCCCCGCAATGCCGCCTCGATCTCCCCGATCTCGACCCGGTAGCCACGAATCTTCACCTGAGAGTCGGCACGCCCCAAGTAGGCGTACCCACCGTGGGAGAGACGACGCACCAAATCACCGGTGCGGTACATGCGTTGTCCGGGCCGGAACGGGTCCGCGACAAAGCGATCGGCTGTCATTGCAGACCTACCGGCATAACCCCGGGTCAGCTGCGCGCCGGACAGGTAAAGCTCACCCACCACGCCGCTGGGCGCCATCCGCAGCGCCGAATCCAAGACGTAGCCGAATGTTCCGGCGTTCGCCGTGCCGATCGTCGGTGCGCGGTATTCCTTGATCTCGGCTACCACCGCCTCGACCGTCATCTCGGTGGGCCCATAACAGTTGTAGATCGTGGTGGCCGACAGCGCACGCAACTGCTCCCACAGCACGCTGTCGATGGCTTCGCCGCCCAAGGCCAGCACCGAAAGATCGTGGTCCAACAGTCCCGCGGCGCTGAGTTGTCCGAACATCGACGGGGTGGTGTCGATCATGTCGATCCCGTGGGCGGTCATGCCCTTCACCAGCCGGTCCGCATCGCGCATCTCATCGGCATCGAACAGGTGCAGGGCATGACCATCGAGCAGGCCGACCATGGGCTGCCAGGAAGCGTCGAAGCTCAACGACCAGGCGTGGGCGATCCGCAGCGGACGGTCCAGGCGCGTTGCCGCATTCCGGTACACGCGGTCTCGGTGGTCGGCGAAGTAGCTGAGCACCGCGGCATTGGTGCCAATGACGCCTTTGGGTTCACCAGTCGAGCCGGATGTGAAGATGACATACGCGCAGTGTTCGGGATGCCGGCGAACGGTCGGGGCGGTGGCGGGAAACCGTGAAATACGCTCGGCTACGGCGGCATCGCTGAGGTCCAGACTATGGATTCCCGCGCCGACCAGCTCTGAACAGCCGACTTCGGTGATGGCCAGCACCGGAGCAGCTTGGCGGAAAATAGATTCGATACGAGCGCCCGGAAGCGTGACGTCGACGGGCAGGTAGGCGCCGCCGGCGGCGAGCACGGCCAGGATGGCGATGATGGATCGGGTGGAGCGTGGCAGGACCAGGGCAACAACCGATTCCGGGCCTACTCCGTGGCTGGCCAGCTCCCGCGCGAGGCGGCACGCTTGCGCGTGCAGTTCGGAATAGCTGTAACGCTCAGCGGATCCCGCAGTCAACGCGACGGCGTCCGGTGTGGCGCGAACCTGTCGCTCGAAAATCTCCCAGACCGTGGCATCGGGACTCGGCAGTGACCGCGTTGCAAGGTCAGCGAATTCGGCACGTTCCGCCGCGGTGAGAACCTCCAGCGCGTCGGGCGTTGCGTCACCGATATCCGGGAGTGCAAGCAGCACACCAAGCAATCGCTCGGAGATCTGCGCCGCAGGGAGATTCGGCAACGCCGCGCGGATCGCCTCGACGAGCACCACCAGTGCGTCGCCTCGCATGTGCGAGACCACAGTCAGCGGGTAGTGCGTCAGACTTTCCATCTCAACCGGGCGGAAACGGGCACCGTCGGGCGTGATTACCTCGCGGATGGCGTCTTCGACCGGGGCGTTCTCGAACACGAACAAGGTGTCGAATAAGGCACCTCGGCCATGTGCGCGCTGGAGTTCCGACAGACCGAAATAACCGATGTCGCGCATCGCCGACGACTCGCGCTGTAACCGCGCGCATTGTTCGGCCACCGAGATGGTTGCGCTGACCTGGTGCACGACCGGGACGCTGTTGATGAACAGCCCGACCATGCTCTCCACTCCGGCCAGGTGTTCGGGGCGGCCGGACACGACGGTGCCGAAGACCAGATCGCGGCGGTCGGTGAGCCTGCTGAGCACCACAGCCCACGCGAAGAGCACCGCGGTGTTGAGCGTTAGGCCGTTGCGCCCGGCCCAGTTTCGCAGCCGTGCGGTATCGGCCGCCGACAACACCAGCTCCGTCGTCTCCGGTACCGCACCCGCTGAATCTGTCTGGGAGGCCACCATGAGCGGTTCTTGCACTCCGCGCAGATACTCGGTCCACTTAGCCATGGCCGCCGCTTTGTCCTGCTGCGCGAGCCAAACTATGTAGTCGCGGTAGGGGCGCGCGGTTGGTAGCCCCTCGAGCGATCCCCCGGCCCGGTACGCGGCGAGTAGCTCGGTGAAGTAGACGGCAAGCGCCCAGCCGTCCATCAGAATGTGGTGTGCGGTGAAAATCATCCGCCGCCGGCTCTCGCCCGGCACCGAGATCAGGACGACGCGCAACGCCGGGCCCCGGCTCAGATCGAACGGGCGACGTCGCTCGGATCGGGCAATGGAATCGAATTCCGCGGGGATCGCTGTGCGTTCGGTCCACGGCAACTCCACGTGGTCGGGCACAATCTGCACCGGCTTGGGGACGTCGCGATCCCAGAAGGCGGCCCGCAGATTCGGGTGCCGGTCCAGCATGGCGGCGGCGCTGCGGCGCAGCAGTTCGACGTCAACCGGGCCGTCGATGTCCACCCGCAGCTGCATGGTGTAGAGGTCGATGCTGTCGGCGCTTGCTGCGCCGGCGGTGCCGTCGGTAGCCAATCGATATAGCGCAAACAGCCCCTCCTGCAGCGGACTGAGCGCAAGAACGTCCTCGATTTGTGGTGGAGCCGTGGTCACCAGCGCCTCACGACCCACTCACGACTGATCAAGCCAGGATGCGCTGAGCTGAGCCAGCGCATCGGCGTCCAAGCCCGACGCACTCATCGGTGCGCTGTGCTGTGCGGGCGCCGAATCCGAGTTGGCGGCAGGCTGATCGGCGGCCGCGTCGACCGCGGCGGCAAGCTCAGCGATGGTCATGTGCTCGAATACCATTGCCGGGGTCAAGGCCAGGCCTTCCGCGGTCGCCCGTGCCGCCAATTGAACGGAAACGATGCTGTCGCCGCCGACGGCGAAGAAGTTGTCCTCGCGGTCAACGCCGGTGATATCAAGCAATTCCTCCAGCAAGGCGATGAGGGCCTGCTCGGTTTCGATAGACCCGCCGGTGACCGGTCGGGACGGCTGCGCGTCGGTCGGGGTCGGCGGGGCCAGCAGCACCTCCAGGTCGGCCGCAGCCAGCAACTCCAGCGACGACACCGAAGAGTCCGGTGTCGTCNNGGCGTCACGTTGACGCCGACGTTCAGATCCAGTAGCGAGATCTCAAAATCCATCGGGAGTGGGGAGACCGTGGTTTCGCCGGATTCGGTGAGTTCACGCGTCAATAGCGCCCAGTCCTCACCTCGGAAATGGATCGAGTTCTGGAACAGCGGGTGGTTCCGGGATGGCGAGCGCGGCGGGTTGAGCGCCTCCACCAGTCGTTCGATCGGAACTTGTTGGTGCGCCAACGCGTCCAGCACCGTGTCGCGGCTGCGAGCGATCGTGGTCCGCAAACTTGGATCGCCAGACAGGCTGGTGCGCAACACCACCACGTTGGCACACGGGCCGGCCAGATTCGCGGTGCCCACGTCGACCCGAGACGCGACCGGGCTACCGATCGCGATGTCCGTGCCACCGCCGAGCTTATGCAACACGACGGCCAGAACAGCCTGATAAACGGTGAATTCGGTGGTGCCATTCTGCTCGGCGAGCTGCGCGAGGGCCGCCCGGCGGGCCGCGGTCACCGTGAAATTCACTACCTCCCCGCGCCTCCCGAGGACCAGCGGGCGCGTGTGATCGGGCGCCACCGAGATGTCGCTGGGCAAATCGGCCAATGCGGCACGCCAATATCCCAGCTCGGCCTCTGCCCACCCACTCAGCGCATCAAAAGTATTTCGTTGCCACAGCGCGTAATCCGCGAATTGGAAGGGCAATTCAAAGGCCCCAGCCCACTGCGGCGCCTTCCCCTCCACCCGCGCCCGGTAGGCGGTGATGAGGTCCTCGAAGGCCACTCCGAGTGAGACGTGATCGGTGACAATGTGGTGGACCAGCAACAGCAGCACATGCGAATCGGCGCCCAGCGTCAACAGGGTGGGCCTGATCAGCGGCTCGGACTCCAGGGTGAACACGTAGCGACGTAGGTCGGCCACCGTGTCATCAAGCTGGTCGGCGGCGATCTCGGCAACCGCGAGTTCGACTTTCAGCGTCGGGTGCACGTGCTGATACGGAGCACCCTCGTGGTCAACGAAATTCGTGCGCAGCGCCTCGTGACGGGCTACGACATCGTTGAGCGCCGCCGCGAGTGCGGTGGTGTCCAGTGGACCGGTCAAGCGAAGCGCGAGCGCCATGTTGAAGGCGTCGTTGGCGCCTCTCATCCGATACTGGAACCACATGGCGAGCTGCGAGTAGGACAACGGAGGATATTGCGGGCGAGCCGCCCCGACGACGTCCGGACGAGCAGCCTGATTGGCGTCGTGATCAACCACTCGCGCAGCCAATCCGGCCGGGGTTGGGGTATCGAAGACGGCGCGCACCGTCAACTCCACACCGAACTCGGCGCGGATCTGCGCGACCAGCCGGGCCGCCAGCAGTGAATGGCCACCCAGCCCGAAGAACGAGTCTTCGGCGCCCACTCGCTCCCAGCCGAACAATCGGGCGAAGATCGCGCACATCCGGCGCTCGGTGGCCGTCGCCGGCTCACGGTAGCTGCGCACCGCGACGGGGGTCGGCGCGGGCAGCGCGCGCTTGTCGAGTTTGCCGCTCACAGTCAGGGGGATCTCGGGGATGACCGCGAACGCACTGGGCACCATGTATTCAGGCAGCACCGCCGCGGTATGCGCGCGTATCTCGTCGAGATCCAGGTCTGAGTCCGCACCGGCGATGGGCACCAGGTAGGCGGCGAGCATGGGTCCGGCCGCGGTGTCCTCGGGGACCACCAGGCAGTGCCTGACCGCTGGATGCGTCGCGATTACGGACTCAACCTCGCCTAGTTCAATACGGTAGCCGCGGATCTTGATCTGCTCGTCGGCCCGTCCAACGAACTCCAGCTCGCCGGAGATGTTGCGGCGGACAAGATCTCCCGTNNAGCCCGGGACGCCCCAGATATCCGCGCGCCAGCTGAACGCCACCGAGGTACAACTCACCGATCACCTCCGCGGGCACCGGATGCAGCTCCTCGTCGAGTACGTAGGCGTAGACGTTGCGGTTCGGCACGCCGATCGGCACCACGCGCGCGCCATGCGANNTCCCCGCCCACCGGCACGTGCCGCAATGCGCGCCATGCCTCGACGTTAAAGACCTGCGGCAGCATCAACAGGGTGCTCAGCATCGAGGGCACCATGTGCAGCACGGTGACGCGGTGGCGGCTGATCAGGTCGGCGACGTACGGGATATCGCTGAAAGCTTCAGGTTTCGGCACTATGAGCTGTGCGCCGAGCGACAACGTGACGAAGATGTCCAGCAGCGAGGCATCGAAGCTCACCGACGACGACTGCAGCAACCGGTCTTCGGCGGTCATGCTCCATTCGGCGATGAAACCGTCCACGTGCTCGGCGATCGCGTGATGCGAGACCGCCACGCCCTTGGGCTGGCCGGTGGAGCCGGACGTGTAGATGACGTAGGCCAGGTGTTCGGGATGCACCGCGGACAGCCGGTCGGCGTCGGTAATCGGGGCATCCGACAGGTGCGCGGCGGCCTGTTCCGCGGCGTCGAATTCCTGGCGCCGAATGACCGTCCGCGGGCGGGCGTCCGTGACGAGGTATTCGATGCGATCGTCCGGGTAGGCCGGGTCGATCGGCAGGTAGGCCGCACCGGCTTTCAGTACCGCGAGCATGGCGACGATGAACTCGATCGACGTGGTCATGCGCAGGCCGATGATGTCGTCAGCACCGTAACCCTGCCCGATCAGCCAGCGCGCCAAGCGATTGGCGCGGCCGTGCAATTCGGGATACGTCAGCTCGGCCTCATCGGAAATCAACGCCGGGGTTGCTTGTAACGCAGTGGCTTCCAGCATCGCGACGATCGTGGTGGCCGGCGTTGGGACGAGTTCGCCGTGCGACTGCGCCAGGACGCTTGCCCGGTCGCCAGCACCAAGCAGGTCCAGGCTGGCGAGGCGGCGTTCGGGCTCGGCCAGCGCGTTGTCCAGCAGCTGTACGTAGTGAGCCAGCATCTGGTCGACGAGCGCGGAGCTCAGCTGTGTCTGGTACTCGAACTCGACGAACGTCGCCTCCGGGTCGAGCACAATCGCAAGGGCGAGCGGCAGATGCGCCGTCACCGCACCCAATTCGAGTTGTCGCACGGTGACGCCGTCCAACGCGAACCCACTGGTGCTCTTGCGCATGCTGAAGCCCAGACGGACCAGCTGGTCCATGCCGTCGTGTCCCATGCGCTCCGGGTTCACTTCGCGCACCACTCGATCGATGCCGACGGACTGGTGGGCGAAACCGTTCAGGCAGGTTTCCCGTACCGCGTCGACGAACGTGGTGAAGGTGTCCTGCGATCGCGCGGCGATGCGCAGCAACAGCGTGTTGCCGAAGTATCCGATGGCACCCTCGGCCGCAGCCCCACGCTCGGTGACCGGCACTGAGATCAGGAAGTCCGGCGCACCGGTATAGCGGCGCACCAGCACGCCGAAGGCGGCCAGCAACACCATGAACGGCGAGGCGGAGCGGGCGCGGGCGAAATCCTCGACCCGGCCGAACAACTCGGCGGGCAGTTCCCGAGTGCGGCGTTCGGCGCGCCTGGACTGATGTGCGGCCCCCACCCCGGGAAGCTCTAGCGGTTCGGGCGCCGGTCGCAGGGTGTCGGCCCAGTACCCGACGTCAGACACGGTGGGTTCCGCTGAGCTCCCGAGTACCTCGACTGCGACGAACTGTGGCGCCTGCCCGCTCAGTTGGTGACTGTAGGCGGCGCGCAGGTCGGCGAAGAAAACAGCCCAGGAGTCGTCGTCCCAACAGATGTGATGCACGACAAGCAGCAAAACGAATTCGTCCGCACCGGTGCGTATCAGGGTTACGCGCATCGGCAGTTCGGTCTGGAGATCGAAGGGCCTGCCGAACTCGTCTCGCGCCCGCTCATCGACTTGCTGATCGGCTAAATCACATACCTGCCAGGACATTTCAACGTCATCAGCGAAAATCTGATACGGCTCACCCTCGGTATCCACCCTGTAGGTGGTACGCAAAATTGCATGGCGCGCAACGACATCGTCAAAAGCCGCACGCAGGCGCGCCTCGTCCAAAGCACCCGTCAGGCGATAGGCGATACAGATGTTCAGCGTGGTGTCGCCCACGTCCATGGTCTGCAGAAACCACATCCGGCGCTGACCGGCCGACAACGGGTAACGTTCGCCTGGGCACACAGTGCGCGTTTGCACCGATTGCGCAGCCGCCAGACCGCTCTCGGCGATGCGTCGGCGTAATAACTCGCGACGACGCTGCTGCAAGGTCTTGGCCTCGTCCGCCATGTCTCACCCCCCTCCCGGCATTGCGTCCCTCTGGCTATTCAGGTAGCCGCCACGCACAAAGACCTCATCACCGCCGCGCTCCACGCCGCCCGCGGTACGGACCCGGGTGATCACCAGGCCGCGGTTGCCGCCACGATGTGCGGCGGGACCGGACACCACCGCGCCACCGCCCTCTTGGACGATGACCCGCCCCGGCGTACCACCGAAGCGGGCCTCGGAAACGCGCGCCTCGAGCACCTCGATCCGCTCACCCCGGTAGAAGGTGAACGCGCGCGGATACGGATCGGACAGCGCGCGCACGAACCGCTCGAGGTCTTCGGCCGGCCAGGTCCAGTCGATGAAACTGTCCCGCTCAGAACGCTTGTGGAAGTACGTCCGGTCGGCCTTGTTCTGCGGTCGCCAGCGGGCCGTCCGAGACTCCAATGCGGTCAACGCTTCCCGCAGCGCACCCGGGATCAGCTCCATCCCCCGCAGCACCAGCTCGGTGCCGGTATCGGTCGGACCGATGGGCAGCGAATGCTGGACCAGGATGTCGCCGGTGTCCAGGCCGTCGTCCATCCGGTGGATGGTCAACCCGAACTCGGTCTCGCCGCTGATCAACGCCCACAGGACGGGAGAGAACCCGGTGAACTTCGGCAGCAACGAGTCGTGCAAATTCAGCGTGCCGTGCGGCGGGAGGTTGTACAGCTCGGCCGGCATCCAGGTGTACCAACTGTTGACGACGATGACGTCGGGTTCGGCGCGCTTGACCAAGTCGATGGTCTCGGCGTCGACCCGCTCGGTGAGATGCACCCGGATGCCGTGGTCGCGCGCGAGCTGCTCAACCGACGCCGACCAGATCGCCTTGTAGGACTGCTCGCTGGCCGGATGGGTGACCGCGAGA
>PLSK01000140.1 GCA_003165155.1 Mycobacterium sp. | reverse complement strand
GTCGACTGGTAGATCTGATCCGCCGTGGTGCCGTACTTACCGGCCTGATGTTCGAAGTAACCCTGCAATGTCTCACCCCAGATATAACCGGGTGCTACGGAGTTGACGCGAATGCCCTTCTCGCCTAGTTCGGTGGCCAGCGACTGCGACATGGACAGCAGCGCCGACTTGGCCATCTTGTAGGCGCCATATTTTGCTTGTGAGTGGCGTAGCACCATGGAGTTGACGTTGACGATCGACCCAGCAGCCTCTTCCAAGGCCGGCGTGAAAGCCTGGATGAGGCGCAACGCCCCGAGCGCGCTGAGCTCAATCGCATCCCGGATGTGCTGAAATGAGGTGGCGGCCAGCGGTTTCATCGATGGCACCCGGAACGCATTGTTGACCAGCACATCGACCTTGCCGTAGGCCGCCACAGTGGACTCGACGAGGTAACTTACCTCTTCGTCGTCGGTAATGTCGGCGCGCACCGCCACCGCTTTGTGTCCGGCGTCGTTGAGCTCTTTCGCCAGCTCTTCGAGCCGTTCCACGGTGCGCGCGGCCAGCACCAGGTCGGCGCCCTCTCGCCCGCATCGGTGCGCCAGCGTAGTGCCGAGTCCCGGTCCGACGCCACTGATAACCACTACTTTTCGGTCGAGCATTTTTGTCATCGTTATCCCAACATCCTCGCCTGAACCTGCTGTTGACGCAGTGCAATTCGCGCGCGCCAATCTTCCTTGGAGATCTTATTGTGTTCAAGATGAGGCAGTGCGTTCGGCACCGCGTCGATGTCGACCAGTTCAACACTGGGCCCGTCGGCTTCGGTGAGCTGACGGGACACTCGCTGCCAGCGGAACTGCAAATACCCGCGCCGGTGGCCGAGGGTCTCGACCCAGTTGGTGACGCCTGGGTTCTGGTCGGCGACGACGATGCGCACCTTGCCGTCCGGGTCCGGTTGAGCCTGGGTGTTGTTGAGCGAAGTCTGGTGATTGATGTAGTCCAACGAGATGTACCACAGGCTGCCGAGCTGGAAGCCGAGGTACGGCGCATCGCTGACCGGAACTGTGATCACCAGCGCCTGATCGGGCCGAAGATCGTAATGCCCGACCGAGGAATACTGGGTCGCAAGGCCGCCCGGGGTCAGCCGCGGCGGCACCATCGTGTTGACCGGGAGGTTGAGGTAGAACCACTGCGGGAATTGCAGCCAGGTCTTCACCCGCTGCACCAGCTGCTTTCCTGCCGTCGCATAACGCTTTTCGATCATCGCGCGGGTCAGCGGCGGCGGCGCGGTGCCCGCGGTGTCCAGCCGGGAGATCGCCAGAGTGCCGCGCTGCGCCGACCAGTCGCCGTACACCTCGCGCATCACCAGCTGCCCGGGACTCGTCGGACGCACCCGCCATTCGAAGGTGCCGTCGGCGGCGATCTCGAGTTCGCGGTCGTCGAACGCGGCCTGGCTGGCGGGCACGTTGTCGTCGGTGTATTCGCCGCCGAGCAGCTGGAAACTCAGGTCGGTGGTGGTGCCTCGGACGCCGGTCACCACGTAGTCGTGATCGGCATGTACCCGGGTGCCGAAGTACATCGTGTCGGGGTTGTCGAGACCCATCTTGGTGAACGGCCCCGTGCCCGACTGCAGGAAGGGGTGGTCGCGGTCGTAGTCAAAGGCCAGATGGATACAGGCCGAGATACCCCCGGCAAGATATTGCAGCCCTTCGAGCAGGTCGGCTTCGGTTTCGATGTGTGGTGCGGCCGCGACGAGCGCCTCGGCCTCCGCGATCGAGTCAGTGAGGGGACTGGAGAAGGGATGAGTGAGCACGCCTAGACGCTAGAACGTGTTCTACTTTTTCGTCAATGGCGAACATTCCNNTAGGATGTGCACTCGTTGGCCAGAGTGATCAGTGCCTGCCGGACATCCGGGTGCCGGCTGAGGTAGTCGATCACCGATCCGTTGCCCCCCTCCGCCTGGGACTTGGACGTTAGCTGAGCCTTAACATCTGGATGCCGGTCCGGGTACGACTGGACGGTTTGAGAGGCGGATTCACCGAATGTCTTATTGCACGGTTCCGCCGTCGCTGCGGGCACCGCAATCACCACGGCGACAGTGGCACTCAGCAGACCCGCTGCAATCAGGCCGTAAAGCCCGCGGTGAAGAGGACCGACACTCCGGCAAGTCACGGTCATGGGCTCGAGGCTACGCGCGTTGGCGAACCCGATGCTCCTCCTCGTCGGTCGCCGAAGCCTGAGTCTTCGCGGCCTCCGCTTCCGTAATCGTTGCCGCCGGTCCGGCCGCAGCCGATGTCCCACCGAGCGGCGTTGCCCCAGTCGGCCTTGTTTCCGCGACGATTTCCGTTTCGGTCGTTTCCACGGCTTCTGGGGCAGGTGCCGGTGCTGCCGCGGCCGGCGCCGGTGCCGTCGCCGAAGTTGATCCGCCCGACGATCCCGACGATGAGGCGCCCATTGTTGCTGACGCGATCATCGCCGCGGACATCCCGATGCCCCCGAGGCCCGCAGTTCCGCCCGCCATGCTTGCGCCACCAAGGTTCGCGGTCCCGAGATCACTGCCGCCGGCAGTTGTCATACCAGCGCCGGGATCACCGCCGGCGATGCCGCCCGCGACGTTACTGCCGCTCAGGCTTCCGCTGTCTATGTATCCGCTGCTGGTCGGGAAGCCGATATTGCCGGTTGCATTGCCGACGTTGGAGGCTCCCGCGCCCCCGCTGGTGTCGCCTGCAGCTCCGCCGCCCACATTGGGGTTGGCTTGAGTACCACCGCCCTGGCTGGCGCCGCCGGTGCCTGCGGCGCCGCTTCCGCCTCCCATTCCGGCGAGGCCCGCGAGGCCGCTCATGGCCCCACCACCCAAGCTGGGCATGCCCGACAGGCTGGGCAGACCTGACANNNNGCACCTGCAACGGGTGCACCGTCGCCGTCAGAGCGGACTCAAACGCACTGGCCACCGCCTGGGCCTGAGACGCCGCCCCGGATGCCTGGCTCGCCGCCGCATTCAACCAGCCCGCATACGGAGCAGCTGCCTGCGCCATGGCCTTCGAGGCCGCGCCCTGCCACGCCTGACCCGCCAACCCGGAAGTCACCGACGCAAACGACTCGGCCGCAGTCCCCAACTCCGAGGCCAACCCGTTCCAAGCTGCCGCGGCTTCCAGCATCGGAGCCGAACCAGCGCCCGAGTACATCAGCAGCGAATTGATCTCGGGCGGCAACGAGAAAAAGCTCATCCGACCCCTCCTAACCTGCAACGGCGATTGACGACGACACCGCGAGCGCTGGCCGAACTCGTACAACAGCCAGCTGCACCGCGCTGCGCGTGCCACTCGGCTCTATTTTCCTTGAAGCGGGAGCAGAGGACAACAGCAACGCTATGCCAATCCCGACGCCGAGTCTCGTTTTTCGGCGAACTCAGGCCAACATGCTAATGCGATACCGCAGCGCCATTCTCCTGCTCACGTTGGATTTCCAGAGCGATGTCGATGAGTTGGTCTTCCTGGCCGCCGATGAGCTTGCGCTGACCGGCCCGGTGCAACAGCTGGTGGGCGGGCACGCCATAGCGCTCGGCCTGGCGAACGGCGTGTTTGAGAAAGCTGGAGTAAACGCCGGAATACCCCATGATCAGCGCGTTTCGGTCGAGCAGGCACTCGGCGGGCATGGCCGGCCGCACCACGTCCTCGGCCGCGTCGGCGATATCGAAGAAGTCGATCCCCGTCTTGACGCCGATCTTGTCGAACACCCCGATAAGGGCCTCGACGGGCGCGTTGCCCGCGCCCGCCCCGAACCGGCGCACACTACCGTCGATCTGCTTGGCCCCAGCGCGCACCGCCTCCACCGAGTTGGCCACCCCCAGCCCAAGGTTTTCGTGCCCATGAAAACCAACCTGGGCGTCCTCGCCGAGTTCGGCAACCAGCGCAGACACCCGGTCGGCGACGCCGTCGAGCACCAGCGCACCGGCGGAGTCGACGACATAGACGCACTGACAACCAGCGTCAGCCATGATCCGGGCCTGGCTGGCCAGCTTCTCCGGCGAAATGGTGTGCGACATCATCAAGAACCCGACGGTTTCCAGGCCCAGTTCGCGGGCCAGCCCGAAGTGCTGGATCGAAACGTCGGCCTCGGTGCAATGCGTGGCGATCCGACAGATCGAGCCGCCATTGTCCTGCGCCGCTTTGATGTCCTCTTTGGTGCCTACGCCGGGCAGCATCAAAAACGCGATTTTGGCGTCTTTTGCGGTCTCGGCGGCGAGCTTGATCAATTCCTGTTCGGGAGTCTTGGAAAAGCCGTAGTTGAACGAGGAACCGCCCAAACCGTCGCCGTGAGTCACCTCGATCACCGGCACTCCGGCGGCATCCAGCGCCGCAACGATCGCGGCGACCTCTTCCTTGGTGAATTGGTGGCGTTTGTGGTGTGACCCGTCGCGTAGCGAGGTGTCCGTGATCCGGATGTCCCAAATGCTGTCAGTCATTACGCCGTCTCCTCCTCATCGCTACGCTCTGCATCGTCGGCGCCGGCACTCATCGCGTGCCTCCTGTGACTGCAAGAGTCTCTTTGGCGATCTCCTCGCCGACCTTGGTGGCCGCGGCGGTCATGATGTCGAGGTTGCCCGCGTACGGCGGCAGGTAATCCCCGGCACCCTCGACCTCGACGAACGTGGTGACCACGGCCTGGCCACCGGAGTGCATCGACGGTTCGTCGAACTGCGGCTCGTTGAGCATCCGGTATCCGGGCACGTAAGTCTGCACTTCGGCCACCACCTCGCGGATGGAGGCGGCGATCGCGTCACGGTCGGCGTCCTCCGGGATCGCGCAGAAGATGGTGTCGCGCATGATCATCGGCGGGTCGGCCGGGTTCAGGATGATGATCGCCTTGCCGCGCGCGGCCCCACCGATGGTTTCCACACCGCGCGACGTGGTCTTGGTGAATTCGTCGATGTTGGCCCTGGTGCCCGGGCCTGCGGAAACGGATGACACCGACGCCACAATCTCGGCGTAAGGGACTTCCACGACCCGCGACACGGCGTACACGATGGGAATCGTCGCCTGTCCCCCACAGGTGATCATGTTGACGTTCGGCGCGTCCAGATGCGCCCGCAGGTTCGCCGGCGGAATTACCGCCGGCCCAACCGCGGCCGGCGTCAGATCGATGGCCCGGATGCCCGCGGCCGCATACTTCGGCGCCGCGTCCCGATGCACGTAGGCACTGGTCGCCTCGAACACCAGGTCGGGCTTCTCGGGCTGCGCCAGCAGCCAGTCGACCCCTTCGTGAGTGGTCTCCAACCCCAGCTTGCGGGCCCGCGCCAGGCCTTCGCTCTCCGGGTCGATCCCGACCATCCAGCGCGGTTCCAGCCAATCCGATCGCAGCAGCTTGTAGAGCAGATCGGTACTGATATTTCCCGACCCGACAATGGCCACACTTGCCTTCGACGGCATGATGCTCCTTTTAAAGCTCCCGAAATTTAGACTAAGTCAAAAGTAGTCCGCGCCTATTCGAACGACAAACGGACTGAACCCAGCCCCGTGAAGTCGGCGACGAAGTGGTCACCAACGCGGGCGTCGATAGCTCGCGTACACGATCCGGGAAGCACAACGTCACCCGCCCGCAGGCGCACTCCGAAACTCTCGACCTTGCGAGCCAGCCACGCCACCGCGGTGACCGGGTTGCCCAGCACGGCATCGCTGCGACCCTCGGCGATCACCTCGCCGTTGCGGGTCAGTACCGCATCGATCGTCTTGACGTCGATATCGGCCGGCGACACCCGTGCGTCGCCCAGTGCAAAGCCTGCCGACGACGCATTGTCGGCGATGGTGTCGCACAGCGCTATCTTCCAGTCGGTGATCCTGGTGTCGATCAACTCGATCGACGGGACCAGGGCTGCCGTGGCGGCCAGCACATCGTCTTCGGTGCAGCCGGCACCTGGCAGGTCGGCGGCAAGGATGAAACCCACTTCAACCTCAACCCGGGGATAGAGGTACCGCCCCGCCTCGATCGGGATGTCCTGGAATACCTCCATCTCGTCGAGCAGATGTCCGTAGTCCGGCTCGTCGACCCCCATCATCTGTTGCATCGCCAAGGACGACAGCCCGACCTTGTGCCCTACGATTCGCGCCCCTTCGGCGACCCGCTGACGGATATTGATCAGCTGAATCTCATAAGCGTCGACAACGTCAATATCGGGATGGGCGGACGTCAGCGGAGCGATCGGCTTGCGGCTCCGCTCGGCTTGGGCCAAGTCGGCGGCCAGCTCGTCGCGGATCGCAACACTGAGCATTTCCCGGAAGTCCCCTCACCCTAAACTGATACGTTTGACCGGGCCGGTAGCGCCCGGCCCCGGCAATTCTATAACGTGTTCTACATGACAGCGCAGGAGTTCGACGTCGTCGTGGTCGGCAGCGGCGGAGCCGGCATGGTGGCTGCCCTCACCGCCGCAAACCGCGGCCTCTCGACAGTAGTCATCGAGAAGGCCCCACATTTCGGCGGCTCTACCGCGCGCTCCGGCGGCGGCGTCTGGATCCCCAACAACGAGGTGCTCAAGCGCGACGGTGTGCAGGACACCCGCGAGGCGGCCCGCACCTACCTGCACGGCATCATCGGCGATGTCGTTGAACCCGAGCGCATCGACACCTATCTCGATCGCGGGCCCGAGATGTTGTCGTTCGTCTTGAAGAACACACCACTGAAGATGTGCTGGGTGCCGCGCTACTCCGACTACTACCCCGAGGCACCTGGCGGCCGCGCTGGCGGCCGTTCGATCGAGCCCAAGCCGTTCGATGCCAAAAAGCTCGGCGCCGACGAGTCGGGGCTGGAGCCGGCTTATGGCAAGGTGCCGCTCAATGTGGTTGTGATGCAGCAGGACTACGTGCGATTGAACCAGCTCAAACGACACCCGCGTGGTGTGGTTCGCAGCCTGAAGATCGGCGNNGACCTCTACGTCGAGGACGGCGTGGTGCGGGGTGTTTACGTGCGCGATGCCGGTGCTTCAGAATCAGCTGAGCCGCAACTCATCCGCGCTCGCCGCGGCGTGATCCTTGCCAGTGGCGGATTCGAGCAGAACGAACAGATGCGGGTGAAATACCAGCGTGCGCCTATCACCACCGAATGGACCGTGGGAGCCAAGGCTAACACCGGCGACGGCATCGTTGCGGGCGAAAAGCTGGGCGCTGCACTGGATCTGATGGAAGACGCCTGGTGGGGCCCAACAGTCCCATTGGTGGGAGCTCCGTGGTTCGCATTGTCGGAGCGCAACTCCCCAGGCTCGATCATCGTCAACATGTCCGGCAATCGTTTCATGAACGAATCGATGCCCTATGTCGAGGCCTGCCACCACATGTACGGCGGCCAATACGGCCAGGGCCCCGGGCCGGGCGACAATATTCCCGCGTGGCTGGTGTTCGACCAGCAGTACCGAGACCGTTACATCTTCGCGGGACTGCAGCCCGGCCAACGTATTCCGCGAAAGTGGCTGGAATCCGGTGTGATCATCCAGGCCGATACGCTCGAGGAACTCGCCGACAAGGCCGGCCTACCGGTAGCCGAGTTCGCCAAGACGGCAGCGCGGTTCAACGGCTTTGCCCGCTCGGGTGTCGATGAAGACTTTCACCGCGGTGAAAGCGCATACGACAGGTACTACGGCGACCCGACCAACAAACCCAATCCCAACCTCGGCGAACTCACCCATGCACCGTATTACGCCGCCAAGATGGTCCCCGGGGATCTGGGCACCAAGGGCGGCATCCGGACCGACGTGCACGGGCGTGCACTGCGCGACGACGGCAGCATCATCGACGGCCTTTATGCCGCAGGAAATGTCAGCGCCCCGGTGATGGGACACACCTACCCCGGCCCGGGCGGCACCATCGGCCCGGCCATGACATTCGGGTACCTGGCAGCGCTACACATCGCTGGATCCGAAGCGGGAGACGCCTGAAATGCCGATCGACGTAGCAACCGCGCTGGCGGCCGAGCTGGAGCCCATCGAATTCTCTTGGACCAGTAGCGATATCCAGCTCTACCACCTCGGCTTGGGCGCCGGTGCGGATCCGATGGACGCGCGCGAGCTGCGCTACCTGGTGGACGACACACCGCAGGTGCTGCCGACCTTCGGCAACGTCGCGGCCACCTTCCACGCCACCAAGCCGCCGACGGTGCAATTTCCCGGCATCGACATCGAGCTGAGCAAGGTGCTACATGCCAGCGAGCGGATCGAGGTGCCCGCGCCGCTACCCGCGTCGGGCTCCGGCAAGGCCGTCACCCGGTTCACCGAGATCTGGGACAAGGGCAAGGCCGCGGTGATCTGGAGCGAGACGACGGTGAGCGCGCCGGACGGCACCCTGCTGTGGACGCAGAAGCGGTCTATCTTCGCGCGCGGTGAAGGCGGATTCGGCGGCGAGCGCGGCCCGTCATCGTCGGACGGCGCGCCGGACCGGGCGCCGGACCTCGAGGTCGACGTGCCGATCTTGCCGCAGCAGGCGCTGCTGTACCGGCTCTGTGGCGACCGCAATCCGCTGCACTCGGATCCCGAGTTCGCCGCTGCCGCAGGGTTTAACCAGCCCATCCTGCATGGGTTGTGCACCTACGGCATGGTCTGCAAAGCCATCACCGACGCCATGCTGGACGGCGACGCCACGGCCGTCGCCGCCTACGGCGCACGTTTTGCCGGCGTCGCCTTCCCCGGCGAAACGCTCAAGGTCGGCATCTGGAAAGAGAACGGCCGCTTCCTGGCCAGCGTCGTCGCGCCATCCCGCGACAACGCCGTAGTGCTCAGCGGCGTAGAGCTCGTCCCCGCCTAACCTTTTTGCGCCGAGCGTGAAGTTGGTTTCACACTCGCGGCCGGTCGTGAAACCAACTTCACACGCGGGTAGACAATGCCGTCTTGACCCGTCGAATAATGTCAGCGGGCCGGTCCCCTGCGACCACGCGGATGACAATCCAGCCCTCGTGTTGCAACCTCTCCATCCGCTTGATATCCCAGTTGTACTGCGAGTGGTCGCTGCGGTGCTGCTCGCCGTCGTACTCGGCGGCAACTCTGACATCCTCCCAACCCATGTCGAGATACGCGAACGCATTACCGAATTCGTCGAGCACCGGAATCTGCGTCCGTGGCCGCGGCAGGCCGGCCCGCACCAGAGTCAGTCGCAACCACGTCTCCTTTGGAGATTGGGCGCCTGGGTCGAACAACGTCACGGCACGGCGCGCTCGCGTGATACCTCGACGTCCCGGGTATCGCTGCGCTAGCAGCTCCACGTCCGCGGCTTTGATTTCCGTCGCGCGGGCCAGTGCATCAATGGCACCGACCGCATTCATAGTTGGATACCAGCAGCCGAGGTCGAGTGCTGTCCGGGCCGGCGAAGTTACTGGAACACCATCGACAATGGCGATCTCGTCTTCCTCCAGTCGATCTCCGCGTATACGAAGGCCCGGCAACCTATGTCGGTTTTCGTGGATCAACTCCACCGCAGCCGTGTCATCGACCCACCTGCTGCCATGCAACGCGGCCGCAGAGAGTCCCGCGACGACGCCTCGCCGCTTGGCCCACAGCCATCCGGCCTTCGCACGCACCGCGGCGGTCACTTGTACGTCCGGAATGACATACACATCCCGGAAGACCCTGGTGTGACGGGTAACTAGTTGACTCCTGGTCAGCAGCCCACCAGCGATGGCTTCGCTGCCGACAAATGGCTCACCCATCGCCGCAGCGTCGCATGCTGCACAGCGACCGTCACTTCACTCGACGACCGTGAAGCTAGTTTCACAATCGGGCGCGAACGTGAAACTAACTTCACACTCGGCGAGAAGCCAGATCGCTAGCCGAGGATCAGGCCGGACGTCGGGACTCCCGTGCCCGCGGTGACGAGTACGTGCTCGACGTCGGGCACCGGGTTCACCGAAGTCCCGCGCAACTGCCGGACTCCCTCGGCGATGCCGTTCATGCCGTGGATGTAGGCCTCACCGAGTTGACCCCCGTGCGNNCTCCTCCAACTGAATCAGGGTGAACGGGGTGAAGTGGTCGTAGATCACCGCGGTTTGGATATCGGCGGGCGAGAGGCCGGACTGCTGCCAGAGCTGCTTACCCACCAGGCCCATCTCGGGCAGACCCAATTCGGGGCGGTAGTAGCTGACCATCGTGTACTGATCCGGGCTGGAGCCCTGCGACGCCGCCTCGATGATGGCGGGCCGCTGCTTGAGGTCTCGCGCGCGTTCGAGCGATGTCACCACGATGGCCACCGCGCCGTCGGTCTCCTGGCAGCAGTCCAGCAATCGCAGCGGTTCGGCAATCCACCGCGAATTCTGGTGGTCCTCAATGGTTATCGGCTTCTCGTAGAAGTACGCCTTGGGGTTCTTGGCAGCGTGCTTGCGGTCGGCCACCGAGATGGCTCCGAAGTCGCGGCTGGTCGCCCCTGACCAGTGCATGTACCGCTGGGCGATCATGGCCACCTGCGCAGCGGGCGTGGACAGGCCGTGCGGATACGAAAAGGAATTGTCTGCCGCGGTCGAATCAGCTTGTACGCCAGCGCTTCCCGCCAACCGGGTCTGAACCTGGCCGAACCGCATACCGGACCGCTCGTTGAACGCCCGGTACGCCACCACGACGTCGGCCACACCGGTAGCGACCGCCATCGCCGCGTGCAACACGGTCCCGCACGCGGCACCCCCGCCGTAGCCTGTCTGGGCGAAGAACTTCAGGTCACCGATGCCGGCCGCGCGCGCTACCGCGGTCTCGTTGTTGGTGTCCATCGTGAATGTGGTCAGGCCGTCGACGTCGGACGGGCTCAGACCGGCGTCGTCTAGCGCGTCACGCACCGCCTCGGCCGCCAGGCGCAACTCGCTTCGCCCCGAATTCTTCGAGAAGTCGGTGGCGCCGATGCCGACGATTGCCGCCTTACCCGACAGCATTACGCGTCTCCGATCGTGAGCGTGGCAGTCGCGATGACGTGGTCGCCAAGGCTGTTGCGGCCAAACACTTTCACCGTGATCAGCTCGTCCTCCACCGCGGTCACCTCACCGGAAAAGGTGATCGTGTCGTAGGCGTACCACGGCACCCCCAGCCGCAGCCCGATCGACTTGATCAATGCCGACGGCCCGGCCCAGTCCGTCAGGAAGCGCTGCACCAGCCCGGTGTCGGTGAGGATGTTGACGAAGATGTCCTTGGAACCCTTGGACTGCGCCAGGTCCCGGTCGTGGTGCACGTCCTGGAAGTCACGGGTGGCCAGGGCCGTCGAGATGATGAAGGTGGGGTCGGCGTGGATCTTGAGCTCAGGCAGCGTGCTGCCGACTTCGATGACGGGTGCGCTCATGCTTCGGGCTCCCACGCGTAAAGGGTCCACTCCGGGCCGAACTCGCCGTCCGGGAAGTCGATATAGGTGGCGCTGACCGGCATTCCGATCTTCACCTTGGCATGGTCGACGTTACGCAGCTCGCCCAGCATCCGTACGCCCTCCTCGAGTTCGACGAGCGCAATGACGAAAGGCAGTGTGCGCCCGGGCACCTTCGGCGCGTGGTGCACCACGAAGCTGTATACGGTGCCCTTGCCGCCGGACACCACGTAGTCGATCGGCTGGTCTTTGTCCTGCCACACCGCCGGCACCGGCGGGTGCTGCAGGCTGCCGTCGGGCCGCCGCTGGACGCGCAACTCGTGCGCTTTCACGCCCTCCCAGAAGAATGCGGTGTCGCGCGACAACGATGGCCGCATCATGGCGTCGGGGTCGAGGTCGGCGGGGACTGAGCCCTGCGCGGGTGAGTCCGAGTCGCGTGGCTTGAATTTTAGGATGCGCCAGTTCATCTCGGCGACATCCTCGTCGCCGACCCGCCACACGATGTGCTGGTTGATGAACCAGCCCTCGCCCAGTCCTGTCTGCTTCGGCCCGACGACATCGCCCATTTCGGAGCTGATGCTGACCTGCTCGCCGGGCTGCAGATACCGGTGATAGGTCTGCTCGCAGTTGGTCGCGACGACGCCGACATAGCCAGCGCCGTCGAACAGCTCCATGAGGGGGCCCATCGGATCGTCCTTCGGGCGGTCCCCACTCAGGCCGAACATGGTCCACACCTGAATCATCGCCGGCGGGGCGACAATTCCCGGGTGGCCGACGGTGCGGGCCGCGGCCTGGTCCACATAGATCGGGTTACGGTCGCCGAGGGCTTCCACCCAGTTGTTGATGATCGGCTGATTCACCGGATCCCGGCCGGCACGGGGCTTGGGGCCGCCGGCCGCCTTGATCTCCGCGACGGCTTCCTGGATGTCGGCAACCCCCGTCATCTGGGCACCCGCGGCACTTTGAGACCCGAGGCCGCGATCATCTCACGCATGACTTCGTTGACGCCTCCGCCGAAGGTGATCACCAGGTTGCGCTTGGTTTGCGAGTCCAGCCAGTCGAGCAGCTCGGCGGTCTCCGGCTCGGCCGGGTTTCCGTACTTGCCGACGATCTCCTCGGCGAGTCGCCCAATGTACTGAATACTCTCGGTACCAAAGACTTTCGTCGAAGCGGCATCCGCCACGTTGATGTCCTCACCGGCGGCCGCGACCTGCCAGTTCAACAACTCGTTAATTCGCCACATCGAATGAATCTCACCGAGCGCCCGCTTGACGTCTTGATGGTCGATCGGCGTGACACCATTGCCACCGGGCTTGGATGCCCAGATGTGCACCCGGTCGTAGATGCTGGCGGTGCGGCCGGCCGGACCGAGCATCACCCGCTCGTTGTTGAGCTGGGTGGTGATCAGTCGCCATCCGGCATTCTCCTCGCCGACCAGCATGTCGGCCGGCACCCGTACATCGTTGTAGTACGTGGCGTTGGTGTGGTGGGCACCGTCGGACAGGATGATCGGCGTCCACGAGTAGCCAGGATCTTTGGTGTCGACGATCAGAATTGAAATACCTTTGTGCTTAACGGCCTCCGGGTCGGTGCGGCAGGCCAGCCAAATGTAGTCGGCGTCGTGTGCGCCGGTGGTGAAGACCTTCTGGCCGTTGACGATGTATTCGTCGCCCTGACGCACAGCAGTGGTCCGCAGCGACGCCAGGTCGGTGCCCGCCTCCGGCTCGGTGTAGCCGATCGCGAAGTGCACCTCACCGGCCAGGATCGACGGCAGGAACTTCTTCTTCTGCAGGTCGCTGCCGAACCGCTGCAGTGTGGGGCCAACCGTTTGTAGCGTCACCGCGGGCAGGGGCACGTCGGCCCGATGGGCCTCGTTGACGAAGATAGACTGTTCGATCGGCCCGAAGCCGTGGCCACCGAATTCCTTCGGCCATCCGACTCCGAGCTTGCCATCCTTGCCCATCCGCCGGATCACGGCGCGGTAGGCCTCGTTGTGGCGGTCCTTCTCCATCGCCTTCATCTCGTCGGACGAGATGAGATTCGAAAAGTATTGCCGCAGATCGGCTTGCAGCTGTCGTTGCTCCGGAGTCAGGTCGATGAACATTGAGCTCCCACCAGGTCGAGGCGATGAGAAGGCCCACCCAGAAGTCGGGATAGGTCTTTGATCGTGGAGTAATAGCGGTGCATCGGGTAGGTGATGTCCATGCCCATGCCGCCGTGCAGGTGATGGCAGATCTGCATCACCCGCGGCGCCTGAGACGTCACCCAGTACCCGAGCACGTCCAAGTCGTCATCGGCATCAGCGGCCCGCGGACTCTCCTTGGATAACTGCCAGATCACCGATGTCGCCACCAACCCAATTGTGCGCGAAGCGATATAAACCTCGGCAAGCTGCGCGGCCACGGTCTGGAAGGTGGACAGCGGTTTGCCGAACTGCTTCCGCTCCCCCACGTAGTCAGCGGTGAGGCGCAGGGCCCCAGCCACCAGGCCATCGGTGAAGGCGCCTATCGCAGCCAGCACCAGCTGGTTGACCCGATGTGCCGTCGCGTCCACCAAAACATCGGAGTCGGGAACTGCCACATCATCGAAAGTCACCGTGTACTCGTCCGACCCATTCGACGTCGGCGTCTTTACCAGCCGCACGCCCTCGGCCTTCGGCGACACCACGACCACCGCGCTGTCGGCCGTCACGATCAGCCAATCGGCTTGTTCGGCATATCCAACTCCGATTTTGGTGCCCGACAACCGCCCATTGGCGAAGGTGGCGGCGGGCCGGTCCGGCAGCGCGGCGCCGGGTTCGTTGAGGGCCGCGGTGAGCACGCCACCCTTGGCAACCGCCGCCAAAAAACGATCCTGCTGCTCGTCCGAGGCCAGGTCGAGTAGCGGAACCACACCCAGACCCAGCGTTGCCAGCGCTGGCATGATGGCGCCGTGGCGGCCCACCTCGGTCAGCACCGTCGCGACCTCGGGCAGACCCACACCGTCGCCGCCGAGGCGTTCCGGCACCGGCAGGGCCGTCACACCGCCCGCAACCAAGGCGTTCCACGAGTTATCCCGGTCCAACACCGACGTGACCACATCGGCGACGGCCAATTGGGTTGCGGTGAGATCGAAGTCCATNNGTCATCTGTGAATCCGTCACTTCGCCACACTCGTGCCGGTGTAGTCGACCTGCCAGTGCTTGATGCCGTTGAGCCAGCCTGAACGCAGGCGCTCGGGTGTCGAGATCGGCTTGAGGTCCGGCATGTGGTCGGCGACGGCGTTGAAGATGAGGTTGATTGTCATCCGTGCCAAGTTCGCGCCGATGCAGTAATGCGCACCGGTACCGCCGAATCCGACGTGCGGATTCGGGTCGCGCAGGATGTTGAACGAATACGGGTCGTCGAAGACCTCTTCGTCGAAGTTGGCCGAGCGGTAGGACATCACCAGCCGCTGGCCCTTCCTGATCTGGACGCCGCTCAGCTCGACGTCCTCGTTGGCGGTGCGCTGGAATGCCGACACCGGTGTCGCCCAGCGAACGATCTCGTCGGCGGCTGTCGACGGGCGTTCCTTCTTGTACAACTCCCACTGATCCGGGTTGTTCGCGAAGGCGATCATGCCGTGGGTGATCGAGTTGCGGGTGGTCTCGTTTCCTGCCACCGAGAGCATGATGACGAAAAAACCGAACTCGTCGTCGGAGAGCTTCTCCCCGTCGATGTCGGCCTGGATCAAGGTCGTGACGATGTCGTCGGTCGGGTTCTTGCCCCGCTCGTCGGCCATCGCCATCGCGTACATGATCAGTTCCATCGACGACTGCGCGGGATCGACGTCGGCGTAATCGGGATCCTCACCGCCGGTCATCTCGTTGGACCAGCGGAATAGCTTGTCGCGATCGTCCTGCGGCACGCCCAGCAGGCCGGCGATGGCCTGCAGCGGAAGCTCACACGACACCTGCTCGACGAAGTCACCGACGCCCGCGGCGGCCGCGCTTTTGGCGATGTTCTGGGCGCGCTGTGCGAGCTCGTCCTCCAGCCGACCGATCGCGCGGGGGGTGAAGCCGCGGGCGATGATCTTGCGCAGCCGCGTGTGGTGTGGAGCGTCCATGTTGAGCAAGACGCTGCGCTGCATTTCGACGGTCTCGCGCGTCATCTCCTTGGGCCATGTGGGAATGGCGCCGTTCAGCCAGTTGGAGAAGACGTCGCTGCGCCGCGACACCTCCTTGACGTCGGCGTGCTTGGTGAGGAGCCAGTACCCGTTGTCCTCGAAGCCTCCGCAGCCGTCGGGCACGTCGACCCAGTGGATCGGTTCGGACTCGCGGAGCTGGGCAAGCTCGGCCACGGGAAGTGCGACCAAGTTGACGTCGGGATCGAGGAAGTCGAAGTCAGCCGGAATATTGGGGGGTGCCATTGGGGTGCTCTCCTGAATTGCAACGTGTTCTAGTGCCAGTAAAACATGCCTCCACCGCAGACAAAAGGCGGTGCGGCGTTCCTCGCTTGTCATAGTAATGAAACGTGTTCTAGCCTGGCTTCATGGGTAACCCGGTAATCGTTGAAGCCACCCGCAGTCCGATCGGCAAGCGCAATGGATTGCTGTCTGGGCTCCATGCCACCGAGCTGTTGGGCGCGGTGCAGAGGGCAGTGACAGAGAAGGCCGGCATCGACCCGGGCGATGTCGAACAGGTCATCGGCGGCTGCGTGACGCAGTACGGAGAGCAGTCCAACAACGTCACCAGGGTGAGCTGGCTGGTCGCCGGGCTGCCGGAGCACGTTGGCGCTATGACCGTGGACTGCCAGTGCGGTAGCAGCCAGCAGGCCAACGGCCTGGTCGCCGGCTTGATCGCGGCGGGTGCCATCGACATCGGCATCGCGTGCGGGATCGAGGCCATGAGCCGGGTCGGGCTCGGCGCGAATGCCGGTCCCGACCGAGCCATCTTGCGGCCCGAGTCGTGGGACATCGACCTGCCTGACCAGTTCACCGCCGCCGAGCGGATCGCCAAGCGGCGTGGCATCACCCGCGAAGACATCGACGCATTCGGATACGAGTCACAGCTACGCGCCAAGCGCGCTTGGGACGAGGGTCGCTTCGACCGGGAGATCTCGCCGATCGAGGCGCCGGTGCTCGACGAGCAGAAGCGGCCCACCAGCGAACGGCACATGGTGTCGCGTGACCAGGGCCTTCGCGACACCACGCTCGAGGGATTGAGCCAGCTCAAGCCCGTCATGGAAGGTGGCATGCACACCGCGGGTACGTCGTCGCAGATCTCAGACGGCGCTGCGGCCGTGCTGTGGATGGATGAGGACAAGGCCAAGGCTCTCGGTCTGCGGCCGCGGGCCCGGATCATCAGTCAAGCGCTGGTCGGCGCGGAGACTTACTACCACCTGGACGGTCCGGTGCAATCGACCGCGAAGGTGCTGGAAAAGGCCGGCATGAAGATGGGCGACATCGACCTCGTCGAGATCAACGAGGCGTTCGCCTCGGTGGTGTTGAGCTGGGCGCGGGTCCACGAACCCGACATGGCCAGGGTCAATGTCAACGGCGGCGCGATCGCATTGGGCCACCCGGTGGGTTCTACCGGCAGCCGACTGATCACCACCGCATTGCACGAGCTGGAGCGCACCGATCAAACCACCGCGCTGATCACCATGTGTGCGGGCGGTGCGCTGTCCACCGGCACCATCATCGAACGGATTTAGCTAGTCGGTGATCGTCTCCGACGAAAGCCGTATTGCCGCGGCGCAGGCCTACGTCGACGCGCTGCTCAGTCATGACGGTGACGCGGTGCCATTTGCGGCGGGCTGCACCCGCGTCGAGCAGGGATTGAAGAACGGTTTCTCCGGAAACCACCTGCGGCGCAGCATCAAACGCGGACCCCAGTACCGGTTCCTCGCACACACCACGCCGCCGGACTACTCCATCGACGGCGACGAGGTGCACGCCGTGTACAACGTGCTCACCAAGGCGGCATTGGGCGGGCGCCGGGTCGCCGCCCAGGTCAACGAGACCTTCGTGATTCCCGCCGAAAGTTCAAGCGGGAAAGCAGAAATCCGGCACATCAAGGTGCGATTCCAACCATTTATTCAGCGCTAAGGTCGGGGCAAATGGAAAAGCCGAAGTCTCTCAATTCGCCGGTGGTCGGCTTCTTCATCAAGTGGATGTCCAAGGGCAACACGTGGATCTACCGGCTCAGCAACGGGAAACTGGGCGGCACTTTCCAGAAGGCTCCCGTCGCGTTGCTGACCACCACGGGCCGCAAGACCGGTGAACCGCGGGTGAGCCCGCTGCTCTACCTGCGCGAAGGCAACCGGGTGATACTGGTCGCCTCCCGCGGCGGCAGCGACAAGCACCCGCTGTGGTACCTCAACCTCAAGGCGAATCCCAAAGTGTCCGTGCAGATTAAAGACGACGTGCTGCAACTGCAGGCGCGTGACGCCACCGAGGCGGAGCGCGAAGAGTACTGGCCGAAGTTGGATGCCATGTACCCGTCATTCGGCGACTACCGGTCGTGGACGGATCGGGTGATCCCGGTTGTGATCTGCGACTCTTAAGGGGCTGCGTCAGCCTCGTGTCCGCCGTGGCCTAATAAGATCCTGCGAGGACCGACGCCAAACGAGGAGGCACCCAAATAAAGCACGACCCACGGAGCGATGTTGTCTCCCGCCAATACGAGAAATGGACCTACCCCGAACCCATCGAGGACCTGGACTCGTGGTGCAAGAGCGATTGGCAATGGTTCGACCCCAGCCACGCGCACCGCATCTTATGGCCCGATCGCGATTACAAACCCGACCTTGACATTTTGATCGCTGGCTGCGGCACCAATCAGGCGGCGGTTTTCGCGTATATGAATCCCGGCGCAAAAGTTGTGGCCATCGATATCAGCCAGCCGTCACTGGACCATGAGCACTATCTCAAAGACAAGCACGGACTCTCAAATCTGGAATTACACCTACTTCCCATCGAAGAGGCGCCAACGCTGGGGCGCGATTTCGATCTCATTATCTCAACCGGGGTTCTCCATCACCTCGCAGAGCCAAATATCGGCATGAAAGCGCTCGCCTCTTGCCTGCGGCCGGACGGCGCCGTCGCACTAATGCTCTACGCACGGTACGGCCGAATCGGCGTCGAATTGATGCAATCCGTATTTAACGACTTAGGACTGCGCCAGGACGAAGAATCGATCCACATGGTCAAAGAGACGCTCGCGAACATAAACGATGATCATCCCATCCAAAGCTATCGAAGAATCGCACCGGATTTAGCTTTCGATGCCGGGCTCGTAGATACTTTTCTGCACGGTCGCGACCGTAGCTATACCGTCGAAGACTGCATCGATCTTGTCACTTCGGCGGGACTTCAATTTCAGAGCTGGTTTAACAGAACTCCGTACTATCCACACTATCTCCGGGCTCTGCATGCGCCGAGGGGCGAGTTTTATGCGGCGATGAACGCATTGCCCGAGATAAAGATGTGGTCCATTATGGAACGCACCAAAACGCTCAACGCATGCCATCTTTTCGTTGCGGCCGGCCCAGGCAGGCCGAAAGAGAGCTATACCATCGATTTTTCGGCGCGCGAAGCCCTCGATTATGTTCCACTGATGCGTTATCGCTGCGGTATTTCAGGCGCCGAGATCTTTAAGTCGGATTGGCGTCTGAATCTGAGCGCTGCGCAGTTGCCCTTTGCGGAGTTTATAGATGGGCGTCGCACAATTCGAGACATTGCCGAGTGCGTAATGCAGAGCCGGCGATCGCCGACAGGCAGCGTGGGTGCCACCGAAAAATTTGCGCTCGGACTATTTCAATCCCTCTGGCGCCTTGACTTTATTACCGTAGCGCTCTAGCCGCTCTAAGCCCCGTATACGGGGACCGGTGGCCTCGACTTGGCGAGCAGATCGCTGACGACGGGTCCCAGTTCGGCCGGGTCCCAGCGCGCCCCCTTATCGAGCTGCGGGCCGTGTGCCCAGCCTTCCGCGATCCGGATCTTGCCGCCCTCGACCTCGAAGACCTGGCCGGTGACATCCCGCGATTCCGCGCTGCCCAGCCAGACCACCAGTGGCGACACGTTTTCCGGTGCCATGGCATCGAACTCGTCGCCTTGCGTCGACATCATCTCCGCAAAGACGGTTTCCGTCATCCGGGTGCGGGCCGACGGCGCGATCGCGTTTACGGTGACGCCGTAACGACCCATCTCGGCCGCGGCAACCAGCGTCATCGCCGCTATGCCGGCCTTGGCGGCACTGTAGTTCCCCTGCCCGACGCTGCCCTGCAGGCCCGCGCCCGAACTGGTGTTAATGATCCGCGCATCAACGGTTTTGCCCTCTTTGGACAGCCCGCGCCAATACGACGCGGCGTGCCGCATGGTCGCGAAATGGCCCTTGAGGTGTACGGCGATGACGGCGTCGAATTCTTCTTCACTCGTGTTGGCCATCATTCTGTCGCGCACGATCCCGGCGTTATTCACCAGGACGTCCAAACCACCGAACGTCTCGACGGCGGTCTTGACGAGGCCGGCCGCTTGATCCCAGTCCGCGATGTTGGAGCCGTTGGCCACGGCTTCGCCGCCGGCAGCGGTGATCTCGTCGACCACGCCCTGCGCGGCGCTGCCGCCGCCGGCGGGCGAACCGTCCAGCCCTACTCCGATGTCGTTGACCACCACCCGCGCACCTTCGGCGGCGAAAGCCAACGCATGCGCGCGCCCAATGCCGCCGCCCGCTCCCGTGACGATGACCACCCGACCGTCAACTAGCCCCATTTTCTACCCATTTTCCTCGTCTCCTCTACTTGACCGCACTCGCGGTCGTTGTCGCCAGATAGTGCGGTGGCTCGCCGCCGCCGTGCACCTCCAACGAAGCGCCGCTGATGTAGGACGCGATATCCGATGCCAAAAATGCCGCGGCCCAACCGACGTCCTCAGGCATGGCCAGTCGGCCCAGTGGCACATTCTTGGAGATCGCGGCGATCGACGCGGCATCGCCATAGAACAGCTCGGCCTGCTCGGTTTCAACCATGCCGACCACACACGCGTTCACTCGGACCTTGGGCCCCCACTCCACGGCCAGTGTCTGCGTGAGGCTCTCCAGGCCGGCCTTGGCCGCCCCGTATGCGCCGGTGCCCGGCGATGGCCGCCGGCCACTGAGGCTGCAGATGTTGACGATGGACCCGCCGCCCGACTGGACCTGCATCTTCTCGTTGGCGCATTGCGAAACCAACAGCCCACCAATGAGATTGAGCTCGATGATCTTGCGATTGAACTTCGCACTGGAATCGGCCGTCAGAACGTACGGCGAGCCTCCGGCGTTGTTGACGACGACGTCAAGGCGTCCATGCCGCTCGACGATCGCGTCCATCAACGCCGCGACAGCTTCCTCGTCGCGAACGTCGCACGAGTGGAATTCATAGGGCAAGCCCTCGACCGCGCGTCTCGCGCACGTCACCACGGTCGCGCCTTGCTTGGCGAAAACCGAACTGATACCGGCACCCACCCCGCGAACGCCGCCGGTGACCAAAACCACCCGATCGGCCAATCCCAAATTGATGGCNNCACTGTGCTAGCGTACCAAGCAAGTGCTTGCTTAGGTAGCTACCCTCACCAGGAAGTGCAATGACGATCGCAACCACCACTACTGAACCGGGCATAGTCGCGGTGACCGTTGACTACCCGCCCGTTAACGCCATTCCCTCGCAAGGCTGGTTCGAACTCGCCGACGCGATTACCGCCGCCGGCAATCGCCTCGACACCCACGTGGTGATCCTGCGTGCCGAGGGCCGCGGCTTCAACGCCGGGGTGGACATAAAAGAGATGCAGCGCACCGAAGGATTCGGCGCGCTTATCGACGCCAATCGCGGCTGCTTCGCCGCATTCCGCGCGGTTTACGAATGCGCGGTTCCGGTCGTCGCCGCGGTCAACGGATTCTGCGTAGGCGGCGGCATCGGACTGGTCGGCAACGCCGATGTCATCGTCGCCTCCGACGACGCCACCTTCGGGCTGCCGGAGGTGGAGCGTGGCGCGCTCGGCGCGGCCACCCACCTATCGCGACTGGTGCCACAACACATGATGCGGCGGCTTTTCTTCACTGCTGCCACCGTCGACGCCGCCACCTTGCACCATTTCGGTTCGGTGCATGAGGTGGTGCCCCGCGCCGAGCTTGATGAGGCCGCGTTACAGGTGGCCCGCGACATCGCCGCCAAAGACACCCGGGTCATCCGCGCGGCGAAGGAGGCCCTCAATTTGATCGACGTGCAACGGGTCAACTCGAGTTACCGCATGGAACAAGGCTTTACCTTCGAGCTCAACCTTGCCGGGGTGTCCGACGAGCACCGCGATGCGTTCGCCGGCACGGCGAANNTGGGGATCACGACGCAAGCCGATGGCCTTCGTCCGTGCCATATTGCGCACCGATGTCACCGATCTAACCGTCGTCACCTACGGCGGACCGGACCTGGGACTGCTCTGCTCGGCGGGCAAGGTAAAGCGCGTCTACTACGGGTTCGTCTCGCTGGACTCGCCGCCGTTCTACGACCCGTGGTTCGCCAAGGCGCGCACCACCGGGTCAATCGAGGCCCGTGAAATGGACGAGGGCATGCTGCGCTGCGGATTGCAGGCGGCGGCCCAGCGGCTGCCGTTCCTGCCCATCCGCGCCGGATTGGGCAGTTCGGTCCCGGACTTCTGGGAAGGCGAACTACAGACGGTGACCAGCCCGTACCCGGCGCCCGCCGGTGGTCACGAGACGTTGATCGCCATGCCGGCGCTGCGACTGGACGCAGCCTTCGTGCATCTCAATCTTGGTGACAGCCAGGGCAATGCGGCCTACACCGGTATCGACCCATACTTCGACGACCTTTTCCTGATGGCCGCCGAAAGGCGCTACTTATCGGTCGAGCGGGTGGTTTCGACTCAAGAGTTGGTCAAAGCCGTGCCCCCACAGGCGCTACTGGTAAACCGGATGATGGTTGATTCGGTGGTAGAAGCACCCAATGGCGCCCATTTCACCACCGCCGCCCCGGATTACGNNTCGGGCGGCGAGGCCGAATACCAGGCGGCCGTGCGCGCTTTCGCAGAGGAGGCCCGATCATGAGCACCCGAGCCGAAGTATGCGCGGTAGCCTGCGCCGAGTTGTTCCGGGACGCAGGCGAGATCATGGTCAGCCCGATGGCGAATATGGCCGCCGTCGGAGCAAGGCTGGCGCGATTGACCTTCTCCCCCGACATCGCACTGACCGACGGCGAAGCACAGCTGCTCGCGGACACCCCGGCACTGGGTAAGACCGGAGCCGTCGAAGGCTGGATGCCGTTCGGCCGGGTATTCGAGACGCTGGCCTGGGGACGCAGGCATGTCGTGATGGGCGCCAATCAGATTGATCGCTATGGCAATCAGAACCTCTCGGCGTTCGGGCCGCTACAACACCCCACCCGGCAAATGTTCGGCCTACGCGGTGCGCCGGGAAATGCGATCAACCACGCGACCAGCTACTGGGTCGGCAGTCATTCCAAACGGGTGTTCTGCGAGACCGTCGATGTCGTGTGCGGAATCGGCACCGACAAGATCGACGCCGACAACCCGGCGTTTCGGTTCGCGAACGTCTACCGAGTGGTCTCCAACCTCGGGGTGTTCGATTTCGGGAGCCCGGGCGGCACAATGCGGGCACTGAGCCTGCACCCCGGGGTGTCGCCCGAAGAGGTCCGTGAAGCGACCTCGTTCGAGGTGTATGGCCTGGACGAGGCCGAAGAGACCAGGCTGCCGACCGATACGGAACTGCGCCTTATCCGCGAGGATATCGACCCGAAGGCATTGCGGGATAAAGAGATACGGTCGTGAAGTTACGCACGCCGCTGACCGAGCTGGTCGGCGTCGAGCACCCTGTGGTCCAGACCGGGATGGGCTGGGTGGCCGGGGCGCGACTGGTTTCGGCCACGGCCAACGCGGGCGGACTCGGCATCCTGGCGTCCGCCACCATGACGCTGGACGAGCTGGCGACAGCCATCGGCAAGGTCAAGGCCGCCACCGATAAGCCGTTCGGCGTGAACATGCGCGCTGACGCTGCCGACGCGGGCGACCGCGTCGAGTTGATGATCCGCGAGGGCGTCAAGGTCGCGTCGTTTGCGCTGGCACCGAAGCCCGAACTGATTTCTCGGCTCAAAGAAGCTGGAGCGGTGGTGATCCCGTCGATCGGTGCGGCCAAGCATGCGCGCAAGGTCGCGGGCTGGGGGGCGGACGCGATGATCGTGCAGGGCGGCGAAGGCGGCGGCCACACCGGACCCGTCGCCACAACGCTGCTGCTGCCGTCCGTGCTGGACGCCGTCAAGGGCACCGGAATCCCGGTTATCGCCGCGGGCGGATTTTTCGACGGCCGCGGCCTTGCGGCCGCCTTGTCTTATGGTGCGGCCGGCGTGGCGATGGGGACACGGTTTCTGTTGACCTCGGACTCCACCGTGCCCGAGTCGGTCAAACGACGCTATCTGGATGCCGCGCTGGACGGCACAGTGGTCACCACCCGTGTCGACGGCATGCCACACCGGGTGCTGCGCACCGGGC
The DNA here is from genome assembly GCA_003165155.1 of Mycobacterium sp. Taxonomy (GTDB): domain Bacteria; phylum Actinomycetota; class Actinomycetes; order Mycobacteriales; family Mycobacteriaceae; genus Mycobacterium. The sequence goes on along the minus strand of PLSK01000140.1, from coordinate 4,776 downwards.
TGGTAGAGAAGCTGGAAAGCGGTTCGCGAGCACGGGGTTTCACGGCGGCGGTGCGTAACGCCGGCAAGTTCAAGCAGATGTCGCAGATGACCTGGCGGTCGATGATCACCGACGGTCTTGCGATGCGTCATGGCAAGGAGCTGAGCTGGTCGCAGGTCGTGATGGCCGCGAACACTCCGATGCTGCTGAAAGCCGGGCTGGTCGAGGGCAACACCGAGGCCGGGGTGTTGGCTTCTGGACAGGTGGCCGGCATCCTCGATGACCTGCCGTCGTGCGCCGAGCTGATCGAGTCGATCGTGCGCGACGCGATCGAGCATCTAGAGGCGGCGTCCGCGCTGGTTCTTCGTACCGACTAACCCGTCCGTCGGCCCGTGCCGGCGACAGCCAGTGGGGTCGCGACGTCTTCCAGCGACTTGCCTTCGGCGTCGACCGCGAGGAACCAGGCGACCAGTCCGCCACCCATCATCACTCCCGCGCCGAGCAAGTAGCCCAGGAATAGCGGGAAGCGTTGGGAACCACCGCCGATCAGCGCGCCGTAGATGACCGGACCGAGGGCGCCGAAGCACTGGGCGATCGCGAAGAACACCGCGATCGCCTTCGCTCGAACCTCCAGCGGAAAGATCTCGCTCACGGTGAGGTAGGCCGCGCTGGCCCCGGCCGACGCGAAGTAGAAGATGACGCACCAAACAATGGTCTGGGTAACNNAGCAGGTACGTGCCCGTGATCATCTTCCTGCGGCCGATGGTGTCGAAGAAGTGCCCGAGGGTCAATGGCCCCGCGAGGTTTCCAACGGCGAACGCGATCAGATACAGCGGCGCCGACCCCGAAGGCACTCCGTAGAACTTGCCGAGCACCAGGGTGTAGGTGAAGAAGATCGCGTTGTACAGGAACGACTGACTGATCATGAGTGCGGCGCCCAGCACGGACCGGCTCGGGTAATCGCGGAAAAGCACTCGCGTGAGCGCCAGGTAGCCGATCCTTGCGGTGGGTCGCAGCGCGATGGCCTTGCTGTCGTCGACCGCGGGCAGCGTGACACCGGTGGACTCCACCTCGTGCTCGATGTAGGAGATCGAGCGTTCGGCTTCCTCCACTCGGCCGTTCATGACCTGCCAGCGCGGGCTTTCCGGCAAGTTCCGCCGCACCAGCAGGATGACCAGGCCCAGGACCGGGCCGATCAGGAAGGCGAGCCGCCAGCCCAGGCTCAGGTCGATCTCCTTCAGCAAGACGAACGTGCCGACTGTGCCGAGGATCGCGCCGGCCCAGTACGTGCCGTTGACCGCGATGTCGACTCTGCCCCGGAAGCGGGCCGGGATCAGCTCGTCGATCGCCGAATTGATGGCAGCGTATTCCCCGCCGATTCCCATGCCGGCGATGAACCGGGTGACGTAAAGGAAGAAGATCCAGCCCGCGCTATTGCCCAGGGTCAACGCGGTGAGACCGCTCCCCACAAGGTAGACACCCAAGGTGATCATGAAGAGGTTGCGCCGGCCGAGCTTGTCCGACAGGCGCCCGAAGAACAGCGCGCCGACCACCTCGCCGGCCAGGTACACGGTGGCGACGAGCCCGACTGCCGCCGAAGACAAACCGAGCGTCTGCGGCTCGGTGAGCGTGTCGGCCACCGCGCTGGCCACGGTGATCTCGAGACCATCGAGAATCCAGGCCACACCGAGCGCGATCACCATCCGCGTGTGAAACGGCGACCACGGCAGCCGGTCAATTCGGGCGGGAATGAGACTGCGGATCACACCCTGGGTTTCAGCGGGTGTTCCCATGATCGCCTCCCGTCGTCAGGCTTTAGAGCCGCTCGATGATGGTGACGTTGGCGGTGCCGCCGCCCTCGCACATCGTCTGCAAGCCGTAGCGGCCGCCGATGCGCTCGAGCTCGTTGAGCATGGTGGTGAAGAGCTTGGCGCCGGTAGCACCCAGGGGGTGACCGAGGGCGATCGCGCCGCCGCTGGGGTTGACCTTCTCCGGGTCAGCCTTGATCTCCTTGAGCCAAGCCAATACAACCGGCGCGAACGCCTCATTGATCTCGACCGTGTCGATGTCGTCGATTGACAGCCCGGCCTTCTCCAGCGCGTACCGGGTGGCCGGGATGGGCCCGGTGAGCATGAATACCGGGTCGGCGCCGCGGGCACTGATGTGGTGGATGCGGGCGCGGGGCGTCAGCTTGTGGTCTTTGACAGCTTGCTCGGAGGCCAGCAACACCGCACTGGCTCCGTCGGAAATCTGACTGGCCATCGCCGCGGTCAGCCGGCCGCCCTCGACCAATGTCTTCAGGCCGGCCAACTTCTCCGGCGACGACTCGCGTGGGCCCTCGTCGACTCGGAACGGGCCGGACCCTGTTTCGACAGTGATGATTTCGTTGTCGAAGTGGCCGCTGCGGATCGCCGCGAACGCGCGCTCGTGGCTGATCAGCGCGTACTGCTCCATTTCTTCACGCGACAGGTTCCACTTCTCGGCGATCATCTCCGAGCCACGAAACTGCGAAATCTCTTGATCGCCGTACCGGTGCAGCCACTGCTTAGATTCGTTGGTCGGCGAGGTGAACCCGAACTGCTCGCCAACCGTCATCGCCGACGAGATCGGGATCTGGCTCATGTTCTGCATGCCACCGGCCACGATGAGGTCGGCCGTACCAGCCATGATCGCCTGCGCGCCAAAGGAAATCGCCTGTTGGCTGGAGCCGCATTGCCGATCCACGGTGACACCGGGAACCTCTTCGGGATAGCCGGCTGCCAGCCACGAGAGTCGGGCGATGTTACCCGCCTGCCCCCCAATGGCGTCGACACAACCGGCGATCACATCTTCAACAGCGGCGGGGTCTACGTCGACCCGGTCCAGCAGCCCGCGCCACCCATGAGCACCCAGGTCGACGGGATGTACCCCGGCCAGTGCGCCATTGCGCTTGCCAACTGCGGTACGTACAGCATCGATGACGTACGCCTCGGGCATTTCAGACTCCTTCTTCGGTCTTGCTTTTGTTTAATCTCTTTTATCCCGTTGTAATTCCGCCAAGGACGATGGCGAGGTATTGCTGGCCCACCTGCTGTGCGGTGAGTGGGCCGCCGGGTTGGTACCAGCGCACCGACACCCACGTGGTGTCACGGATGAAGCGGTAGACCAGGTCGACGTCGAGGTCGGGAAGGAAGTAGCCCTGGTCCGTGCCCTGATTGAGCAACTCGACCCACATCTTGCGTTGTCGGCGGTTCATGTCCTCGATGTAGGAGAACCGTGGTTGCGACGACAGCCGTTGGGCCTCGTCCTGATAGATGACGACCTGGGCATGCCGGTGCTCGATCGCTTCGAACGACGCCATGAAGAGTCCCTTGAGCCGCTCCAGGGGATTGGCCTCGGTGTCCATGATTTCGTTGTAACGGGCGAACAACCAGTCCAGGAAGCCGCGCAGCAGCTCGTCCACCATCTCCTCTTTGGAGGAGAAGTGGTGATACAGACTGCCGGACAGGATGCCGGCGCCGTCCGCGATATCGCGCACGGTGGTGGCGCGCAAGCCGCGCTCGGCGAACATGGCCGAGGCGAGCTCAAGCAACTCGTCTCGTCGGCTGTTGGCCTGACCGGCCACTCGCTCCACCCCGTCAGCCTATCAACCAAGCGCTTGCTCGGCACGCCGGGTCTGCCCATAAGCCCAAGGATGTCGCGCGAAGGCATCACCGCGGCGCTGGGAACGCGGGCGGCGGTAACACGGGCTTCGAGAGCGGCGCAGATAACTCGAGCTTCGGCAACACTGACAGCGTTATATCGGGCTTACTACCCTCAATCTCCAGTTGTCGTCCACATAGCCTGACCGGTCAATTGTTGACTCACGGGGGCGATCAACCAGGCGCTTGCCCGGCCAACAAAGGCATGGTGTGCGGTTCGTCACATTTTTTCTGTGAAAAGTCTCGTGTAATAGGCCGAGCAGCCGTAGTGTCACGAGAGGTTAGGGTCGGCCAGCCCGGGCGATCGACGAATCGGGCCTCAGCGTGGAGGAGATGGGCTATGTCGTTTCTCAGTGTGGTGCCGGACAGTGTGGCGGCGGCGGCCGGGAATTTGGGGGGCATTGGCTCCGCGTTGAGCGCGGCCACCACGGGGGCGGCGCCCCGCACGACTGGGATAGCGGCTGCGGCTGCGGACGAGGTATCGGCCGCGATCGCGGGGGCGTTCGGCAACTTCGGCCAGGAGTTTCAGGCTGTCAGTGCTCAAGCGCAGGCGTTTCATACGCAGTTCGTGAGTGCCTTAGGCGCCGGGGTGGGTCAGTATGTCAGCGCCGAGGCCGCCAACGTCCAGCAGAATTTGCTGAACGCGGTGAATGCACCCGCCCAGGCGTTGGCGTCGGCGACGCCTGCGGCGCCCAACACGACCCCGGGCACCAACTTGGGTGTCGGTAACCAGGGCGGCTCCAACCTGGGCAGCGGAAACACCGGCAGCGGAAACGTCGGCCTCGGAAACACCGGCAACTCCAACTTGGGCAGCGGAAACATCGGCGACCACAACGTTGGCGTCGGAAACACCGGCAACTCCAACTTCGGCAGCGGAAACGCCGGCAACAACAACATCGGCTTCGGTAACGCCGGCTCGTCAGGCGGCGGCGGTAACCAAGGCCTCGGAAACCAAGGCAACTCCAACGCCGGCCTCGGAAACCAAGGCAACAGCAACATCGGCGGCGGAAACACCGGTAACGCAAACAGCGGGTACGGAAACACCGGCAACAACAACATCGGGATCGGAAACACCGGCAACAACGACATCGGGATCGGGCTCACCGGCAATAATCAG